>JAYUAU010000129.1:0-6862 GCA_043741135.1 Sphingomonadales bacterium | reverse complement strand
GTGGCCTCCAGCGTCGTTGGCAAACCGCTTGTAGCTGCCATCAGGATGGAGGTGAACGTCGAGCCAGTCTTTTGAGATGTCGATCCCGGCTGATTGTGGTATGGATGTGCTCATCTTTTCCGTGTCCTTTGCTTGTCATCCGGGGCCAAACCCCAAGTATCCGTTCAGGCCGCAAGGAAAAGAAAGGGGCGATCACACTCTAACTCGGTCCTTCAGTGACCGGCGCGATTACGATCCGACCCCTCCCGCCACACCGGGGACGGCCGTCCCCGGTGTGGCAATCCATCTTGGCCCAAACGGACGACAAAGTCATAAGACAAGCGTGATGGCGTGGAATGAAAACATCGGCGATTGGGGATGGACATTCTTTGCGAATATGGGAAGCTGTGATCAAGCGCATCAGGCTCGATAACTCAAAGCAAAGGATTAGACGATGATAGGTTATGTAACGCTTGGCACCAACGATATGGCGAAGGCGCGTGGCTTCTACTCTGAATTGCTCAGCACCATCGGGGCAAAAGAGTTGATGAGCATGGGCGATGGCTTTACAATGTATGGCACAAGCATGACATCATCCGGGATTGCAATTGTTCCCCCGCATGACGGCGGTGCTGCTCATCCTGGCAACGGCACGATGACCGCGATCACGCTTGATGAGCGCGCTAAGGTTGATGCGCTTCATGCCAAGGCCCTATCACTCGGCGGCACATGTGAAGGCCCTCCGGGGCTTCGCGGCGATGAAGGGCCGCAGGCGTTCTACGGCGCGTATTTCCGCGATCTTGATGGCAATAAGCTCTGTGCGTTTCGAATGGGGCCAGCATGATGCGGATTGCGCTGATCGCTGCTCTGCTCGCCACCACCTCGCCCGCCGTCGCTGCGCCTGATTTCGCAGGTGCAGTGAAGGCTGATTATGACAAATCGCTAGGCGCTCTCTGGGATTATTTCCACCGCAACCCTGAGCTGTCGTTCCTAGAAACCAAAACTGCCGCGCGGATGGCGCAGGAATTGCGCGCTGTAGCTGGCTTCACGGTTACCGAAGGCGTTGGTGGCACGGGTGTTGTGGCAGTGATGAAAAACGGCGCGGGCCCAACGGTGCTGCTCCGCGCGGATATGGACGGGCTTCCCGTTGAGGAGAAATCGGGGCTGCCCAATGCGTCGAAGGTTCGCCAAACCACGCTTGCTGGCGATGTCCAGCCGGTCATGCATGCCTGCGGACATGATGTGCATATCACATCAATGGTGGGAACCGCACGGCAATTGGCGGCGATGAAAGATCGGTGGAAGGGCACGGTCGTTATCATCATTCAACCCGCCGAAGAACGTGTCGGCGGGGCAAAGGCCATGGTTCTCGATGGACTATATACGCGCTTTCCCAAGCCCGATTATGCGCTTGCCTTCCACGTTGCGGCTGAACTGGCAACGGGGCATATTTCAGCGTCTGAAGGCATCCAGTACAGTTCGTCGGATAGCATAGATATCACCGTGCGCGGCGTTGGCACGCACGGTGCAAGCCCGAACTCAGGCAAAGATCCTGTCTATATGGGCGCACAAATTGTTCAAGCGCTTCAAGGCATCATCAGCCGCGAACGTCCGCCGCTCAGCCCCGGCGTGATCACGGTCGGTTCGTTCCATGCGGGTTCAAAGCATAATATCATTTCAGATCGCGCCGATTTGCAAGTGACGGTGCGCGCTAACGATGAGGCCACTCGTGCGCAATTGATTGCGGGCGTAAAGCGCGTCGCAGAGGGTGTTGGGCGGCTTAACGGCATGCCCGAGGATAAACTGCCCATCGTCAAAGTGATCGAAGGCACACCGACAACGATCAATGATGGAGCGCTTGCGCGGAGGCTCAATGCTTCGCTTGCCAAGGGGCTCGGGCCGGGTGTTGTTGTGCCGTTTGAACAAAAGGGCATGGGCGCAGAGGATTTTGCGTATCTCGTTGAAGCTAATCTGGGTGTTAAAGGCTATTACTTCGCGGTTGGCGGAACCCCGCAAGCTGCGATTGACGCAGCTGCAAAGGGCGGCCCGCCAATTGCTGGCCACCATTCGCCATTGTTCAAGATCGATCCCGAGCCTTCAGTGCGACTGGGTATTGAAGCAATGACGCTTGCGGTGCTCGATTTACTGGGCAAAAAATGAAGCGCGTTTGTGCTGCTGCCGCGTTGATGGCTATGACGGTTCAGGCAGCCGCACAAACGCCATCGTTCCCGCCTGCGGGTCAAGCGCGCGTGACGTTTGACCGCAGTCGAATAATGACGATACGCGCAGGCGGCGTTGCTGATCGGTCAACCGGCAGGCTCACCACCGTTGATGATCCGGTGCGCGTGGCGTCAATCTCAAAGCTTGTTGTCGCGCTAGGTGTGATGCGGCTGGTGGAGGCGCGCAAGCTTGATCTTAATGCCGATGTTTCGATTAAATTGGGTTGGCAACTCCGTAATCCTGCGTTTCCAGACAAAGCCATCACACTGCGTATGCTCTTGTCTCACCAATCGAGCTTGACTGACGGCGCAGACTATCTGGTGCCTTTAGGTGAGCGATTGCAAGACCGCCTGAGCGATCCAAAGGCATGGGACGCGGTCAACGCACCCGGCGGCTATTTCCGCTATGCGAATATCAATTTCCCCGTGATCGCGAGCGTGATGGAAAAAGCAACCGGTGAACGCTTTGACAAGATCATGACACGCATGGTGTTCAAGCCGCTTAGACTCGATGCTGGCTATAATTGGTCAGGGAGCAGTGCTGCCAAGGTTGCGCGCGCCGTTGTGCTTTATGATATCAGTGGCCCCGTGCGGCGTGATGATCTGCGCGGCGCACCCCCGCTTTGCCCCGTATTCACACAGGCCAATGGTAATTGCGATCTCGCGGCGTATAAAATCGGTGATAATGGCGCACTTTTTTCACCCCAAGGCGGGATGCGGATTTCGATGGTCGATCTCGCAAGGATCGGACAAATGCTGCTGCGCGGCGGCAAGGGGTTTTTGAAACCCGCTTCATTCAAAGCGCTCACCACCCCGCTTTGGCAATTTGACGGCAAGAACGGCGATATCGAGGGTGGATTCTTCTGTCGCTACGGGCTTGCTGTTCAAACGCTCGCTACCCCAAGTGCGGGCTGCAAAGATGATCCGTTCGGCGATGGCCGAACGCGGATCGGTCATGCGGGTGAAGCTTACGGCTTACGCTCAGGCCTTTGGGTTGATCCTCAAACGGGCAAGGGCGTTGCCTTTTTCGCAAGCGCCGTGGCTGATAATGAGCCTATGGGCACATCAGCTTTCACTCGTGCGGAAGAAGCCCAGCTTCTAGGTTTACCTGATTGAGCTCATATGTGATCAGAAATAGGTTGCGTGCCTGCGTTGCGGCCGCCCGAATCCGATCAGAAAATTCAGACGCGACCACGACGGCGCGGCAGGGCGTTCCCGTCTCAGCGGCAAGGTCACTTGAATAAGCCAACACTTGTTCAAGCGCGCCGGTGGGGCAAGGCCCTGCTTTCAATTCTATGACGACGAAATGCCCGTTGGCATCGCGTGCAGTGATATCAATCCGCCCCGTCGCAACCGCGCGCTCACGCCCGCCGTCCGCCGCCACAAGACCAGGCTCAACCATAGCGAGCTGACGCCGGACGGCGGCTTTCAATTCTTTCTCATAATAGAAGATGCGTGTCTTTGTTTGAACACGCGGCGGTGCCGGTCGTTCCATCATTTGCGTTACCCCACACCACTTGCACTCGCCCCACGGATGCCCGCGCCACTTTGCTTTTACAGAGCAACCTTGCAAAATTGTTTCATCAAATGGTTATCAAATGGCGTAGAAGTATCTGATTTTGGTTGAATTCTCGATCACAGCGCCCCGATCAACGCAAGTAAAACGCCCGCAGCAACGATCATCAATCCACTCAATTCACTCTTCGAAAGTGGTTCGCGCAAATAGAAGTGACCAAAACCGAGCGTGAAGATTACCTCAACTTGGCCAACCGCGCGCACCAAGGCGACCGGCGCCATCGCAAAGGCAGTGAACCAGCACGCCGAACCAATAGCGGCGAGTAACCCGACTTGCCCTGACACACGCCAGCTCTTGACGATTTTGGGCAATTGATCGGTTTCGCGCAGGGCAACGTAACTTCCTTGCATCACCATCTGAAGCGCAAGCACTGCCACCAATACGGTGAGCGCAGCAAGGATAAGATCGTCGGTTCCCACTACCTGCGTCGCGCGTTTGACGAAAATTGAGGTGAGCGCAAAGAGCAAACCTGCACCAAGCCCGCATAACGCTGCTGGCTCAGTCAATTGCTGAAGTGCCATTTTCTGCCCCCGCGCTGCAAGGATCATCACGCCAATCACGCCAACCGCTATCCCGCCCCATGTCAGCAGCGATAGATGTTCGCCAAGCAAGATCATCGCCAGAACCGCGCCTTGAACAGCCTCAGTCTTCGCATATGCGGTGCCCACGACATAGTTGCGATAGCCAAACGCCATGATCAGCAAATTGGTGCCAAGGATTTGTACAAAGCCGGCTGCTCCACAGAATAACCAGAATGAGGTGCCATGGCTCGGCAACGACACGCTCGCAACGCGCACATAGGCGGCGAGCAATAGGCACCCCACCGGAAAGCCATAGAGATACCGCACAAGCCCTGCAGCGTTAACCGACAACTCTGCGCGCACCCGCTGTTGAACCGCAGTTCGCCACGCCTGAAATAGCCCTGCTAAGAGTGTTGCCGGAAGCCAGATCATAGTGATATCGTTGGACATGTTGGGGCAAGTGCCCAGCGCGTCCGTCTACTATGAAAGCTGATCATGCCGCTTATCCCCTCACAACGTCACCGCTTCGCCATGCCGCAAGATATCCACTATCTCAACTGTGGCTATATGTCGCCTATCGCCGATAGCGTGCGCGATGCCATTACTGCGGGTGCCGCGCGCAAGGAGCAGCCGTGGCATTACAGATCAGATGAGTTCTTCAGCTACCCTGAGGCGTTTCGCAAACGGGCAGGCCCCATCATGGCGAGCGACGTTGATAATATCGCGATTGTTCCCTCCGCCAGTTACGGCCTTGCTATTGCCGCGCGGAATTTGCCACTGAGCAAGGGGCAGAATATTATAGTCCTTGCCGATCAATTCCCGTCAAACGTCTACATCTGGCGTGAGCGGGCGGCTGAGACTGGTGCAACGATTATCCCTGCTCAGCGTGATGCGGATGCAGCATGGACTGATTCGGTGCTCGCTGCCATTACGCCCGACACGGCCATCGTGGCCGTACCGAATTGCCACTGGGCAGACGGCGGCATGGTTGATTTGGTCGCGGTTGGTAAAGCCTGCCGAGCGGTGGGGGCAGCCCTCGTGCTAGATTTAACGCAGTCGCTCGGCGCGATGCCCTTTGACGTTGGCCAAGTGCAACCCGATTTTGCGGTGGCGGCCTGCTACAAATGGTTGATGGGCCCCTATACGATGGCGATGCTTTATGTCGCGCCGAAATATCATGGTGGCCAGCCGATTGAACAAGCGTGGATGGGGCGAGCAGGTGCACAGGATTTCGCGCGGCTCGTTGATTACCGCGATGATTTCCAACCCGGTGCGCGGCGGTTTGATATGGGCGAGAAATCGAACCCCGCGCTACTCGGCGGCGCGAGTGCGGCAATTGATATGCTGATCGAATGGGGCGTTGATGCGATTTCGGAAACTCTCGGGGCCAAGACTGAAACAATCGCCAACGCCGCGCGCGCGATTGGGCTGACCGCCAACCCAATTGGCGCGCGCGCGCCGCATTTCCTCTCGCTTGGTTTTCCGAACGGCGTGCCCGACAAACTGACGGAAAGACTTGCCGCCGAAAATGTCTTCGTTTCACTGCGCGGCACATCGCTGCGCGTCACGCCGCATCTCTACAATGACGATGTGGACGGCGCGCGGTTGATTGACGTGCTGAGCGCTGGTTGATAAATTGTTGCAACAGTTGCAACATGAGGAGCAGCGCGATGGGTGTCATGTCGATCCGAGAATTCAATGCGAATACCTCCGCCGCCTTTGCCAAGGTTGAAGCGGGCGAAAGCTTCGACATCACCAAAAATGGCAAGGTCATCGCCGAAATCCGCCCCAAACGCGCGAACCGTATGGATGATCCTGAATTTGTGGCGGCGCGAGAACGATTACTAGCAGGCTTGCGAGAGGGCATACCTGGCTTATCAGGGCCAGCTACTTATGAAGAGCGGACAGGCCGTTGATTGCCCTCGATACTAACATTTTGATCTACGCTGATACGCCACATGATTCGCGCGGGCGACACAGTGAAGCCTCGGCATTGATTGATAAGCTGGCAACGGGCGAGCACTTTGTACCGATCCAAGTTCTCAGCGAATTTCTGAGCGTTTGCAGAAAAAAGAGGGTGATCGACCTTGAACTCGCGATACGGCGCGTAGAAACCTATGCTTGCGTATTTGAAACTCCTGCCACTACGCTGAGCGACCTAACTGATGCGGCTCAGCTCCTCTCGCGCTTCACTCTCCAATATTTTGACGCGCTTATCATATCCGTTGCAGCACGCGCAGGAGCAACGATGCTGCTTTCAGAAGATATGCACGACGGTTTGGTTATTGACGGCTTGACGATTGTGAACCCGTTTGTAGCGGGGAATGCAGCGCTGATTGCGGTGGCGCTGAGTTAGGCTGCCACCTTCATAACATAAATGGCTGGACGATAGCGCGGTTCGGGAATTGGATCGCCATATTCGCGCGCGACTTCGATCCAAAGCTCCATTGCAATTTGCACTTCACGTGCAGCTGGGAACCTCCATCAACCTCCACTTCGTCATTGCGAGCGTAGCGAAGCAATCCAGAAGGTGGCGGAAATGTGAGACTTTCTGGATTGCCGCGTCG
>JAYUAU010000128.1:0-15915 GCA_043741135.1 Sphingomonadales bacterium | reverse complement strand
GGGGTCCAGACCTTAACAAAGACTCTTTTTGTCTGGGACTGGACCCCTGCCTACGCAGGGGAACACATTTGCTCTACCTAAACTCATCATGCTCTAGAGCGTGGTGACATTTGACTGATTCGTCTTTGCGAGGAGTGAAACGACGCGGCAATCCACTCGCCGCACCATGTTATGGATTGCCGCGCTTCGCTCGCAAATACGAAATAGATCGACCTAATGTCATGTCGCAGCAATCGGCCCCAGCGCGGCCTCAGCGAGCGTGAGCAATTCAGCGTCAACCGCGATTGGCTTCATCGAAACACGTTTTTCAAGCGCATCAGCGACAGCGGTTAACACCGCGATCCGCGCCGCCTTTTTGTTGTTCCCATCAACGATCGTCCACGGCGCCCAGCGCGTATCGGTGCGCTCAAACATCTCAGCATAAGCTTTCAAATAATCCGCGCGTCTCGCTCGATTGCGGTAATCATCCTTACCCGTTTTCCATCGTTTCCAAGGATTTTCCAAACGTTCACGAAAGCGTGCATCTTGTTCTTCCTGCGTCGTGTGCAGAAATATCTTGATTAGCGCGACGCCGTTTTCGCATTGCTGAGATTCGAATTCATTGATCTCATCATAGCCACGCTGCCAGTCCGCTTCGCTGCAAAAGCCTTCGACGCGCTCCACCAGCACACGACCGTACCATGTTCGATCAAAAATGTTGATGTCGCCTTTTCCCGGTAAGCGTTTCCAAAACCGCCAGAGGAAATGGCGCACACGCTCTTCTTCGCTAGGCGCGGCGATGGGCCACACTTGAAAGTAACGCGGGTCCCAGCCCGCCGTCAGTCGACTGATTGCGCCACCCTTGCCCGATGCATCCCAGCCTTCAAACGCGATAATCGCTGATTTGCCGTGGATGATATAAGCAATCTGTATCCGCGCTAACCGTGCTTGCAGCGCAAGAATGTCAGCATCATAATCGCCGCCATATTTTTTGCCGAATTCGAAGTCTGAGAATTTGATCGTCATTTAGCGAACCTAACAGCGGGGCGAGTAAAGTCGAGACGTGTTGACCGCTTGCACCCTATTGGGACAGTCAACCGGTGCTGATGCACTCTACACCGTAATCGCTCATATGCGGATCACTTGTCATCAACCACGCATTTTCGAGCTTCGCTTGCGCGAGGATCAGATGATCGAACGGGTCTTTATGATGAGCCGGTAGCGATTCAAGCACCGCAAAGTGTCTGGGATTGATGAGGAGCAGCCCAATGTTCTGTTCAGCCAGCAGATCAGCAAACACAGAACCACGATGTTCAAGTTTGCCAATCCGCCATTTGATTGTCAGTTCCCAAAGTGAGACTATGCTTGTGAGCAATTCATGCCGCCCATCAGCAAGCAGAGCGCGCGCTCTGCTCCCTAGTTTGGGATCGTCTTTAAGCCACCAGATCAAAGCATTTGTATCGAGTAGGATTTTCATTTTTTAGCGTTAGGCTTCAAAACATCGTTGGCATTCAGCCACCAAGTATTTGAAGCTGGCGTGTCATCGCCATTGACGGCATCTAAAAACCCGTCAGGCCATTCATCGAAATCATCGGCAACCCACATCCCCCGCAATGCCCCAGGCTGCCGTGGTTTGCCGTCCTTGGTGTAAACCCATTTGCCATCGACAAAGTAAGGCGGCCCCGCAGCTGGCGCTGCCGCTTGCAAAGGTTCCGATTTGTAATTCATCTGCATTTCACGCATTCCTATGGGGGGAGGCGTTTCCGCCAGCCCTTGCAAATATCCTTTCACCATCGCCGATAATGACGTTCCCATTTCCGCCGCGCGAATGCGGGCGTTGCGGTGTGTTTCATCGTCTAACGTGATCGTAACATTCTTCATGAGTGCACAGTATCACAGTTACACAGAAACGCAAATATTATTTCGGCTGCTCGACCGTGCGGATATTCAACTCACGCAATTGCTTGAGCGATACCGCAGCAGGCGCGCCCATCATCAAATCCTCGGCTTTTTGGTTCATCGGGAATGTAATGACTTCACGGATATTGGGTTCATCCGCAAGCAGCATCACCATCCGGTCAATTCCCGGTGCAGACCCGCCGTGCGGCGGCGCACCGAATTTGAACGCGTTAATCATGCCAGCGAAATTGGCGTCAACATCAGCTTGGCTGTAACCCGCAATTTCAAACGCCTTGTACATGATTTCAGGACGATGGTTCCGAATGGCGCCCGATGAAAGCTCAATGCCGTTGCACACGATGTCATATTGGAACGCAAGGATATCGAGTGGGTTCATTGTTTCGAGCGCCTCCATTTCTCCCTGCGGCATTGAGAAGGGATTGTGGCTAAAATCGATTTTCTTCGCGTCTTCATCATATTCAAACATGGGAAAATCGACGACCCAGCAGAATTTGAAGCAATTTTCTTCGATCAAACCGAGCGTTTGCCCAACGCGATTGCGCGCGGCCCCTGCTAGCTTTGCTGCTTGCAGTTCCTTCCCCGCCGCAAAGAACAGACCGTCGTCAGCGCCGAGTCCGAGCGCATCATAAATTGCGGCCATGCCCGCTTCGCCGTGGTTTTTGGCTATCGGCCCACCAAATTCGCCGCCTTTGCGCGTGACATAGCCTAAGCCCGCATGTCCTTCACTGCGCGCCCAATCATTCATTTCATCAAAATATTTGCGGCTCTTCTCAGCCGTATTCGGCGCGGCGACTACGCGAACGACGCCGCCATCATCTACGATTCGTTCAAACAACCCAAATCCACTTGTCCTGAAATGCTCGGTCACATCATGCACCATCAACGGATTGCGAAGGTCGGGCTTGTCCGATCCATATTTCAGCATCGAATCGCGGTAAGGGATCCGTGGGAAGGGAACTGGCGTGACTGAGCGACCGTTCGCAAATTCTTCAAAGATACCGTGGAGCACGGGTTCAATCGCTGCAAACACATCATCTTGTGTAACAAAACTCATTTCAAAATCGAGCTGATAAAATTCGCCCGGGGATCGATCAGCGCGCGCATCTTCATCGCGGAAGCACGGCGCAATCTGAAAATAGCGATCAAACCCTGCGACCATCAGCAATTGTTTGAACATCTGCGGCGCTTGCGGCAACGCGTAGAATTTTCCCGGATGGACGCGGCTCGGAACGAGATAATCGCGCGCACCTTCGGGTGATGACGCCGTCAGGATTGGCGTTTGAAATTCGGTGAAGCCTTGGTCAATCATCCGCCGCCGTACGCTTGAAATCACATTCGAACGCAGCACGATGTTTGCATGGAGCCGCTCACGCCGTAAATCAAGATAGCGATATTTGAGCCGGATTTCCTCAGGATATTCAGCTTCGCCGAACACCGGAAGCGGCAATTCCTGCGCAGCCGATTGCACGACAACGGCTTTGGCATGAATCTCAATTTCACCCGTTGGCAGTTTTGGATTGATCGTCGCACCGTCGCGCGCAACGACTAAGCCATCAACTGTCACAACCGATTCCGCCCTCGCCTCATCAAGTGTTTTGAATACGTCTGATCCCGCTGCTGCCACAATTTGGGTGAGGCCGAAATGGTCACGCAAATCAACGAAGAGCACATTGCTATGTTCACGCTTGCGGTGAATCCACCCAGATAGGCGGATGCTTTCACCAACATTTGTGGCGCGCAATACTGCGCAATTGTGAGTGCGATAGGTGTGGATTTTTGTCATCACTGCCTAACACAGCCCGCGCGCCTATTTGTCAAGGCGCGTAAGCCCGTTCTGTTGTCAAAGCGCGTGGGCGCGCTATGGACGTTAAATGCATATTCATCCGCTCATCGAAGACTCAGCCACATTAGCCTCATTATGCGCGCGGCTTTCCAAATCGCCCTTCGTTGCGGTTGATACTGAATTCATGCGTGAAAACACCTATTGGCCGATCCTTTGCCTCATTCAAATCGCTGATGAACATGAGGCAGCGGCGATTGATCCGATGGCGCAAGGCATCGATTTATCCCCGCTTCTCGAACTGCTGACGAACAATGAAGATGTTCTAAAAGTTGTCCACGCTGGATCTCAGGATATTGAAATTGTTCACAATATTACCGGGAAAACACCACATCCAATGTTTGATACGCAAGTCGCCGCGATGGCGCTTGGGCAGGGCGAACAGATTGGTTATTCAAACCTTGTCGATAGTTGGCTCGGCATAGCGCTTGATAAAGGCGCGCGGTTTACCGATTGGGCACGGCGTCCGCTTGATAAGCGCCAGATTGATTATGCAATTGGTGATGTAACCCATCTCGCCACGCTCTTTCCGAAGATGCTTGGGAAATTGCGCAAAACAGGGCGCGGTGATTGGCTCGATCAAGAGATGGAGAGGCTTTCAGACGCAGGAAACTATATCAATGAACCCGAAGAAGCATGGCACCGGATCAAGATTACGGGCCGGAAAGCTGAAACATTTGGGCGCTTGAAAGCGATTGCGGCATGGCGTGAGCGTGAGGCGCAAGGCAAGAATATTCCGCGCGGTCGGATCATTAAGGATGAAACCGCTGCTGATATCGCGGCGCACCCGCCAAAATCGCAAGCCGACTTGGGTAAGGTAAGGGGCCTTTCGCCGGCGTGGGCGAATAATGATATCGGCGCGCGCTTGATGGCAATCATCGCGACAGCCGAGCCAATGCCTGCTGACGAGCTGCCGACGCGTGATGACAAACGGCCCGGGCTCACTAAAGAAGGTACGCTTGTCGCTGATTTGCTCAAGCTTTTGCTCAAAATCCGTTCGCGCGATGCCAATGTCGCGTCGCGCTTGCTCGCTCGTTCGGATGAACTCGAAATGCTCGCAGCGGGTCAACGTACGGGTCTCTCGATTCTAGAAGGTTGGCGATTTGAACAATTCGGCGCTGATGCACTGGCACTCGTTGAAGGCAAACTTGCCTTTGCAGTGATCGACGGCAAACTGCGAATGACGCGCACTGAGGGTGACGCTAGCTAACCTCAATCTCGATCCGCCAGCCAAGCCCTAGCGCACTGGCAAGCTGTTTCATACGCCGTTCAACCGCCTCACCGCGCAAATCGGCTATTTCCTGTTTCACAAAAAGCGTGATCGTCTCAGCGCCACGGTGAAGGCGGCTGGCGTTGAGGGGGGCAGCGAGGCCCCCACTCAACCGTTGCCCAAGACGCATTGCAAGACCCCAGTGGCGGGCCAATTCCAATTGCTCAGCACTTGCCAAATTGGCGAGCATAAGCGGTGAAGGTCCGCCCCCGCCGAACAGTGAATAGAGCGCTTGCGCGATAATCGCACGCCCCTGCCCTGTCAGCCCCGTCCAATTGCCGTGCAACGCAACCTCAAGCCCGCGGTCGGCGCGGTAATCGGGATTCGCTGACCAACCGATATCGCTAAGCAAGCATGCCGCGTGGCGAAGGCGTGCAGCGCTCGACGCTTCATGAGCAAACAAGGGTGCAATCCACTGGTTCATCAAATCGCCATGCTCAAGGAATCGTCCCTGACGGGCACCTTCAGCACGCGCGGCTGTCACGAGCGGATCAAGCGTACGCGTGGTTGGCGATAGGCCTTCGAACAAAAGGCCTTCGCGAAGCCCCGTTGCGGAAACAATCAGCGTCTTTGGCTTAAGTGTTTTGCAAAGTGCAGAGAGCATTGCAGCGGCGTCAGGCATTGCGGGAATACGCGCGCCTGAAACAATGTTTTGCGATTTGAGAACAGCGCGGTCAATTCGAGCAATTGCGCGTACAAGCCGTGTTGAGGCTTCGGGTGGCATTTCATAATGGTGGAGGATCGGCAAAGGGTAGTGCGTTAAATGCATATGCACTTTGGCTAGCCCGCGCCACGAACCGCCAACGAGGTAAAAGGGTAGCGCTTTTTCAATCGCACCCCAGCCTTGCTTGGCCATTTGCTCGGCTAAATAGCGTTCGAGCGAGCGGCGTCCTTTAGCGCGAATCGCTGCGATCCGCTGAACACCCAGCGGAAACGAAGCCGTTTTGTGGACAAAGCCATCTTTCACGCGCGCCAGTTCAAGGCTACCGCCGCCTAAATCGCCAACGATGCCATCAGCGCCTTCGATCCCCGCAATCACGCCAAGCCCAGCTGCATTGGCCTCTTGCTTGCCCGACAATAGCTCAACATCAAGGCCAAGTGCGCGTACGCGTTCGAGGAAGGTTGCGCCGTTGCTCGCGTGCCGGACGGCTGCTGTAGCCACCGTTCGCGGGCGTTCAACGTCCATCAGCAACGCTAGGTGAGAAAAACGTTCAAGCGCGAGCAAAGCGGCTGACATCGCGCCTTCACTCAATTCGCCGTTCTGCTGAACGCCGACACCAAGCCCCGCCATGATCTTTTCATTGAGCAAAATTGTGGGTGCGCGCAAAGGGGCACCGTAGACAACAAGTCGTATCGAATTTGATCCGATATCGATGACGCCGTAGCGATCAGACGCGCCCACTATCGGCGACTAAGCACGAGTTTGGGAACGCTTTCGCCGCTATCCATCGCCGCGCCGCGCCCTGACAGCGAGGGATTGGTCATGAAGTAGCGGTGGAGGTTGAACGGGCGATCACCGCGTTCGGTGCGGGTGTAAGCGCCATCGGCCTGAAGCTCCCAGCTTTGTTCACTATCAATCAAATTAGCGACCATCACCTGATCAAGCACTTGATCATGGACGGTGGGGTTCATGATCGGCAGCATATATTCAACGCGACGATCAAAATTGCGCTGCATCCAATCTGCTGACGATATGAACACTTTGGCTTTATCGTTAGGGAGTGCACCACCATTTCCAAACGCCCAAATCCGGCTATGTTCAAGGAAACGCCCGATGACTGACTTCACGCGGATCGTATCAGACAGCCCCGGAACGCCAGGGCGAAGGCAGCAAATCCCCCGAATGATGAGATCAATAGCAACGCCCGCCGCACTCGCATCATAGAGCTTTTCGATGATTTCAGGGTCAACGAGTGAATTCATTTTCGCCCAAACAGCCGCAGGCTTGCCAGACCGCGCATTTTCGATTTCGACGTCGATCAAATCACAAATATTGGATCGCAAGTTGAGCGGGCTCATGCTCAGCAATTCAAGGTTCGATGGCTCGACATAACCTGTAATATAATTGAAAATCTGAGACGCATCGCGGCTCGCACGCGGATCGGCGGTGAAGAAACTGAGATCGGTATAAATCCGCGTTGTGATAGGGTGATAATTGCCCGTGCCAAAGTGGCAATAGCTCCGGTATGTGCCATTTTCGCGGCGGACAACCATCGATATCTTGGCATGCGTTTTCCATTCGACGAAGCCGTAAACGACCTGAACGCCCGCTCGTTCAAGCGCTGATGCCCAGAGCAAATTCTGCTCCTCATCAAATCGTGCTTTAAGTTCAACTACGGCGGTCACCGATTTGCCCGCTTCGGCTGCATCAATTAGCGCACGGATGACTGCGGATTGTTTGCCCGCGCGGTAAAGCGTTTGCTTGATCGCGACGACATCAGGATCAGCGGCGGCTTGCTGCAAAAACGCTAAAACAACGTCGAACGTCTCGTAGGGGTGGTGAACGACGATATCCTTGGCCGAAATCGCCGCAAAGCAATCGCCATCATGTTCGCGGATTCGTTCAGGAAAGCGCGGCGTATAGGGCGTGAATTTGAGATCGGGGCGATCTTCATCAACCAATTGGCTGAGATCACCAATGCCGAGGAACCCTGATGTTTCCGCGACAATCGCGCCGTTTCCGCCAATTTCTTTGAGCAACAGCGCTTCAATATCTTCGGGCATTCCGTATTCAAGCTCAAGCCGGATAACCCGCCCCCGCCGCCGCCGCTTGATCGCGCTGCGGTAATAACGCACCAAATCTTCGGCCTCATCCTCGATTTCGATGTCGCTATCGCGAATGATCCGAAACGCCGCCGCGCCGAGCACTTCATAACCCGGGAACATTGTGCCGGTTGAACTGCGCAACAAGGTTTCAATCGTCACGAATGTCGATTCGTGTCCCGGCACACGAATGAAACGCGGGAGCGTCGAGGGGATCATCACGAGTTCACGAATCGGTTCATCATCTGACAATCGCTTGAGATCAAGCAATAGGCTGAGCCCTTGATTGGGAATGAAGGGAAATGGATGCGCCGGATCAAGCGCTTGTGGCGTCAAAACCGGGAATATCTGTTCACGAAAATACTGCTCAAGCGCGCCAGCTATCTCTGCGGTAACGTCACCTTGGCTGACCACCCGCATGCCCGCCGCTGCCAGCTCAACGGTCAAGTCTTTCCACAGAGATTGCTGTTCAGCCATCAGCTGATCACCGACACGCGAAATCGCGGCGAGCTGCTGCGTTGGGGTTAGTCCGTCTGCTGAACGCTCTTCAATATTCTGGAGTTGTTGCCCTTTAAGGCCTGCCACACGCACCATGAAAAATTCATCAAGGTTTGAGCCTGAAATCGAGAGAAACCGGAGCCGCTCAAGCAGTGGATGCGCGCGGTTTGCCGATTCTTCGAGCACGCGGCGATTAAATCCAAGCCAGCTCAGCTCGCGGTTAAAATAGCGGTCGTTCCTAATTTCGGCACGTGATGTGATTGGTTTTTCGGTGATTGTCATCCCAATCACTTACAGCAATTCGCGCTGAACGTCGATCATATGGAGTTGCTCCAATACCATTTTTGCGAGAGGGATTGTGACCGCGCGACGTTGCGACAAAGCGACTTCGTCAATAGCATCAACGACGCGCATCAGCACGAGATAGCTGCGCTCGGTACGGTTGATAATATAAGTAATTGTATCAGGAGTGATCGCTAACCCCCTTTGACCAAGCAATTTTTCGAGCAACATCGCAGCCAGCACATCATCTGGCTCACTAATCGTTAAGAGCGGCGTAGCGGCCAATCGTGATGCTAAATCTGGCAAGCGTATCTTCCAGATTGGGGGTGGTGACAGTGCGATAATTAGCAGCGGCTTGCGCGCTTCTTGGGCCAAATTCCAGCGATGAAAAATATCGGCTTCACGGTGCAATTCGCCATCGTCAATCAACGTGCCGCCGGTTTTAACCGCGAAAATGCGGCCCAAAAGGCTTCGCCCTGATTTTCTTGGGCCGGTCAAAATAGCGGCGAGGACAGGCCAGCTGCCCGGTCGATCAAGCTGGTTTACTGCATCGCGATTCGACTCTGAAACGATGAAACTCTCAGCAGTTTCGGGGGCAGGCCAATCGAAGGGTAACGCGATCTGACTCATTGCCCCCCGCGCTTAATGCGCAATGTACCGCCTGCATCTTGCACTGAAAATCCGCGCGCCGAAAGCGCTACGCGTAACGTGGCCAGATCACCTTCGAAGCTGACGCGCATGATCGAAACACCGCCGAGCGCTAAACTTGATGTCGAAGCCGATTTAACCCCTGGAATCCCACGAACACTCGACTCCGTACCACTGACCGAACCAACGTCTGGCGTATCAAACTGAATTGAATAAGATGAGGCTTGGGTGACAGTAGTGGCAGGCTTTTCACTATCATCTGTCGCTACCGCAGTTTCCTCAATTTGTTCTACAGGAGTCGCCTCAGTTTCGGGCACTTCAGCGAGAACCGGCTCCTCAATGACGAGTGAAGAATCGGGGCGCAATCGACCAGTAGCGAGCGCATCGCCGTAAATTTGATCCATCCGCTTAACGCCTTCATCAAGCATTGCGGGCAGCGCCGCGCTCGTTTCAACGCGTAGCGCAAAAGTGCTGAGCAGGATATTGTCTGGGCCATAACGCGCCGAAAAATGAGCGATCACTGGCCCGCCTGGCCATAAATATTCGAGCCGAACCTGCGGCATCAAAACATCAGCAGCACCGTATTGATCAAGCAACAGCCGCCACCACCGCCGCCCGGGACGGCCCGTCTGCGCTTGCGTTAACAGTAAAGGATCAGCCCCCGTGCCGCTGGGGCGGACATAATCAATCGGGCTTGACCCGCTGCGGAACCGCGCCCACGCCTTGCGCCACTGCGTGCGCGCTTCAAATGATTGCGCGGTGCCACCGCTCCACTGAATGGGGATGACGAGCAACGGGGCAGAGCGTGTTGCGACTCCGCTGACGCCGAGTATCTGCCCCGCACGAACGCGGTCAAACAGCACACCAAGCGTTGCGACGTAGCGATTGGGACCGATTTGTTCATTTTCAACAACAATGCCCGCGACGATTGCATCAAGCTGACCATCGCTAAGCCCGGGCGCACCGCCGCCGTGGACGCGCTGCCACAACATCCGCCAGCCGCGCCGTTGCGCCTCTCGCCATCCGCCAATCCGCGCGGCATTTGCTGAACCCGCGTAAATATCAACTTTGACACCGCCGACTTCAAGATTGCCTGCGCTATCAATCGGCGCTTCGGTGCGATCTCCGCCTTCTATTTGGGCAAAAACAATCGCGCTTACCCCGCCAAGGGCAACGAAAAGAGCATAGGGCAGGAGCCGCGCGAAACACTTGCTTACAATCACGTCGTCCTTTTGACGACTAAAGCATGGAATTCCAAGCCCGATATCACTAGCAGCAATAAAATGACTGAAACTGACGCTTCGACTGAGCCCTATACCTATGCCCAAGCGGGCGTTTCTATTGCCGCAGGCAATGCGTTGGTTCGCGCAATCGCGCCGCTGGCCAAGGCAACACGAAGAGCAGGCGCTGATGCTGATCTTGGCGGGTTTGGCGGTTTTTTTGATCTCCGTGCGGCGGGATTTACTGATCCGCTGCTCGTCGCCGCCAATGACGGCGTTGGCACCAAGCTGAAGCTCGCCATCGATTCGGGACGCCACGGCGGCGTTGGCATCGATCTCGTCGCGATGTGCGTTAACGATCTGATCGTGCAGGGGGCCGAACCGCTATTCTTCCTCGATTATTACGCCAGCGGCAAACTCGATGAGAAGGTCGCGGTTGCAGTGATCGCGAGCATAGCTGAAGGCTGCAAACTTGCAGGCTGTGCTTTAATTGGCGGGGAAACCGCTGAAATGCCAGGCATGTATGCAGGCGGCGATTATGATCTGGCTGGCTTTTGCGTTGGTGCGGTGGAACGTGATCAAGTGCTCACCGCTGACAAAGTGGCAGTGGGTGACGTGATCTTGGGGCTGGCATCGTCAGGCATTCATTCAAACGGTTTCTCGCTCGTACGCCGCTTGGCCGCCGATAAGGGGTGGAAGCTTTATCGCCCTGCGCTGTTTGATCAGGAAACCTTGCTCATCGATGCGCTCATGGCCCCGACACGAATTTACGTGAAATCGCTGCTCCCCTTGGTTCGCGCTGGGCAAATCAACGCGATGGCGCACATCACGGGTGGCGGTTTGCTTGAGAATATTCCGCGTGTTTTGCCCGCACACCTCCATGCGCATATCGATGCGGGCGCGTGGGAACAGCCGCGCTTGATGGCGTTCCTCCAAGCGCAAGGCACTATCGAGCCTGAGGAAATGGCACGCACCTTCAACTGCGGAATTGGCATGGCGATGTGCGTTGCACCAGGCGATGTTGATGCGGTGACGACCGCGCTTGAAGCAAGTGGCGAAACCGTTCACCGCATCGGTTATATTGCGGTGGGCGAGAAAGGCTGCACCGTCTCAGGCTTCAGCGATACTTGGGCCGCGCGCGGCGATTGGAGTGCCACGCATCATGGCTAAAGCGCGCATCGCTGTGCTGATCTCAGGCCGTGGGTCAAACATGGCCGCTCTGGTTTATGCGGCAAAGCGCGAGGATTGCCCCTTTGAAATCGTTCTGGTTGCCGCGAACGACCCTCACGCACTCGGACTAGCCCTAGCGCAGGCCGAAGGTATCGCCACATTCGCGCACAGCCATAAAGGCATGAAGCGCGCTGAATTTGATGCAATCATCAATGCTGGGCTTCTCAACGCTCGGGCCGATTATGTAGCGCTCGCGGGCTATATGCGCCTGCTCTCGCCCGAATTCGTCGCGCGATGGGAAGGACGGATGCTCAACATTCACCCCTCGCTCCTGCCCGCTTACAAAGGCCTCGACACGCATGAACGCGCGCTTGCGAACGGTGACACAGTGGCGGGCTGTTCGGTTCATATCGTCACCGCCGCGCTTGATGATGGGCCTGTGCTAGGCCAAACCAAAGTCGCGATCATCGAAGGTGACACCCCCGAAAGCCTCGCCGCGCGCACCCTGATTGCCGAACATCAGCTCTATTCGCGTGTGCTCGCGGATTTTGTGAGCCGCGAGAGCGACCCCGACCACCTCGTCAACCAAGTGCGCAGCCTTGCAATGGCACTTGGCGAAGCTGAAGAAACGCTCTCGCACGGCATGCCTTGCTTTGGCATCATCAAGGGCAAGAAATTCGCCTATGTCAGCCGCGATCACCACGGCGATGGCAAAACCGCGTTGCTCGTCAAAATAAGCGGCGTTGATGAACAAGTCATGTTGATCGAAAACGACCCCGCGCGCTATTATCGCCCCGCTTATTTCGGCGACGGCTGGGTGGGAATCAGACTCGATCTGGGCGACAATGATTGGGACGCGATTGGCGAATGGCTCGCCAAAAGCTGGACGGCCATTGCGCCGAGGCGGTTGGTGAAGTTTATTGATGTGGCGGGAGCGTTTTGAGCGGATGGCGCGCAAACATTCAAAACATGGCCCCTACGAAGACTTATACCCCGAGGAGGAAGCGCCAGCGCCGCCGGTGCCCTGCTGGCTGTGTAGCCGTCCGACGGGCAAGACCATCATCTTGCACCACCCCGTGCCCAAAAGCCGCGGCGGGCGCGATACGGTGCCGATGCACCCGATATGCCAGCAGATGCTGATCGCGAATTTCACCAATTCCGAATTGCAACGTCACGGGATGGAGGTCGACGGCCTGCTAGCAGACCCCGCTGTCGCCAAATTTGTCAATTGGGTGGCGAATAAAGACCCCGATTTCACCGCGACTTTGAGTAAGAAGGGGCGTTGATGGGGGGGTGCGGCGGTTATGCTGCCATCTTGGGCTTGGCGCTTAGGCTGACGTTCATGGCGCTGAGCACAGCAAGCAAAGTCGATAGAGTAGGGTTCGCACCCTCGCCAATCGCCTTGTAAAGCGAACCGCGCGCTAGGCCAGCGTTCTTGGCGGTTTCGGTCATGCCGCGCGCCCGTGCAATGGTGGCCAGTGCGTGGGTCACGTCGCCAACATCGCCACTTTCAAACGCCGCAGCGAGATATTCGGCAATATCATCGTCGGTTTTGAGATATTCGGTCGCATCCCAAGCGATCGTTTTGCTCGCCATAACCATCACTCGGTCTCCTTCACCAATTGTTTCGCCGCCCGAATGTCGCGTACCTGACTATCCTTGTCGCCACCACACAGGAGTAGCACAACCTCTTGCTCACGCCGGATCATGTAAAGCCGATATCCCGGCCCGTAATTGACCCGCAGTTCGCTTATGCCGCCACCAACCGGTTTCACGTCGCCAAAATTGCCACGCTCCAACCGCCCAATCCGCACAAGAATATGCTTTTGCGCCTGCCTGTCCCGCAACCCTTCAAACCATTTCTGAAAAGTTTCGGCCTGACAGACGCTTATCATATGCTCCATATAAGGGACATTTTTCGATTTGGCAAGGTGAAAGCGGACATGTAATTTGCCTTGTATTCCTGAAACTTCATTAGACAATTTTCGCCAAAAAAACAACCCCGTGTGAAGCACGGGGCGACGTGAATGGAAAGCGGTTCTCGGCACGATTTCGATCATTTCAAGGTGTTCGATATTAGTCTTGAAAGCCGCTGCTCATTCCGCTGACATCCAAGGCGGATAATAGAACGCCGTCCTAAGCATTCGCATTTGGGGCGAACGGGTCTACTCTAACCAGCAAGGCGAAGGACAAGAATAGCAGCACGCTCCAGACAGAAGTAGGTGAACCGATAGTGCCGTACTGATCGACATCGTGGATGCCGAGAAGCGACGTTGCCCCGAACGCCAACCAAGCCGCAGCCGATGCCCAACCTTGACAAGTGACGTAAGCTAAGATCGCGATCATCCCAGCAACCCATAATAGTACATGAGCGGATACTCTCCAAGTAGGGAAATCGACGTGGTACACGGATGATGCGTGACCAGAGAGAGCAATGCTGAGTGAGTAACCACGCTGAAGATAGACCCAGCCGTCTAATGATAACCATCCTAGGATCAGAACCATGGTAATTGCGGCGGAGTGTCGGATTTTTCGTTGCATTAAACAATAATAAGAGTTTATCGCATCTACTGCAACCTTGGGAACCGGCGCATTCGATGTCTCCTGCTCCATTTTCTCGTCCAAAAGCCGGCCTGTCCGGACATCCCCCACCCTAAACAAAAAAGCCGCCAGATCACTCCAGCGGCCTTCCGTCGAAATACATAATCAGATTGCTCAACGAGGTGAGAAAAAATACCACCCTTGGCAATTAGGCTTGAATACCATCATATTGAATCGTCTTTGCGAGCGAAGCGCAGCAATCCATACTATGGTGCAGCGCATGGATTGCCACGTCGCTGCGCTCCTCGTGGGAGACGAGTGCGCAAATGTATTCGATCTGAGGGCTACACCTCTCTCCCGTTGCCGGGAGAATAGACTTGGCTTGGCGGTTTACCGGCTAGCAAGTCTTAGTGAGGGTCACTCGTTCACCGAAAACGACACATAATGCCCCTCACCCAGCTTCGCCTAGACTGCGCGCAGCCAAGTCTTCGCGTCCATCTCCCGCAATGGGAGAGGAGTGTATCTTAAAGCCTTGACTTTGCACATCTTTTTCCTTACCAAAGTCCTGCACACCGGCTACACAGATACCTAATATCAAGGATTTAGCCGATATTGCTGCACAGTTTCTACACAGAAAGGCTGGTCGTATGGCATTTTTGGCTGACAAGGAAGAGCTAAAGCCGGGACTGGTGATCTTCCGCCGTTTGGACGTGGCGCACCGCAATTGGTATTGCCGGGTCAAGCTGCCCAAGTCTGACCGCTACAAGACGATTTCGCTTAAAACGTCGGATATCTCAGCGGCGCGTGAGCGGGCGTTTGATCAGGATTCTGAACTTCGGTTCAGGATCAAGCATGATGTGCCGGTTTTAAACCGCCCGTTCAGCCAGATAGCCAAGGAGTTTCTGGCGTTTCAGGAAAAGCGCGCCGGAGCTGGACAGATCAAGCTGGAGCGGACGCGCAACATTGCCTCTGTCATCCGCGCGCAACTTGATCCCTATGTTGGCGCGATGCAGATCAATCTGGTCAGCGCAGAGCGCTGGCAGAACTATCCCTTCTGGCGGCAGGAGCATGGCAAGGGTCGGGTGCGCGCGACGGTCAGCGATTCGACGATCCGTTATGAGATGTCGATTTTCCGCGCGATCATGACCTATGCGGCGGGTCGCCACTATATCCCGACCGCGAACATCTTCGATGGCAAGCTGCAACTCGCCAAGGAGCGGCGCGAGGAGTTCAATCCCGATGAATACCGCAAGCTCCACACCTTCGCGCGTTCATGGGTCATGCGAGCACCTCCTTGTCGAGATGTGCAGTGATCTGCGCCTTAACAGGACGATAGTGCTTTACGCGAACGCCGTTCTTCCAGTCGGGGCAATGAGGAGCTTGCAAAGCAGCAACAGATTCAGCATACCTAACTGCCGCCGGGGCAGCGCCAGCGCGGATAACAACCAATTGCCCTGAGGAGCTATTGGCTCTTTAGGCCCGAGAGGATGGAACGTGAGCGACGCAATTGAAAACGGGGATGGCGGCCTTGCTGTATACGACTACAAGCCGCAGTTGAGCAGACAACTCGGCTACTTTTCCTCCTTTGCCATTTCCTTCTCATATATGTCTATTTTGACAGGAATTTTTGCCAACTATGGATTCCAAATCCTGTAATATCAACAGTTTAGATAATCAGCCTTCCGTCTCATAACCTGAAGGTCGTAGGTTCAAATCCTACTCCCGCAACCAACAAAATCAAGCAATATCAACAGTTTGGCATAAAGTCTCGGTCGTCAGATCGG
>JAYUAU010000127.1:0-16029 GCA_043741135.1 Sphingomonadales bacterium | reverse complement strand
TCTCAGTGGACTAACCGGAAGGAGATTATCCCCATGGCGGCACCTATTGTCACCATGCATCAGCTCTTGGAAGCTGGCGCACACTTTGGACACCAGACACATCGCTGGAATCCTAAAATGAAGCCTTACATCTTTGGTGATCGTAACGGCGTTCATATTCTTGATCTTTCACAGACTGTGCCGCTGATGGCGCGCGCGCTTGATTTTGTGAATCAAACGGCGGCACGCGGCGGCAAGGTTTTGTTCGTTGGCACCAAGCGCCAAGCACAGCAACCCATCGCAGACGCGGCGCGCGCTTCGGGGCAGCATTATGTCAATCCCCGCTGGCTGGGCGGCCTGCTCACCCACTGGACGACGATTTCTGGTTCGATCAAGCGCTTTAAGGCACTTGAAGAACAGCTTTCAGGCGACACTGCGGGGCTTACCAAGAAGGAAGTTCTGCAACTGACGCGCGAGCGTGACAAGTTCGAACTCTCGCTTGGCGGTATCCGCGATATGGGCGGCATTCCTGACGTGATCTTCGTGATCGATGCCAACAAGGAAGAGCTTGCGATCAAGGAAGCCAATGTTCTCGGCATTCCGGTTGTAGCCATCCTCGATTCAAACGTTTCGCCAGATGGCATTGCATTTCCAATTCCGGCGAACGACGATGCCAGCCGCGCGCTTCGCCTGTATTGCGAGGCAATTGCGACCGCGGCGACACGCGGTGGTCAGCAAGGTGCGGCGTCGCGCGGTGTTGATCTTGGTGCGATGGACGCGCCGCCAGTTGAAGAAGCGATTATAGCACCGGTTGAGATTGTAGCCGAAGCTGAGGTCGTTGTTGAACCAACGATTGAAGAAGCAAGCGCTTAAATAATAATACCGTCATCCCCGCGAAGGCGGGGATCCATACGCTCCAACGCCCGAGTATATGGATCCCCGCCTTTGCGGGGATGACGCTTTACTGTAAAAGGACAAAACCATGGCAGAGATTACAGCCGCAGCCGTCAAGGAACTGCGCGAAACCAGCGGCGCTGGCATGATGGACTGCAAAAAGGCGCTCACTGAAACCGGCGGTGATATGATTGCGGCGACTGATTGGTTGCGCGCCAAAGGCCTTGCTACGGCGTCGAAGAAATCGAGCCGTACTGCGGCTGAAGGTCTTGTTGGCGTCGCGGTTAACGGCACAGTCGGTGCCGCCGTCGAAGTCAACAGCGAAACCGATTTCGTTGCGAAAAACGCACAGTTTCAGGATTTCGTTACCACGGTAACGCAGATCGCGCTTGAGACAGGTGATGATATCGAGGCGCTCGCAGCGTCGCCCTATCCCGGCGGCGGCACCGTTGCCGAAGTCCTCATCGCCAATATTGCAACAATCGGCGAAAACCAAACGCTCCGCCGTGCACGTCGCTTGTCGGTGACGCAAGGCGTGGTTGTGCCCTATGTGCATAATGCCGCAGCACCTGGTCTTGGCAAAATCGGTGTGCTTGTGGCGCTTGAAAGTGCGGCTCCAGTTGATACGCTTGAAGCGCTAGGTAAGCAGCTTGCGATGCACGTTGCAGCGGCATTCCCTCTAGCTCTTGATGAAAGCGGCATTCCAGCTGACCTCATCGAGCGTGAACGTGCCATCGGGGCAGAAAAAGCGGCTGAATCGGGCAAGCCACCTGAAGTTGTCGCTAAGATGGTCGAAGGGGCTGTGGCAAAATATATCAAAGAAAACGCGCTGCTCAACCAGTTGTTCGTGATCGATGGCAAGACCAAGATTTCTGACGTTGTTGCCAATGCTGCGAAAGCGGCTGGCACAGCGATTACACTTACTGATTATGTGCGCTTCCAGCTCGGCGAAGGCATTGAAAAGGAAGTGACAGATTTTGCAGCCGAAGTTGCAGCGGCTGCGGGCGTTTAACAGGGCAATCGCATTTGACTTTTTTTGACAGAATTACTCGTTTCACCTGAGAGTTTGATGTTCCCTTGGCGCAGGCAGGGGGCCAGACGGGCCACGTTTCTGTGGCTTCGCCGCTTCGTTTGAGACAGGACTGGGCCCCTGCCTTCGCAGGGGAACGCCAAAAAAACGTCAAATGCGATTGTCCTAGGGCATTTAAGCTCACCGCTTGGCAAGGGCGCGCACTGCCTATAGGGTGCGCGTCACTTCGTTTACGATAAGAGAGACAATCCCAATGGTTCGCCCCCGCTTCAAACGCATTTTATTGAAGTTATCGGGTGAAGCGCTGATGGGTGATACGCCGTTTGGGATCGATCCTGAAACCGTTTCGCGGATGGCCGGCGAGGTGAAAGCTGCCAAAGATGCAGGCTATGAGCTTTGCCTCGTCATTGGTGGCGGAAATATTTTTCGCGGCATGGCGGGTGCGGCCAAAGGGATGGACCGTGCGCAGGCCGATTATATGGGCATGCTCGCGACCGTAATGAATGCGCTCGCGATGCAAAATGCGCTTGAGCAACTTGGGGTGCAAACGCGCGTTCAGTCGGCAATCCCAATGGATACGGTATGTGAACCCGTCATTCGGCGTCGTGCCGAACGTCACCTTGAAAAAGGGCGCGTTGTGATCTTTGCAGCGGGCGTCGGCAGCCCTTATTTCACAACTGACTCAGGGGCTGCCCTGCGCGCGGCTGAAATGAAGTGCGATGCGTTGTTCAAGGGCACAAGCGTTGACGGCGTTTACGATGCTGATCCCAAGAAAGTTGCGACGGCAAAGCGATATGAAACACTTAGTTTTCAAACCGTGCTCGCGAATGATCTTAAAGTGATGGATGCAAGTGCTGTGGCACTGTGCCGCGATAATGATATCCCCATTGTCGTGTTCAACATACGCGAGCAAGGAAATTTGGCGCGTGTGCTTCGCGGTGAAGGCGTGGCGACGCTCGTGCATAATGAGGAACCAACATAATGGCCGCATATGATAAAGCTGATCTTGAGCGTAGGATGGCAGGGGCCACTGAATCTCTGAAAGGTGATCTCGGCGGTTTGCGCACGGGGCGCGCGAATACTGCGTTGCTCGACCCCGTGGTTGTGATCGCTTACGGCGCAACGATGCCGCTCAATCAATGCGCGACAGTTTCAGTGCCTGAGCCGCGCATGATATCAGTGCAAGTGTGGGATAAATCCAATGTTATCCCCGTTGAGAAAGCGATCCGCAATGCGGGCCTTGGTATCAACCCGATTACTGATGGGCAGAATATCCGGCTTCCGATCCCTGATATGACCGAAGAGCGCCGCAAGGAACTTGCCAAGCTTGCCAGCAGTTATTCGGAGAAAGCCAAGATCGCGGTTCGCAACGTCCGCCGTGACGGCATGGATGCGCTGAAGACCGACGAGAATAAGAAGGTGATCAGCGAAGACGATCGCAAGCGGCTTGAAACCGAAGTTCAAAAAATGACCGATGCAACGATTGCGGATATCGACGCTGTAACAGTGGCGAAGGAAAAGGAAATTTTGGGGAAGTGAGTCCTTCGACTGCCCCTATATTGTCGCCCATGGGCGGGCATAGTGAAGGCATGCCGCGCCATGTGGCGATCATCATGGATGGCAATGGGCGCTGGGCAAAGAAGCGCTTTTTGCCGCGCATTGCTGGGCACCGAAAAGGGATTGAAGCTGCGCGCAATACGGTGCGCGCAGCGGGCGATCTTGGGATTGAGGTGCTCACGCTTTACGCTTTCTCAACCGAAAATAAGCGCCGCCCAGCAGAAGAAGTGAGTGATTTGATGGTGCTTTTGCGCCATTTCATTCAGCATGATATTGATGAACTCGCGCGCAACGGTGTTCGCCTTCGCGTTATAGGCGATTATCACGCCCTCGCGCCTGATCTTGGTATTATGATTGATGCGGCTTGCAAACGCACCGAGACAAATACAAAAACGACACTCGTCATTGCGCTTAACTATGGTTCTCAAGCTGAAATCGTTGGCGTGGCGAAAGCATTGGCAAAAGCGGCTGTCGCGGGCGAATTATCACCTGAAGATGTGACGATCGCCGCATTCGAGGCGCAATTGCAAACGCGCGATTGGCCAGCACCTGATTTGGTGATCCGCACTTCGGGCGAGCGTCGGCTATCAAACTTCCTGCTGTGGCAGGCGGCTTATGCCGAACTGCTTTTTGTCGACACTTTGTGGCCCGATTTTGGCGCGAACGAATTAGCGGCAGCGATCAGTGATTATGCGACCCGCGAGCGGCGATTTGGTGGTTTGTGAATAATCAAGGCGAACTCTTCCAGCGACTGGTCGTCGGAGCAATTCTGATCTTTGTGGCCGTTGCAGAAGTCTGGCTTGGTGGCATTGCATTTTGGATATTGGTGACGATTGGCGGGCTCGTCATGCTGTCTGAATATAGTGGGCTGCTCAAAAGCACAGCACAAGAGACGCGACTTGCGCTTTTTGCATTCTGTATTCCGCTTGGCATTCTCTCTCCGCTTGCCGCTGGCCCACATTATCTTGGCGTTGGATTGATTTTCGGCACCGCAGTGGCGGTCTACGCGGTGACGAGGAAGGCAGGGCTTGGGGCTGGTCTAGTCTATGTGGGCTTTCCCGCTTTTGCGCTGCTGTGGCTGCGTGACCGGCCTGATGATGGGTTGCTGCTCTCGTTCTGGGCGCTCTCACTCGTCTGGGCGACTGATATTGGCGCTTATTTTGCAGGCAGGGCTATTGGCGGGCCAAAGCTTGCTCCTGCGATCAGTCCTAATAAGACATGGGCGGGGCTTGGTGGTGGTGTGATCGCAGCATTACTGCTTGGCTGGGCGCTTGCGCATTGGGCGAGGCTTCCCCCGATTTTGGCGCTGGCGTCAATGCCGCTCGCGGTTTTGGCGCAAATCGGCGATTTGTTCCAAAGCTGGATGAAGCGCCGCGCAGGCGTCAAAGATAGCGGGCGATTGCTGCCCGGGCATGGCGGCGTGCTTGATCGGCTCGACGGTCTCGTAACGTCGGTGCCGGTTGCAGCGCTCTTTGTTGCGATGGGATTGGCACAGTGAGTGCGCGCAAGAGCGTCACGATACTCGGTGCAACGGGGTCGGTGGGGCAGTCAACGCTTGATCTGATCGGGCGTAACCCTGAGCATTATGACGTTGTCGCGCTTACTGCTCAGAATGATGTTGTCAGTCTCGCGGCGGCGGCGCGCCTTCATAAGGCTCAATTGGCCGTGATTGGCAATCAAGCGCTCTACATCGAACTTAAAGACGCGCTTTCGGGCACTGGGATCGAAATTGCTGCGGGCACCGAGGCGATCATTGAAGCCGCGCGGAGGTCTGCCGATTGGACAATGTCTGCCATCGTTGGATGCGCTGGGCTGATGCCCACGATGGCTGCACTTGAGCGCGGCAAGTGCCTTGCCTTTGCCAATAAGGAATCGCTCGTTTCAGCGGGGCCATTGATGATGGGCGTCGCGCGCAACTCAGGCGCAACATTGTTGCCCGTCGATTCCGAACATAACGCTATTTTTCAATGCCTTGACCAGTCAGCGCCGAACGGAGTGGCAAAAATCATTCTGACCGCAAGCGGTGGCCCATTTCGCTGTTCATCGCTTGCTGAAATTGATGCGGCAACCCCTGAACAAGCACTCAAACATCCGAACTGGACGATGGGGGCAAAGATCACGATCGATTCAGCGTCAATGATGAACAAAGGCCTCGAACTCATCGAGGCGCATTATCTATTCGCCATGCCAAGTGATCGGCTTGACGTGATTTTCCATCCGCAATCAGTCATCCATTCAATGGTGGAATATGTTGATGGGTCAGTTCTCGCCCAACTTGGCGCGCCTGATATGCGTATTCCGATCGCGCACTGCCTCGCTTGGCCGGAGCGCATGGAAACGCCAATGCCACGGCTAAATTTGGCTGAAATTGGGAGATTGGACTTTGAAGCACCTGACTTGGTTCGCTTTCCCGCACTCCGCATTGCCCGTGAAGCAATGGAGAATGGCGGCGCGAAGCCCGCTATTCTCAATGCTGCAAACGAGGTCGCAGTCGCAGCGTTTTTGGGCAAACACATTCGCTTTGGCGCAATTGCAAAGATTGCCGATGCAACGCTCGCGCGCTATGATCCGCCCGCGCC
Organism: Sphingomonadales bacterium; assembly: GCA_043741135.1. Classification (GTDB taxonomy): domain Bacteria; phylum Pseudomonadota; class Alphaproteobacteria; order Sphingomonadales; family Sphingomonadaceae; genus Aquisediminimonas. Next base: position 9,990 of record JAYUAU010000127.1, on the reverse strand, counting down.
GAATGCCATTGATGACGTGATTGCCATTGATGCAGAGGCGAGACGAGTGGCAACGACCCTAATGGAAAGTGTGTTCGCGTGATTGAAACCCCCGGATTTTTTTGGTCTTTGCTCTTTTTCTTTGTCGCTATCGGCCCACTTATTTTCATCCATGAACTGGGGCATTATCTCGTCGGTCGTTGGTGCGGCGTCAAAGCTGATGTGTTTTCAATCGGATTTGGTCGCGAGATTGCGGGCTGGACTGATATTCGTGGCACCCGCTGGAAGCTAAGCCTTTTGCCGCTGGGGGGATATGTGAAATTTGCGGGTGATATGAGCCCTGCAAGCGAACCGAGCGAAGACTGGAAGCAACTGCCCGAGCGCGAGCGCGCGGTAACGTTTCAAGCGCAGAAGCTGTGGAAGCGCGCGTTGATCGTTGCCGCTGGGCCGGTCACTAATTTGGCATTGGCGGTTCTCATTTTCGTGGGGATTTTTGCGGTCTACGGGCAGGCAAGGTCTCCGAGTTTAATCGGAGCCGTGCAGCCCGGTTCACCCGCTGCGGCGGCAGGATTTCTATCAGGAGATCGCATTATTGCGATTGGCGAAACCAAAATTGCTCAGTTTGACGAGGTAAGCGATATCGTGGCGCTTCGTCCCGGTGTCGCGATGAATTTCACCGTTGTTCGTAGTGGGCAGACAATGTCCTTTATTGCCGCGCCTGCCGAGGTGGTTTTCAAAGATCGCTTTGGCAATATCTCAAGGCTTGGTCGGCTTGGACTGTCGTCAGGGAAGATCGAAATTGTCCGCCTATCAGCGTTAGAACTGCCTGCCGCTGGCGTCGTTCAAACATGGCGCGTGCTGAAATCAATGGTTGATGGACTTGCGCAGATCATCATGGGGCGGATTTCGGTGAAGGAACTTGGCGGGCCGCTCAAGATCGGGAAATATTCGGGCCAGATGGCGACTTTGGGCGTTGTTGCCTTTCTCGGGTTCGTCGCTTTAATTTCGATTAACCTAGGATTCATCAACTTGTTGCCAATCCCTATGCTCGATGGTGGTCACCTTACCTTTTATGCGCTTGAGGCGATTCTTCGAAAGCCCGTTAGTGCGGAGGTTCAAGAATGGGCATTTCGCGCTGGGTTTGCAGTGTTAATCGGGTTTATGGTGCTGGTGAATTTCAATGATCTGGAATCATTTGGTGTGTGGGATAGCCTATCACGCTTGATTGGTTAGTCTGCATCGGGCAGGGCACGAAGAATATATACGGGCTTTAACAAAGGTATCAGGCGTGACAGTCAAAAAGGCTCAAACATTCGGCTATAAGACGATGGCGGCGTTCATGGTCAGCAGCGCGCTGTGCGTAGTGGCGTCGCCACTTGCCGCGCAAACGACGGTGGCACCGAGCGGTGGCACGATTAAATCGATTTCGGTTACAGGATCGCAGCGGCTCGAAGCAGATACAGTTAGATCTTATGTTCGGTTGCGCGCGGGCGGGGCCTATACAATTGAAACGCTTGATGCTGCGATTCGCGATTTGTTTGAAACCGAATTGTTCGCTGATGCGCAAATCCTTGATGATAATGGCAATCTAACCATACAAGTGCGCGAAAACCCTGTGATCAACCGGATCGTTCTTGAAGGTAATAAGCGCCTCAAGGAAGACAAGATTCGCCCTGAGATCAAGCTTGCGCCGCGCCAGATTTTTACGCGGTCAAAGACGCGCGCTGATGTAGCCCGAATCATCGAGCTTTATCGTCGCCAAGGGCGCTATGCCGCCAATGTTGAACCCAAGATGGTGCAGCTTGATCAAAACCGCGTTGATGTCGTGTTTGAAATCAACGAGGGGCCGAAATCCAAAGTTCGCCAGATCAATATTTTGGGCAACCAAGTGTTCAAGGACGGCCGGCTGCGCGGTGAAATGGCGACCAAGCAATCCCGCTTTTACCGCTTTTTCAGTTCAGGTGACAGCTACGATCCTGATAAACTGGCTTATGATCAAGCAAAGCTGCGTCAATTCTATTTGACGCAAGGCTATGCTGATTTTCGCGTGGTTTCAGCAATTGCCGAACTGACGCCTGACAAGCGCGATTTCATCGTCACTTATGTCGTTGAAGAGGGGGAGCGCTACAAGTTTGGCGAAGTTACCGTCGAGAGCGACATTCGCGATTTCAAACCCAATCCCAGCCTTATCCCGATGAAAAAGGGCGGTTGGTATAACGCCAAGCTTGTTGAGGATACCGTTGAAGGCCTTACTGAAAGTGCGGGGCTGTTTGGCTATGCTTTTGCTGAGGTCAATCCGCAGTTTGAGCGCGACAAAGAAGCCAAGACGATGACGCTGACGCTCAAAATTGCTGATGCGCCGCGCGTTTATGTTGAGCGGATTGATATCAATGGCAATACCGTGACGCAGGATAAGGTTGTTCGGCGTGAGTTCCGCTTGGCCGAGGGCGATGCGTTCAACAGCTTTCAAGTCAAACGATCGTCCGACCGGATTCAGTCGCTTGGTTTTTTCCAAGAAAAGCTTGAAATTGAGCAAAAGCCGGGATCTTCGCCTGACCGGATCATCCTTGAGGCAAACGTCGAGGAAAAATCGAGCGGCGAATTGCAACTCTCAGCGGGTTTCTCATCGCTTGAGCGGTTTATTCTCAATGCCTCGATCCGCCAACGCAATTTCCGTGGTAAGGGCCAAGAATTGCGCGCGAGCATCAACTATTCAAGCTTCTCAAGGTCTGCGGAAATTGGCTTCACCGAGCCATATTTGTTCGACCGCAACATTGCGCTTGGCGGTGATATATTCCGCCGCGACTCAAACCAATTTGGCTTTCAGGCAAATGGCACGCGTCGTAATACGTTTCAGCAGAAAACGACGGGATTTCAGCTCCGGGTTGGCGTGCCACTCACCGAATTCTGGTCGGTTGCAGGGCGTTACGGGTTAAATTTCGAAAATGTTGATGTTGATCGCTCGCAGTTCTTTAGTTTGAACCCAGTGACCAATGTGAGCGAATGCGATTCGCTAATCGCGGGCCGCTTTTTGTGCGATGCGATTGGCAAACGGACAACGTCGACAATTGGTTACAGCTTGGTCTTCGATAATCTAAACAATCGGCTGCGGCCAACGCGCGGTCAACGCGGGGTGTTGAGCCAGGATTTTGCGGGACTAGGCGGGAATGTTAGCTATTTGCGCACGCGCCTTGATGTGGCCAAATATTGGCGAGTTTTGGGGAACTTCACCTTCTCGCTCGCTGGTGAAGGCGGCTATATCATTCCATTTGGCAATCGCGCACGCAGCGCAAGTGATGATAAGGTGCGTTTGACTGATCGTTTCACCCTAGGCGAACCCGAGTTTCGCGGCTTCGACATTCGCGGTATTGGCCCGCGGATTAGGCGCCAATTTTATAACCCCGCGTTTATCCCGGTAATTCCAGCCACTGCAACCACGCCCGCTATCCCCTCGCCCACACCAAATGTCCCTGAATTCCTAGATCAGGGTCGTAACCAAAACACCGATGATGCCATCGGCGGGCGTGCTTATTACAAATTCCGCGCAGAACTTGAAATTCCGCTTGGTTCGGGCGCAAAGGAGCTAGGGCTTCGGCCATCGGTGTTTGTCGATGTCGGATCGTTATTTGGCGTTAAAGCGCCGACATTTGCTAACGGCGGACTGGCTGATATCAGTCGGCTTGATTGCACCGTTCCCGGAGTGCCGACGACTGAGGTGCCAAACCCCGCGCCAACGCTTGTTTCAAGCACAAGAATAAACACCGCAAACGGCAATAGGGGCAGCTGTGCCACTGGTCAAACGGCGCAACCATTGGTTCGAGAATCACGCGAAACTTTCTTTGGCAGCTCATGGCGGCCGCGTGTATCGATTGGCGTTGGCGTCAATTGGAATTCGCCGTTCGGCCCGTTCAGAATCGATTTAGCCAGAGCCATAGTCAAACAGCCTGGTGACGATACCAAACTCTTCACATTCAACGTAGGAACACAATTCTGATGAAAAACATTCTTAAAATCGCTCTCCTTGCGACCGCACCGCTCGCTGCTATCGCTGCTTTGCCAACAATAGCGGCTGCGCAAACCGCGTCTACCGTTGGCGTCGCGATTGCTGATCTTGATGAAGCCGTCGGCAAATCAAATGCGGGCGTGCTCGCATCAAACCAGATTTCAATCACCTATAAGGCGCAAATTGATGCGGTGCAGGCTCGTGCGCAAGCCTTGAACACCGAGCTTCAAAATTTGCGTGCCGCGATCGGCACAGCACAACGTGCGGCCAATCCAAACCAAGCGGCGATCCAAGCTCAAGTGGCTGCGTTTCAAAAGCGCGAAGGCGAAGCGCAACGCGAGATCGAAATTGCATCGCTGCCTTTCCAAACCGCCAATGCCTATGCACGCGAACAAATTGCCGCCAAACTTGAAGCCGCCGCGCGCGCTGCGATGACCAAGAAGAAAATCGGTCTGTTGCTTAAGCCCGAGGCCGCGATCCTCAACAGCACTGGCTATGATGTAACGACTGACATCATCGCTGAGCTCAACGCATTGGTCACCACCGTCAGCACGACACCACCTGCGGGTTGGCGTCCTGGCCAAGGGGCAGGGGCAGGGGCAGCCGCACCGCGTCCAGCATCGCCGGGAACAACACCGCCTAAGCCAGCAGCGCCAACAGGCCGTTAAGCGTTGAGCGAAGACCAATCGCCGCCACGCACGCTCGATATCAGGGGCGTCTTGGCGGCACTGCCGCACCGCTATCCGATGCTCTTGGTTGACCGCGTTGAAGAGATCATCATTGATCGCTCAATCCGGGCTATCAAAGCTGTGAGCATGAATGAAGGCTTTTTTCAGGGGCATTTCCCGGGAAGGCCGATCATGCCGGGGGTTTTGATCGTTGAAGCGATGGCGCAGGCGGCGGGGATACTTGCGGTTGAATCACTTGGCCTCGCAGGCAGCGGTAAGCTCGTTTATTTCATGGCGATTGAAGGTGCGAAGTTCCGCACGCCCGTTGAGCCGGGCTGTTTGCTTAGTCTTGAAGTTGAATTTGTTCAGAAACGCAGCAGCGTTTGCAAATTTGCGGGGCGGGCGCTTGTGAACGGAAAACTGGCCGCCGAAGCAAACTTTACCGCGATGATTGCCGATCCGCCGGCTTAGACTAACCGTTCGCCCTGTCTCCCGGCGGGTCGATGTCGAAGGGGTGCTTTGCTTTTTTTGTGAAGTTAGACTCAGTATCGATCACATTTGCACATTCGTCTTTGCGAGCGAAGCGCGGCAATCCATACTATGGTGCCGCGAGTGGGTTGCCGCGCTTCGCTCGCAAAGACGATTCAATCTGATCGATTTTGGGTCTAGAAGAAGGGCAGCCCCCTTCGGCTGCCTTGTAGGCGCTCAGGACAGGCCCCCACAAGCTCAGGGTAAGCGGGAGTTGGGGTAAGCAATCCAATTGGGTATCAGTAGCGGGTTGCATTGCAGCGTATGACTGGCTAAGCCCGCGCCTTCGCAACGCCCGACTGGTCGGAAACCAGTCAACAATCGGAGCTTATCAACGTGAAACCGAATATCCATCCCGAATATCATATGATCCGCGTCAAAATGACCGATGGCAGCGAGTTTCAAACTCGTTCAACATGGGGCAAGGAAGGTGATCTGATGACGCTTGAAATCGATCCGCTTGCGCATCCTGCATGGACAGGCGGCACGGGCAAGATGCTCGATGCTGGTGGCCAAGTCGCGCGCTTTAATAAGCGCTTCGGTGGGCTTTCGCTCAAGCGCTGATCCCAATTTTAGTTAAAACGTCAGACGGCCACCAATCTGGTGGCCGTTTTCGTTGTGAGTGCTGGGACGAATATTCGTCAAGCTGGCTCCCCGGGCCTGATTCGAACAGGCGGCCGTCCGATTAACAGTCGGATGCTCTACCGCTGAGCTACCGGGGAATGCGGTCTTAACGAGCGACGCGGATAGACTGCCAAAGTTAACAATGCAACCACTAGACGACAAATTGTTCCATCGTAATCCGATCATCAAGCGCATGTTCGGGATCAAACATCAGACAGAGTGAAACCGAGCGGTCAATTGAGATTGAAATCGTTCGCACATCACGGACTTCACGTTGATCGGCAACCGCGCTGACGGGCCGTTTTACGGGATCAAGCACGCGAATATCAACGCGCGCGCTATCGGGCAAAATCGCGCCGCGCCAGCGCCTTGGTCGAAACGGGCTGATCGGGGTGAGCGCCAATAAGCCTGAGCCAAGCGGCAGGATTGGCCCTTGTGCGGAGAGGTTATACGCAGTTGATCCCGCAGGCGTTGCGAGCAAGACGCCGTCACAAACAAGTTCTGGCATAACGATGCGGCCATTGAGTGACACTTCAAGTTTTGCCGTTTGGCGCGTTTCACGCAGCAGTGAAACTTCATTGATTGCGGGAAGCGATATAATCTCCCCATCAATTGTTTCAGCCTCCATACGCAGCGCAAAGACTTCAAACTTTCTGGCACGCGAAATGCGTTGATCAAGGCGGTCAGGCCGCCATTCATTCATCAGAAAGCCAACGGTACCCAAATTCATTCCAAATACGGGCAGGATACGGCGCGATTCGAGCATCGCGTGGAGCACCTGCAACATGAAGCCATCGCCGCCGAGCGCCACGACCATATCGGCATCAGCAAGATCAACCCAATCTCGCCGTTCCATCAGCTTGGTGGCAGCAAGCTGAGCTTCCTCGGTAGGTGATGCGAGCAACGCTCGGCGCGGTTCGTCGCTCATCCGCCGGTCACATTCATGTGGCGCAGCGTTGCAGGCGTTCCAATCATGAAATCATGCGCACGCGGTTTGATGCGAAGTGCGCGGTCAATTGCGGCATCGAGGGTTTCATGTTGGTCACCGCGCAGCGCCGCGCGAAGATCGACATGATCATCATGCCCCAAACACATATAAAGCTGCCCCGCTGCTGAAACGCGGATACGATTACAGCCTTCACAAAAATTCTGAGTAAGCGGCGAAATCAGGCCGAGTTCAACACCGAGTTCAGCTATCCGAAAGTAGCGCGCTGGCCCGCCAGTACGGTGCTGACTAGGCACGAATGCATAGCGCTCACTCAATCGTTCGCGCACTTGCGTCAGCGGCAAAAAGCGGTCAGTACGATCTTCATCAATATGCCCAAGCGGCATTGTTTCAATGAGCGTCAACCCAAATCCTTGACGCGCGCACCAAATGAGCATGGATTCAATCTCATCCTCATTAAAGTCTTTGAGCGCGACCATATTGATCTTGATCGCAAACCCTTCAGCTTTGCCCGCTTCAATCCCGTCGAGCACGCGCGTAAGATCACCCGTGCGACTGATGTAGCGAAACTTTTCTGGATCAAGGCTATCAAGGCTGATGTTGATCCGCCTGATTCCCGCTGCTTTCAGTCCCGCAGCATGTTCGCGTAGGAATGTTGCATTGGTAGTTAGCGTCAATTCCTCCAAGCCGTGGCCCAGATAAGCCCCAATCGCCTTTGCAACCTCGACAGCGCCGCGCCGTGCTAAGGGTTCGCCGCCGGTCAACCGAATCTTTGTGACACCGCGTGAAACGAATTTACCCGCAAGCGTTGCAATTTCCTCAAGGCTCAAAATCTCAGCGCGCGGCAGAAAAACCATATCTTCCGCCATGCAGTAACGGCAGCGCATATCGCAGCGATCAGTCAGCGACAGCCGGACGTAGCTGATCTGACGACCATAATTGTCAGCAAGCGCGGGTGACACATTGTTCATTGCGCCGTGCTAAGCCCTCATGCCTATCGGAGCAAGCGTCGAACGTCGCTTGGCGTTGCCTGTTGAGCAAGCTAGAGACTATGTGAATGTAAAACGGGGGATGAATTTGACGAGTAACGGGCCTTTTACACAGAGTATCGGAGCTCATGCGCCTTTGTTTCTTTTGTCGTTTAGGCACCGCGATGAATTGGCGACGGCGGTGAGTGCGGCGGGGTGGCAAGTCATTGCCGCGCGACGGTCTGACAATGCCGAACAGCGTTTTGTCGCCAGCGGATCGATGATTGCGGTTGTTGATGCTCGGGGGTCATTTGAAGAAGGTCTGGCGGCGGTGCAATCACTTGCTGATGCGGTCGAAGTCAATGCGGCGGCGCTGATCGTATTGATCTCGCGCAACGATGTTGATCATCTTGACGTTCTTTTCCGTAGTGGCGTGACGCATTATCTTGCCAGCCCTTTCAAAGATAGCGAGTTCATCCAGAGCCTCCGTTTTGCTGAACGCTACGCGGTTCGGCTGGCGGGTGGTTGGCGCGCGGTAGAACAACGGCGCGAGGTTGACCGCGAGGACGAATTATCATGGCAGGTCGATTTGGAGGAACGAATTGCGGTGCTGAGCGAAGCACTGGCGAAGCGCCTGTCATGGCCCAAACGACTAATCAGCCCATTTGCCTTGCTAAATTTACTTGATCCCACAGACCGACCGGCGGGGAGATCTGCAATCAAGCGGCTGTTGCTCGACAAAAAACCGACTGCATTTGCGCATTCATTACCTCATGATGGACAGAGCGAGCTTGAACGTGTGGCGCATCACTTGCGCTTATCGGTTGACGGCAAATCGATCTTTGGCACCATCGAAATACTCAATGTTGATGCTGAACCGCGCGGTGGACGCGATCCGCTCACGGGGTTGGGTGATGCTATTACCGCGAGGCGGTGGATCGATACGCGGTTAGCAACGCAGGGGGCATCTTGTTATGTCATGCTGTTTTCAATCACGCGCTTTGAAATGATCAATACCGCGTTCGGGCGTGAAACGGGTGATGAGTTGCTGCAAACAATCGCGCGTTTGATCAGCCCCTTGGTGAGTGAAATAGGCGGCAGGAAGGCACTGATTGCGCGAACCGCAGGCGCTGAATTCATCATAGGTATCAACGGAAATATTGGTGAAGATCGCGCGCTCATATTGGCCGAACGCATATCTGAGCTTGTTCAGCGCCCGCTTTTATCGCGGAGCCATTTGGTTTCGCTCTCTTCACGGATCAGCATCGTCGAAAGCAATGTTGAGGATGTCGATGCCTCACACTTGCTGCGCCGCGCGAGTGCCGCGTTAGCTGACGCGAAAACATCTGATCAATCACGCGTTAGGATCATTGATAGTGCCGATCAAAGCACCGCCGCACGTGACGAATCGCTGAAGGCTGATCTACGCGGTGCGCTTGATAATGATGAGATCGATATCTTGTTTCAGCCGCAGGTCTCTATCCCAAGTGGTAAGATCATCGGTGTTGAAGCGTTAGCGCGGTGGCAGCATCCGCTTCACGGCGAACTGGGTGCTGCGACGTTGTTTGCGGTGGCTGAACAATCGGATTATTTGCTCGCGCTTTCGCAACATATTCAGCAACTGGCAGCAAAGCGGGCGGCGGCCTGGCCTGAAACGCTCGTGGAATTGCGGATGGCCGTGAACATCACATCAACCGATATCAGTCGCCCTGGTTTTGCTGAAAGCTTCCTTGAGATGATTGATGCCAGCGGATTTCCGCGTTCGCGGCTTACTGTCGAAGTTACTGAGAGCGGATTGATCGAAGATCTGAACGCGGCGGCGACTTTGCTAGCGGCGCTGCGGGCAGGAGGGTGTCGCGTGGCGATAGATGATTTTGGCACGGGCTATTCAAGTCTTGCTTATTTGAAAGCCTTGCCGCTCGATTATCTCAAGATCGATAAGAAACTAGCGCAGGATATTGCGGGTTCCACGCGTGATCGGATCGTGGTGCGCGGCGTGATCGATATGGCGCGCTCACTTGGCCTTGCGGTGATCGCCGAAGGTGTCGAGACCGAGGAGCAATTGACCTTACTCGCGCGCGAAGGCTGTAATTATTTCCAAGGCTTCCTGTGCGCAGAGCCGCTTGATGTGGCGGCGTTGGAGCGGATTGTTATCGGGCAAGGTTAAAGCTGCTTTCTAGAGCGGGATGAGGATTAGTTGAATCGTTCCCCTGCGGAGGGCACCCATCAAAGTAATACTTTGATGGGACCCAAGGCAGGGGTCCAGACCTTAAC
>JAYUAU010000126.1:0-3000 GCA_043741135.1 Sphingomonadales bacterium | reverse complement strand
GCAATGTGCTCGTGCGTCGCAAGCGGACAGGGAACTGGATACGACCTAGCCTATCGTTCAACAATGATGGTTCGACCAGCACGGGCCGCCGTCAGGTGACAGCTTCGTTTGATCTCGATAGCCCGCTCTCGCTCGCTGATTTCTGGTCATTCTATTATGTGCGCGATCTTGAGAAAGTGCCGGGCCAAGGCGCTGAAGGCTATGGCGGCTTCTTTTCGCTGCCTTTTGGATACACCACGCTCATCGCATCGGGTGGTCGTTACACTTTCCGAAGCATATTACGCAGCAATGATTTGGCGTTTGAAAATACGGGTGACAGTATCAACGGATCGGTCGGCGTTGAGCATTTGGTCTACCGTGATCAAAAAACGAAAGTATCATTGTCGGGCACATTATCATTCTATGATACGATCAACCGCATTCAGGATATTCGGCTGTCCACCAATAGCTACCGAACAGTATCGGCGGATATCGGGTTGCGCGTTCAGAGGCGCGTTGGCGATGGCCTTGTCCTTGCCGAGTTGGGCCTCACGCGGGGATTTGCTATTTTCGGCGCGAATGCCGCCGATATCGGGCCTGGGTCAGACGGGCTGACATTCCGCAAGGTTGAAGCGAGCCTTGCCTATCAAGAACGACTTTCAGCGATCAGCATTCCGTTCGATTATAGCGTAACAGTTCGCGCCCAAGCAGCACTTGATCCCGTTTTGCCCGCGGACCGCTTCAGCATTGGCGGCAGCTCAACGGTTCGCGGGTTTCGCGATGACGGGATCAGCGGACGCACTGGCTTTGCATTCAGGCAACAATTGAGCTTTCCCTTATTCAAGACATTCACTGACAAGCAGAGCAACAGCGCTACCCAGATATCCGCCATCATTGGCTATGATTCTGGCGGTATCTTGCCACGCCAAAGCGATCCTTTTGAGCGCGGCTATTTGCAATCCTCAACGCTTGGCCTGCGCATGGTGAACCGGCGCTTGCAAGGCGAAGTATCCGTGGCGGCCCCCTTATCGGCGCCCGCCACTATAGCGCGCCAAACACTCGAATTTTCCGCTTCGCTGCGGCTGACAATTTAACGTGGGAGACAGTTTGTGGTCAAAACAATGAAGAGCAGTTCAGCAATTGCGCTCGTTCTCGGCTTAAGCGCGCTCAGTGGCACATGGAACCAAGCACATGCGCAAGTGGCAACTACTGCCCCCGTTGTGGTGTCAGGCGCTGGCACAAGGTTAGATATCACGACAGGTGGTACGCCGATCATCAATATTGCGGCCCCGCGCGCAGATGGCACGTCGTACAATGTTTTCTCCCGATTGAATGTTGGGCAGGAAGGCCTGATCATCAACAATAGTCAAGTGATCGGTCAATCTCAAATTGGTGGAACGGTGCTCGCGAACCAAAATTTGCGCGCGGCGGGCGTGGTTCCAGCGCGCCTTATTCTGAACGAGGTTGTGGGCGGTACGCGTTCGGATTTGCGAGGCACGATTGAGGTGTTCGGAACAAAGGCTGGCCTTGTGATTGCCAACCCCGCTGGCATTACCTGCGATGGCTGCGGGTTCATCAATATATCACGCGCCTCGCTTTCAACCGGACGCCCAACATTTGACGGCAGTAACGCGTTTACCGGGCTTCAGGTAAACGGCGGGTCAGTGATCATCCAAGGGCGCGGACTTTCAGGCGGTGACGTAGACTTTTTTGATATTGTCACCGGAAGCGCATCAATCAACGCCAATCTTTACGCACGTGACCTTGTTGTTTCAGGCGGCGCTGCGAACTTCAATTATGCGGCGCGCACCGCAACCCAAATCGGCGGGCTGTCGGGTGTTGTCATCGATTCAAGCGTTCTTGGTGGTATGTATGCCAATCGGATCCGCTTGATTGGGTCTGGCGCTGGGGTTGGGATCAATCTCGCAGGCGTCGTAAGTGCGCTAAGTGGCGGCGCCTCAATCGCTACCGACGGTGCAATTACCGTGCGCAATGTAGATGCTGGCGGTGATATCGCCATCGCTTCACGCGCCTCCTCAGTCCGCGTCGAAGAATATGTGTCAAGTGGCGGATCAACGATCATCAATGCGGCGGGTGATATCGTGCTCGCCAACAATCAGGCCGCGGTTAATGAGGCGACTGTCTCGGGTTACAATGATTGCTATGATGATTATTACTGTCAAAATTCAGGATATTATTCCTACAGCCCCATCGCCCTTGCAGCAGCCTCGATTGATGCGGGCAATATTGTCAGTCTCACATCTGGCGGCAATTTAATCCACAATAGCCGTGGATCAATCTCGGGCAATGTCGTTATCGCTAGCGCCGCTAATGACATTTTGATCGGGGGTGGGAGCAGTATTTACGGGGGTAACATTGCGCTTGATGCAGGCCGCGATGTCAACCTGTCTGCGTCAACGCAATATGTGTCGAGTTCAAATTACACGCGTTTGGGCAACGGCCTTTACAGCAGCAGCGTTTCCTCAAACCTTGCCGTGTCGGGAGCAGACATTGATGCAACTGGCACGTTCGTTGCCAGCGCAGGCCGAGATATCAGCCTTGAATCTGCAGTGGTCAATGCAGGCGGCATTGCGTCGATTTCAGGAGGCCGCGATGTCGCCATCACTGGCATTGCCTCGACAACCACCACCACCAACAGCTGGAAAACGAGCAAGCGCGTCACTGGCGGTTCGGTTGAGACCGTCAGCATATTTGATGGAAGTTCGATCAATGCTGGTGGAATTTTGTTTGTCAACGCGCGTGAAGAGCTAGACATTAGTGGCTCAAGCTTGGCCTCAAATGAGGACATACGCCTTGGCGCGGCAACAGGCACTGTATCCATCGCAGGCTCAGATATTTCGGCATTTGGCGACGCGCGGATTACCGGACGAGAATATTCTCGTGGCAGGGAGTCTCAACAGCTCAAGCTTTGATGAGACTATTCGCACTGTCAAACGTGGCCTTCTCTCAAGGCGGACAACAACCGCCGTCACGTCGAATGACATAGAAACAATTTTTGCG
>JAYUAU010000125.1:0-37572 GCA_043741135.1 Sphingomonadales bacterium | reverse complement strand
GACGCGGCAATCCAGAAAGTCTCACATTTCCGCCACCTTCTGGATTGCTTCGCTACGCTCGCAATGACGAAGTGGAGGTTGATGGAGGTTCCCAGCTGGTTCGGGTGAAACTGCCTTGCTCGGTCGAGCACTTTACGACTAAACGATATCGATGCCCGCTCGCACCCCCTCCCCGCTCACTTACCGCATCGGATGGCTCATCGGCCGCCTTATCCTTTATTTCATCATTGGATCAGTTCTGTGGGTGGTTGCGTATAAATTTGTGCCGCCGCCGTTCACTTTTACGATGATGGGTGATGTCATGTCTGGGCGCAGCGTTGACAAGGATTGGATGAGCCTTTCGGAGATCAGCCCGTCAATGGGGCGTGCGGCGATTGCGGCGGAGGATGCGAAGTTTTGCACGCATGGTGGCTTTGATCGTGAGGCAATTGCCAAAGCAGCGCAGCGTAATGCGCGCGGCGGGCGGGTTCGGGGCGGCTCAACGATCAGCCAGCAGGTCGCGAAGAATGCGTTTCTTTGGCAAGGCGGCGGTTACTTCCGCAAAGGCCTAGAGGTGTGGTTTACTCTGCTCATCGAAAATGTGTGGGGAAAGCGCCGGATCATGGAAGTCTATCTCAACATCGCAGAAACGGGCATCGCAACTTACGGCGTCAATGCTGCAGCACAGCGCTATTACGGGCATGATGCAAGCAATCTGACTGCGGCTGAGTCAGCGCGGATTGCCGCAATCCTGCCGCTACCGAAAAAGCGCGAAGCGGTGGCCCCGCGCGGTTATACCAAACGTTATGGCAATCGGATTAAGGCACGCACCGGAGTCGTAAAGCGCGATGCGCTTGATGCTTGTCTCGATTAAAACGGCAGCTTGAAACCCGGCGGCAATTGCATCCCGCTTGTCATTTTGCCCATTTCTTCGCTTGAGACCGCATCAGCCTTGGTTCGTGCATCGTTGAAAGCTGCCGCGATCAGATCCTCAAGCATTTGCTTTTCCGAAACTGCAATCAAACTATCATCGATTGATACGCCGATGATCCGCCCTTTGGCACTTGCGCGCACTTTTACGAGGCCTCCGCCTGCCGCGCCTTCAACCTCGATGCTATCAAGATTGGCCTGTGCTGCGGTCATTTGTTCCTGCACGTTAGCAGCCATTTTGAGGATATCGTCGATTGAATTCATTACGCTGCACTCCGTTTATCACCATGTTCATAATCAATAAGTTCAGCGTCAGGGAACGCCTCAAACGCCGCCAGAACAATCGGTTGCGCCAGAATTGCAGTGCGTTCATCGCCCGCGCGCGCCTTGTCCTGATCAAGCAACGTGGGTGCGCCCGCGGCGTCGGAGAGGTTGATCTGCCAATTAGTGCCGGTACTCTCTTTGAGAACCGCCGCGACATCGCGGATGAAATCAGCCGGTAAAGGCCGAAACGCATTGATCACCAATACTGGAGGGGCAAACGAAATAAGGCCGCAGAAATCATATAGCTGCTGCGATAATAATGGTTTTCCCTTCGCCGCGAGCAACGCCACGAGCGCGGGAAAATCGGGTAGCGATGAAAGCGACGATGACGTGCCAGCCGCTGAACCAGATGCCGCCGAAGCACCGCCAATCACCTCAACACTGCCGCCTTCAAGCTTCTTCGCCAGCTCGCCGGGGTCCGGCAATTGGCTGGCGTGAATGATGCGGAGCAGCACCATGTCCGCCGCCTCGTGCGGATCAGACGCGGTTGTCACTTCGCCGAAGCCCTTAAGCAGCATTTGCCATAGCCGGTGCAGCAGCGCGAATGACATCGCCGCTGCCCAATCAGCGAGCGCCTCGCGCTCCTCAGCTGACTGCACTGGATCAGCAACCGTCCCAACTTTAGCGAGCGTCGTGCCGTGGGTGATATCAAGCAGACCGCGCAATACGGCTGCGGGATCAACCCCCAAATCGCGTTGTTCGGAAAGTGCAGACAAAGCGCCCGCCGCATCGCCGCTTAGAACCAAGCCAAACAAATGCCGCACCGCGCCGCGATCTGATAAGCCCAGCATCTCACGCACTTGCGCGCCCGTGACAATATCGCCGCCGTCAAGCCCAGCGTGCGCTATTGCTTGATCAAGGATCGATAGCCCATCACGCACTGATCCTTCAGCCGCCCTCGCAATGAGAGTGAGCGCCTCGGGTTCAGCCTCAACGCCTTCTGCCTTAACGATTCCCGCAAAGTGATTGGCAAGCATTTCAGATGATATCCGCCGTAAATCAAAGCGCTGACACCGTGATAGAACGGTGACGGGAACCTTGCTTATTTCAGTTGTGGCAAAAATGAATTTTACATGGCTTGGAGGCTCTTCCAGAGTTTTCAAAAGCGCGTTGAATGAACTATTCGAAAGCATATGAACTTCATCAATGATATAAATCTTAAATCTCGCTGTCGCCGATGCATAAGGAACATTATCGAGCAAATCGCGCATTTGCTCAACTTTAGTGTTCGAAGCCGCATCCATTTCCAGCACGTCAATGTAGCGTCCCTCGGCAATCGCAACGCACGGATCACAGACGCCGCAGGGGTCAATCGTTGGCCCATTATCGCAGTTCATCGCCTTGGCTATCAGCCGCGCGGTTGATGTTTTGCCAACGCCGCGCACGCCCGTCATTAGGAACGCATGCGCTAATCGGTCACGCTTGATCGCATTGCCAAGCGTCGTCACCATCGCATCTTGGCCGATCAGCTCAGAAAAGCGTTGCGGGCGATATTTGCGCGCCAATACACGGTAGGCTTGCGCGGTCGCGGGTTGGGGCGGTTCGCCTAGATCAAAGGAATCGGACATTACGACTATCTAAGCACTACCGGCGCGCTTGTCGAAGGGAGATGGTAGGAGCCGGAACGACCCGGTGCGAATTCGTTGTGGCTGCTTCCTTCCGGACCTGACCAGGTTGGCGAGGGCACCGTCCGCCCGACTCCCAAATGCGTTATGGCGATGTTGTTATAACGGCGCAAGAGGGAGGTCAGGGGAGGTGGAGAGTTTCATCCATAGAATCATGGAGAATACGGATGATTTCAATCCGATCATTCTGCTCAGAAAAATAGACAAAATGGCGAGCTTGGCGGAGGCGCAAATACCTGGAAGCCACGAAGTCAATTCGCTTTGCTTTCAGTGGCCGCGTTACAGGGTTGTCGACTGCGGCATAAATGTCATCGATATAGCGGTCAGCTTGCTCTTAGCCCCAATTATGCCGCGTATAGTTCCAGATCGAGTCGAGATCGGCTTCGGCAACCTCCGTCCAGACGATCAGGCTCGCGACGCGAAGCGCTCTTTTATCCCTGCTTTAATTTCACCAAAACTACGCGGGCTAACACCACTCGCTTCGCCTTCTTCAAGCAAAGCAACCAAGCGATCAACCTTACTTTGCTGGTCACGTATGATGTCACGAATATAATCGCTAGGGTCAGAAAATTGCCCTGTTGCGACTTGTCCTTCCACAAAAGACTTCATTCGGTCAGGGAGAGAAATATACATGTCAGCCATCAAGATTAAATAGCAAATATCGCCAATCTTTGTCAACGTCCTTGCATGTTCCGTGCCTCGGTTGGAATGCGCACTGTGATCCCGTCAAGGCTTTGATCGAGCAGAATTTGACACGCCAATCGGCTTGTCCGCGTTGCGCCTGCGGCGAGATCGAGCATGTCTTCCTCATCTTCACTGGCCTTCGGCAGTCGCGCAAAGTCGTGCGTCGCGATGATCACATGGCAGGTCGAACAGGCCATTTGCCCTTCGCATGTTCCTTCGAGCGGTTGACCGTTGGCTTGTGCAACTTCGAGCAGCCGCGTGCCCGGCGCGGCGCTGACATCGCGGATCGTTTCACCATCTGCGCCGATAAAGTGGATTGTAATCATCGTAACTGGCTCTCCGCAGCAGCGATAATCAGATCAAGCGCTGCTTCGATTTCGGAGGATGTTGTGTAGCGGCCAAAACCCAACCTTAGACTCGAACGCGCCTGCGCCTCCGATAGGCCAATCGCGCGCAGCACATGGCTTGATCGCCCTGAACCGCTGGCGCACGCTGATCCTGACGATAGCGCAACCCCGCGCACTTCCGAAATCAGTCGCGGTGAATCGAGGCTGTCAATGCGGATGTTGAGATTGCCCGGATAGCGTTGTTCTTGTGACCCGTTGACAATCCAATCGGGTGATAGCTTTGCTAGGGCGATTGTGGAGAGCGCGCTTACGTGTGCCATATCCTCATCCATCCGCGCTTTGGCCAGCGCTGAGGCTGCGCCAAATCCGGCGCAGAGTGCAGGCGATAACGTGCCTGATCGCAATCCACCCTCTTGCCCGCCGCCGTGCATCAATGGTTCGAGATTTACCCCGTTACGAACCCACAGCGCGCCAATGCCTTTTGGCCCGTGAATTTTATGCGCGCTGATCGCGATCATATCGGGGCCGCTGGGGATGACAATGCGCCCGTATGCCTGCACCGCATCACATAACAATAAGGCACCCGCCTGATGCGCGGTTTTCGAAAGCTCAGCAACTGGTTGAATAGTGCCAATTTCATTATTAATAAGCATCACGGCGACTAGTCCGGGAGCAAGTTCGCTCGACTGGATCAAGCCGTCACTGCCCAGCGGCAAGCGCTTCACTGCATGCCCCTGTTCACCCATCCAAAGCGCGGTATCGCGCACGGCGGCATGTTCGCTATCGGCAAAACTGATTGTATCGCCTCGATTCACACTGCCTTTGATCGCCCAGTTGAGCGCTTCAGTGGCCCCGCTTGTGAAAAACAATTGCCCGCCCATGGGGAGCAGCGACGCCACTTGATCGCGCGCTACCTCGACCACTACCGCCGCCGCGCGTCCCAATTTGTGTGATGAATGCGGATTGGCAAAGCCGTTGCTCAACCACGGCACCATCGCGGCATAGGCCTCGGGCGCGAGCGGCGTCGTCGCTTGATAATCAAGGTAGATCGTCACCGCCGCATGCGTTTCCACGCCTCAATAAAGCGGTATACATCAGCGCGCCCGGTGGTTGGGCCAAAGCTCACGCGGATCACTTCACTCGCCGCCTTATCATCCCACCCCATTGCCGCAAGCACGCGGCTTGATTTAAGGCTGCCCGAAGAACAAGCACTACCAGCTGAAACTGCGATCCCTGCCATATCAAGCTGGATCAACTGTGCTGAGGATGCCATGCCGGGCATATGATAACAGGCAATCGTCGGGATGCGGGGTGCTGCAAATGCCACTGTCGCGCCGCCCTCTGCTTTTATCGCGCCATCAAGATGCGCGCGCAATTCGCCAGCGCGCGCGACCCATCCCCGATTAGCTTCAAGCGCAGCCGCAAGCCCAAGCACCGCAGGCAGGTTTTCAGTGCCCATCCGGTAACCGCGCTCCTGCCCGCCGGTGGGAGCGATCATGCTATAGTCTTTGATCAAAAGCGCCCCAATGCCGGGCGGGCCGCCAAGTTTATGGCCAGATATCGCGATCATATCCGCGTCAGGCAGATCAACCTTCCCCGCTGACTGAGAACAATCGGCAAAGAGCAGTCCGCCCGCGCGCCTGATCACATCGCCTAATTCAGCAAGCGGCTGGATCACCCCAGTTTCATTATTGACTGACTGTATCGCTACGAGCGGCCGTTTTGCGCCAAGCGCACCGAGCCGCCCTGTCAGCGCATCAGGCGCAATGATCCCATCAGCGCTTACCGATAGAAAATAGGCGGTGGGTAGCATACGGTGAACCGCGTCATGCTCAGTTGCGCCAACGAAAAACGCATCTGCGTCACTGCGGCTAAGGCCTATTGCGATGGCTTCGCTTGCGCCGCTGGTAAAGATCACCTCATATCCCCACCCGAGCGCAGCCTTTATCCGAGCACGCGCATCTTCCAGCTCAGCACGCGCGGAGCGACCTTCGGCGTGGGGGGATGATGGGTTCGCCCAACGCACCATGCCGCCCACCATAGCGTCACGCGCCGCCGCGATCATCGGGGTAGAGGCAGCATGATCAAGATAGAGCCGTTCAGTCAAAATACACGCCTTGTTCGGAAAGATTGCGAAATCGATTGAGCTTCCTATATAGGCGTCTGCGTTCAAGCACAGCCCCGCTGTGCGGTCTTACACCAAAAGTCTGCGAGTTTTTTTGATGCCTGAAGTCATTTTTACCGGCCCTGAAGGTCGTCTTGAAGGCCGTTTCAATCCCGGGCCCCGCCCGCGCGCACCCGTTGCGATGATTTTGCATCCCCACCCGCAAGGCGGCGGAACGATGAATAACCGCATCGTCCAGCAGCTTTATCAAACTTTCGTGCGCCGCGGCTTTGCCACACTCCGTTTTAACTTTCGCGGTGTTGGCAAAAGCCAAGGCACATTTGATAACGGCGTAGGTGAGCTTTCGGATGCAGCCTCAGCGCTTGATTGGGTGCAATCAATTCATCCTGAAGCGCAAACGACATGGATCGCGGGCTTCAGCTTTGGCGCGCTGATCGGGATGCAATTGCTGATGCGTCGGCCTGAAATCAAGGGTTTCATCTCAATCGCGCCGCCCGCCAATATGTATGATTTCACCTTTCTCGCGCCCTGCCCTTCATCAGGTATCTTGATCCAAGGGACGGCGGATGAGGTGGTTACGCCTAGTGCTGTTCAAAAACTAGTCGATAAACTGCGCACGCAGCGCCACATCACGATCCATCATGATGAAATCAAAGGCGCGAACCATTATTTTGAGCATGAAATGCCAGAATTGATGGGCTCTGTTGATAAATATCTCGATATGCGGCTCGATCCCAATTCACCCATTCGCTAGCAGGCTTGCCATGGACGATATAAATGACACGTTATTAGGATTGTTCACCGAAATCGCGGTGCTTGAGCACCTTGTGCGCGCTCGTGAGGAGCGGATTGCGCAAGATGATCTCACGCTGGGAGATTTCGGGGTTCTCAATTACTTTACCGTCAACCATCCATCAGCTGATAGTATCGCAGGCATCGCATGGAGCTTTCAGGAAGCCGAGCCTTATACGCGCGCAAAGATAGCAGCTTTGGCCTCTCGCGACCTTGTATCAATCTCACCCAATACGCTCGATAATCTCGCGGCGATGGTGATGATCACTGATCTTGGTAGGGAAGCACACACCGCGATCGTTGATCGCATGGCCCCGCTCATTAAAATGGCAGTTGCCGAAATACCGCGTGATGAATTGGATACGACGTTCAAAACGCTGCGTAATATCAGGCTGACGCTCGATAATCTACCCGATCGGTAGCGCCCAGACTAGCACATTACCGAGCAAAACACGCGCGAACAGGGCTGGATCAACATTGCTGCCTGAAAGAATGACCAGCGTTGCTTCGGTAACCTCAACCTTGCCAGCGATCACAGCCGCCAGCGCGACCGCGCCGCCGGGTTCAAGCACAAGTCCCATATGCGAAAAGGCAAAGCGCATGGCGGCGAATGTTTCCGCCTCACTCACCGCAACCCCGCGCGCGCCGTGTGCTTTGAGTATATCAAAAGTGAGCGGAGACACTCGTAACGTTTGCAGCGCATCGCAGCTTGTCGGTGGCGGATTCGGGGCGACAGGCACAATTGCGCCACCCATAAGCGAACGTGCCATATCATCCCAGCCTTCAGGCTCTACCGTCACCAAGGCCGCATCTGGCAAAGCAAGCGCTAGCCCCGCTGCCAAGCCGCCACCACCGCAGCATGTGATAATAAGATCAGGTTCCACTCCGCCAAAGGCACGCATCTGGGCAGCCGCCTCAACGCCCGCACTGCCCTGCCCTTCGATCACCCACGCATCGTCAAAACTGGGCACCAACACTGCGCCGCGTTCATCCGCGAGTATTGCTGCAATCGCCTCACGGTTCTCCGTCATCCGATCATAAAGAATGATCTCAGCGCCAAGCGCGCGGGTGGCCGCTAGTTTAACCGGCGGGGCGTCAGCGGGCATAATGATCGCCGCGCCAATGCCCAAACGCTTCGCTGCCCACGCCACCCCTTGTGCATGATTTCCCGATGAGAACGCCACAACGCCGCGTTCGCGCTCTCCGGCGGTCAATTCAGTCAACCGGTGCCACGCCCCGCGCAGCTTGAACGCGCCAACGGGCTGGAGCGATTCGGCTTTGCACCAAACCGTTTTACTGTTGAGGGTAAGGCTGATCAGTGGGCTGGGCGGCAGTATCGCGGCGATCTTATTCGCAGCGGTTTTTACCCCCGCAGACGTAGGCGTTTTACGCATAAGGTTAGGCTTTATCATAGCCAATAAATTATCCATTCATGCATACTTTACAAGGCGGAGCGCTGATCATATACGCATCTTCGCTGCCCCAGGGGGACTTCCAATAACCGCAAGGCAGCCTTTGAAAACTCGCATACCCTTTTGGAGGTCCCTTGAATTGCACAACTCACATGAAGTGCTGGATTTAGTCCAGACATTGCAGCCGGTTCAACCGGTTACACTCAATCGTCGCCGTGCAGCCGCGCGAGCCGCCCGTTTCTTTGCGGAAAAGTTTCCGGGGAGGTCGCTCTATGCTGTAAAAGCCAATCCCTCGCCTGATCTGATTGCGGTGCTGTGGGAGAGCGGCATCACCGATTATGACGTTGCGTCAATTTCTGAAGTGCGATTAGTGCGTGGCATTTTGCCCGCAGCAGCGCTTCATTTCATGCATCCGGTGAAAGCCGCGGAGGCCATTCGTGAGGCCTATTTCGAACACGGCGTGCGCACGTTTTCGCTTGATACGATTGAAGAGCTTGAGAAAATTGTCCGCGAAACCAAGGGTGCAGAGGATTTGACACTCTGCGTGCGCATTCGCGTGTCGTCCGAACATTCCAAACTCAGTCTTGCCTCAAAGTTTGGCGTTGATCCGAGCGAAAGCAAAGACTTGTTAATCGCAGCGCGCCAGGCGAGTGATGCGCTGGGTATTTGTTTCCATGTTGGCAGTCAGGCAATGTCTCCTTCCGCCTATACCCAAGCGATGGAACGCGTTCGTTTCGCCATCGTTGAATCAGGCGTTACGGTCGATGTGGTTGACGTTGGCGGCGGCTTTCCCAGCGTCTATCCGGGCATGGTGCCACCGCCGCTTGAAGCCTATTTCGAAGCAATCCACCGCTCGTTTGAAGATCTGCCCGTCAGTTACTCGTCCGAACTATGGTGCGAACCAGGGCGCGCGCTTTGTGCTGAATATAGCTCGCTGATCGTGCGCGTAGAAAAACGGCGCAACGATGAACTGTTCATCAATGATGGCGCTTACGGTGCACTGTTCGATGCAGCGCACGTCGGCTGGCGTTTTCCGGTTGAACTTCTTCGGCAAACCACATCAGACGCGCGCGATATGCCGTTCAGTTTCTATGGGCCGACGTGTGATGATATCGATCATATGGCAGGGCCATTCATGCTGCCTGCTGACGTTCAAACGGGCGATTACATCGAAATCGGGATGCTCGGCGCTTATGGTTGCGCGATGCGGACGGGGTTTAACGGTTTTGGCGCGGGCGATACTTATGACGTGAGTGATGAGCCGATGGATACGCTTTACGGCAAAATCGTGCCCGAACGTCGTGCATCGAACGTCGTTAAGCTGTAACATACAGTTAGCACTGTTCCCCGGCGAAGGCCGGGGCCCAGCCCCAAACATACGGCCCGTCTGGGCCCCGGCCTTCGCTGGGGAACCGACTCACTACTGAAGGACGAACCATGACCACCCAGATCAACGCCCAGCGCAAGGCTGAACTCCTCTCCACCACCGTTGAACATATCGATATCACGAGTTTCGACGCGCGCCCGATCATTGATGCGATGGGCAAGATGAGTTTCACCAGCCGCGATCTTGCGCGCGCCACGAACATCTATAACCAGATGCTCGAAGACCCTGATTGCTCGATCTTCCTCGTCATTGCAGGCTCAACCTCGGCTGGCGGCTGCATGGATCTTTATGCCGAATTGCTCCGCAACAATATGATCGACGGCATCGTCGCGACGGGCGCGAGCATTGTAGATATGGATTTCTTCGAAGGGCTTGGCCACAAACATTATCAGGCGCTTGAAGTGCCTGATGATGATACATTGCGATCGCTGCTAATCGACCGGATTTACGATACCTATATCGACGAGGAGCAGTTGCAGGATTGCGATCACACGATCCTTGAAATCGCCAATTCGCTGGAGCCAAAGCCCTATTCGAGCCGCGCGTTCATTCGTGAAATGGGCAAATATCTGGTTGAGCATGGCAAGAAGGATAACAGTCTCGTCAAGCTTGCCTACGAACATGATGTGCCGATTTTCTGCCCTGCGTTCGTTGATAGCTCGGCAGGATTTGGCCTCGTCAAGCATCAGGTTGACCGTGCGAAGGAAGGCAAGCCCTATATGGTGCTCGACGCCATCGCCGATTTCCGCGAACTCACTGATATTAAGATCAAGGCGGGCACCACTGGCCTCCTCATGATCGGCGGCGGCGTGCCCAAAAACTTCATTCAAGACACTGTGGTCTGCGCAGAAATCCTCGGGGCTGACGATGTCCAAGTTCACAAATATGCGGTGCAGATCACCGTTGCCGATGTGCGTGATGGGGCATGCTCATCCTCAACGCTGCAAGAGGCGGCCAGCTGGGGCAAGGTGAATACCGGCATCGAACAAATGGTCTTTGCTGAGGCTGGATCAGTAATGCCCTTACTCGCAAGCGACGCTTACCACCGCGGCGCATGGAAAAACCGCGTAAAGCGGAAATGGGGCGCGATTTTTGGGTGAGACGTTTAGCCTGCGCTGCCCACAACAGCGCAGGCGAGAGCGACTAAAAGTCCGGCAAATCGGTTGCTGCGGAATTTGGTGAGTGCATCGCCGCCGTCTTCGGTATCAAGCTTCACCACTTGCCACGCAAAGTGGATGGCGACGGGAATCAGCGCCGCTAACACCAAGACTTGCGGGCGGATTAACCAGAACGCCAGCGCCCAACACGTGAGCGCTACTAAATAAAAGGCGCAGACCCCGCCGCGCACATTATTGCCCAGCCGGAGCGCCGATGACCGCACCCCGATGAGCGCATCATCCTCACGGTCTTGCAGCGCATAAATCGTATCATAGCCAATCACCCAGCTGACGCTTCCGAGGTAGAGGAAAATCATCGGTAAATGCGCATGGCCTGCCACCGCTATCGAGCCTACCAACGCACCCCAACTGAACACCATTCCCAGCCACACTTGTGGCCACCAAGTTATCCGCTTCATGAAGGGGTAGACCGCGACGAGCAAAAGGCTTTCTAGTGCCAATAACTGGGCATTAAAGTTGAGCTGACGCAAAACGACAAGACCGATCAGACACAGAATGACCAGCCAAAGCCATGCCTGCTTGAGCGAGACCGAACCACTCGCAATTGGGCGCAGCCGGGTTCGCTCAACTTGCGCGTCAAGATCGCGGTCAATAATATCGTTATAAACACACCCCGCCCCGCGCATCGCAATCGCGCCGATCAGCAGCCAGATGAGCAAGGGCCAATGCTGTCGCGCGCCGCCTGCGAGCAACAACCCCCAAGCACAGGGCCAGTAAAGCAGCCACCATCCGATGGGACGATCAAACCTTGCGAGCAGTGCAAATGGGCGCGCACCACGGGGAAGCAAGCCTATAAAGCCGCGATGTTCGCTATCAGGAACTATCTTGGTTTGCGCTTCAGTCATGCTAACAGGCTTTATGACTGCAACGCCCGCATGGCCACCCCAAAGCACACCGCGCTTATTCGTCGAAAGTGAATTGGCGCACGGCGCGAGCTTGCGGATTGAGGGATCACAGGCGCATTATCTGATTTCAGTGATGCGGTTCAAAGCTGGTGATCCGCTCAAATTATTTGATAATGTCACGGGTGAATGGCTCGCGATTGCTGATCATGTTGGAAAACGCAACATCATTTTTACCGTGAGTGCGCATCTTCGTCCGCGTGAAAGCGTGCCAGATCTCTGGCTGCTTGCTGCTCCCATCAAGAAAGCGCGGCTTGATATGGTCGTTGAAAAGGCGTGCGAGCTTGGCATTGCGCGCTATCAGCCCGTAATCACACGGCGAACGATCATCGAGCGGATCAATCAAGATCGTCTGCGCAGCACGATGATCGAGGCCGCTGAACAATGCGGACGAACCGCCCTTCCTGAAATTGGCGAAGCGATCAAGTTAAACGCGCTGCTTCGTGATTGGCCAGCCGAGCGGGTGCTGTATTTTGCCGATGAAGCCGGCGGTGAACGCTTTGAACCTGTCGCTGACCCCGCCGCTATCCTGATTGGCCCCGAAGGCGGTTTTGATGAAGAAGAGCGTACCGCAATTCGCGCTTTGCCTCAAGCGCAGCCAATCTCACTCGGCCCGCGAATTTTGCGCGCAGAGACCGCTGCAATCACCGCAGTTTCGCTATGGATGGCAAAAGCGGGCGATTGGTGCTGACGCAGTTAACCTAAAATTCACTCCCAGAATATACATCGGAAATGGGAGAAATTATGACCGTTTTGCGTTTGTTTTTGGTAATGATGGTCGCGATACCACTCATGCTATCCGCGCCAGCTCGCGCCACTGTTGTGTGGGAGGATTATCAGGGTACGCAAGGTATCCTCGGCACAAGCAACCAAGATAAGCCCGGCCCAAGTTATGATAACAACAGTGCCACTAGCGCTATCAACCGCAATCTTTTGCGCACAATCGCGGCTGACATTAACAATGCGACACGCACAGGAACCAGCCCCGATATCAACTTCACAGCGGTTGCCGGATCACTCTGCAACCTTACAAATTCTGCAGGGGGCGCGGGCTATGATCCGGCAGGCACAGGCGCAACATGCCAAGCCGATGCGCAAGGCCGTGTTGTCTATGCACTGATCAAATTTCCCACCGCAGGATCATTCACATTCGCCGCCGCGCATGATGATGAGGTCGATCTCGATCTCTCAAGCGATTTTGGAAACATCAATTACCGTACGGCCAGTTATAACCTTCCCGTCGGCGACGCAGCGTCATTCACCGCCAATGAAAATACTTTTGAAAATTTGGCAGGTGTCGTCAGTTCACCTTCTGCCAATGCGTGTATCTTGCTTCGACTCTATTGGAACAATGCGGGTGGTATCAATCATTTAAGGTTGCGATGGACAAGACCAAGCGGTGTAATTGAAATCATTCCAGCGAGCGTGCTGTTCGATCCTGGTCTAGCGGCGAGCTCGTCAGGATGCGCGGGCACTGTCACCTCATCGGGAACGTCTGTCATTCTCAATAAAATCGTAGCGGTTTCTGGACGTGCGCGCACAAGCGATCAATTCCAGATTGCTGTCACCGATACCGCCACTGGCGTCATATTATCGTCGGGAACGACAAGCGGCAGCGGCACGGGACAGCAAGCGAGCACAGGCGCATCGTTGATTAACACTGGTGTCACCTACCGCTTAAGCGATGCGATGAACGCGGGAAGCACGTCAACGCTTGCCACTTACGACGCGACAATTGCCTGCACGAGGTCAGGCCTGAGCTATACGCCGGGGGGCAGCGCGCCAAATTGGACAGTGTCAGCAACCGCGCTTAACCAACAAATCGTCTGCTCGATCACTAATTCGCGGCGCGCGGCTATGCTCCGTCTCCAAAAGACATGGGTGAATGCTATCCTTAACAATGCGGTGACATTGCCTGCAACAAGCGGGTTCGCGACGAACACTGTCGCCTTCAACTCGATTGCCAATAGCGCCAATGAAACCGATCAAGGCATTGCCGTTTCAGTGCTTGTCGGCGACAATGGAACACTGCCCGCTGAAGTATTCACGACCGGAATGTCCGCCAACTATGCCTCGGCTCTGGGCTGCTCGGCGGGAAC
Source organism: Sphingomonadales bacterium (assembly GCA_043741135.1). Classification (GTDB taxonomy): domain Bacteria; phylum Pseudomonadota; class Alphaproteobacteria; order Sphingomonadales; family Sphingomonadaceae; genus Aquisediminimonas. Next base: position 23,788 of record JAYUAU010000125.1, on the reverse strand, counting down.
ATTATCGGGAACCGATGGCCAGGCAGCCAATACGATCATCGTTCCCGAGGCAGCGGCGGGGGCAACGCTGACATGCACATATACCAATACATTCAGGCCGCCGCTTATAGTGGCAAAGACTTCGCTTGCGTTTTCAGATCCTGTCAACGGAACCACCAACCCAAAGGTTATCCCCGGCGCGTTCGTCGCTTATACTATCGCTGTATCAAGCCCCTCGGCTTATACCGTCACCAATAATAGCATAAGTGTGGTTGATACACTTCCCGCTCAAGCACGACTTTTTGTCGGGGATCTTGGCGGGCTAGGGTCAGGGCCGGTTGCGCTCGTCAACGGAGCCCCGTCATCAACGCTTACTTACACATATTCGGGGCTTGCGAGCATTAGCGATGATTTGGAGTTTTCGAACGACGGCGGCACAACATGGGCTTATATTCCAACACCTGATGCCGGCGGCGTCGATGCCACGATCACGCATGTGCGCATCAATCCAAAGGGCACGATGGCGTTAAGTTCAAATTTTTCGATACTTTTGCGGTGCCGCGTTATCTGATCTGGCATAGAAGTTGTGATGCTTAACGATGAATTAAGCCTAATTGCTTATATAAATCCATCTTGGATTAAATCACGCAATTTTGGATCATCGTGCGCATTCACAATCATCAAAATTTGCCTTTGTTAGCGAATTCGCGCTGGTTCATGGGTGCATTGTCAGCGGGAGCGAAGGCTTCCGCGCTGATATTCTGCGCGGTTTCGTCGCAATCTGTTTCAGCTCAAGTCGCCACAAGCTGTCAGGGGCGACCAGCAACACCGCTCAATCTATCGGCCCCCGTGTTGATTTCAGGCACGGCACGCAGCGTGGGTGCGGTTTACCGCTATTCGAATGCAGCGACGGGCGTCGATGTGCGGGTAACGATCAACGCGCTCAACAACGGCGCGACGCTGGCGACATTTGATAATGATACAGGGCTGGTCGGCAATTTTCAGCCCGAACTTGCTGGCACGAATGAAAGAAGTGCGGATTTTACCTTTGATTTCTTTGTAGCGGGCACCACCACTCCCCTCACCTTTGATTTTGTCACATCGGCAATCGATGTTGACGGCAACGGCGCTAGCATTCGCGAATACGCCGAATTTTCGACGACGCAGCAAGTGAGCTATTATCTCGAAACGCCAACGCGATTGTCCGTTAATGCATCAGGGCCTTCATCGCCAACGCGTCGCCGTTTTGAAGCCTCGACAACGTTTACCGCGCCCGGGATCAGCGAAACCGAAACGCAAAACATCGTGTCAGCCGCCTATACCAACACCAGTTCGTTTAGCTACAGAACTGGCACTTTAGGCACGGGCACTGATACGCGGCTGACGTCGCTTGATTTTGGCTGCCCGGGATTTGCAACGGTTGCTCCTTCACCCCCTGGCCCACAGGATTTTAGTGATGCGCCCGCGTCTTACGGCAATCCCGTCCATGACATCTTAGCGGGATACCGAATTGGAGCAGTCAACACGACTGAGGCGGTGCGCTATGCCAATGCCAATGCCGTCGGCGACACGGGTGACGATGGCTATACTGCCCCCGCCTACCGCCGTACCTTTGTAACGACTGCCACTGTCAGCGTCACGGGAGCCAACGGGCGACTGCAAGGCTGGATTGATTGGAACGGTGACGGAGACTTTCTCGATCCGGGCGAGCAAATTGCCACCAATGTCGCTGATAATGGCGCTGGCGATACCAACCCAGCTACCGGCACCATCGGTATCGCGATCACCGCGCCGTCAACTGCCATACTGACACAAACTTTTGTGCGATTCCGCTGGTCAACCACGCTCGACTCGCCGCCTTCAACATTGATCATGTCAAACGGTGAGGTTGAGGATTATGCGCTCACCATCCTTGGCGTGGCGACACTGACCGCGCTCAAATCGTCCACAGTTTACAATCCATCGGGCACAAGTCCTTTTGCGCTGCCCGGCAATGATGTGCTCTACACGATCAGCGTTTCAAACACGGGTTCAAGTTCCACCGATACCAATAGCGTATTTGTTGTCGATCCTCTGCCGAGCAGTTTAACCTTCTACAATAGCGACATTGATGATGCCGGGCCGCAAACGACACCCGTTACATTCACTCAAAGTCTTGGCGGGTTGACCTTTAGTGCAGCGACTGACGTGCGCTATTCCAATCTGGTGCCGACACCCACTAGCTTTGCCGCCTGCACGTACACGCCTCTCGCAGGATATGACATCAATGTCCGGCACGTCTGCATCAACCCCAAAGGCGCGATGGCAAGCAACGCATCACCACCATCACCTAATTTTGCAATATCGTTCCGTGCGCGGATAAAATAAGCTATTGTTTGCCCCGCTGTAATAGGCGTTTTCATTTGCAACCGGCTTAGCTAGAAGGTTGCGATGAGCACAAAAAACGATACCGGCAAAGCCGACCCCCCGATTGAAAATCGCGCCGATTTGATCAGCGTTTTTGCAGGCGGGGAAAAACCCCGCGAACGCTGGCGGATGGGCACTGAACATGAGAAATTTGTATATCGAACTGCCGATAAGCGCGCGCCATCTTACGGTGAACCCGGTGGTATCCGCGATCTTCTCATGGGGCTTACCCGCTATGGATGGGAACCTATTTACGAGGGTAATCATGTGATCGCGCTCGGCGGGCCTGACGGTAATGTCAGCCTTGAACCCGCAGGACAGTTAGAGCTTTCAGGCGCTCCGCTTGAGAACCTTCATCAGACCTGTGCTGAAACTGGCAGGCATTTGAAGCAAGTCAAAGAGGTCGGCGCTGAACTTGGTCTTGGCTTCCTTGGGCTTGGTATGTGGCCTGATAAGACCCGCGCTGATCTGCCGATCATGCCCAAGGGTCGCTACGAGATCATGCTGCGCCACATGCCGCGCGTTGGCAGCATGGGCCTCGATATGATGCTGCGCACCTGCACGATCCAGACTAATCTCGATTATTCATCCGAAGCCGATATGGTCAAAAAATTCCGCGTGAGCCTTGCTCTCCAGCCCTTTGGCACTGCGCTTTTTGCCAATTCACCCTTTACCGAAAGCAAGCCAAACGGCTATCAATCTTACCGTAGCCATATCTGGACTGATACCGATCCCGCGCGCACCGGCATGCTCCCTTTCGTATTTGAAGATGGCTTTGGCTACGAACGCTATGCCGATTATATGCTGAATGTGCCGATGTATTTCGTTTACCGAGACGGCAAATATATTGATGCTTCGGGGCTGGATTTCAAAGACTTTCTAGGCGGTAATCTTGCGGCATATCCGGGGCAGAAACCTACGATTGGTGATTGGAATGATCATCTTTCCACGGCATTCCCAGAAGTCCGGCTTAAAAGCTTCCTTGAAATGCGCGGGAGCGATGGCGGCCCGTGGAACAAGATTTGTGCGCTACCCGCACTTTGGGTTGGCTTGCTTTATGATCAAGGCGCGCTTGATGCCGCGTGGGATTTAGTCAGAGATTGGTCGATTGAGGATCAGCAAAACCTCCGCGCCGATGTGCCAAAGCTTGGCCTTGCATCGATTGCGCCCGATGGCCGCAGTCTGCAAGACGTTGGCAGGGATATCCTCGCGATTGCGCACGACGGACTTTCCGCGCGCGGCCAAGTCAATTCAATGGGCGATAATGAAACCGCGTTCCTCAACCCACTGCATCAAATTGTTGATAGTGGGATCACGCCGGCACAGTGCCTCCTCAACAAATACAATGGCGAATGGGGCGGTGATCTCTCAAAAATCTATGACGAGATGAGCTTTTAATTCACAAGGAGCATTTTATGAAGATACACCCAATTTTCTTGATCGTTGCGCTTGTGTCGTCTGCACCCCTTCTCGCGCAAACAATGCCATTATCGACCTTTTTAGCAAAGGCTGATGCGCTGGAAGCAAAGGGGCCGCTCGCGCTGATGTCGTCAGATCTTCCGATCATCAAAAACGAAGTCAAATCATCAATGGTCAATTACCGTGTGATTCTGAGCACGCAGAAAGCGGCGGGAAAGCCTGCGCACAGCTGCCCGCCTGCAAAGGGTAAACTCGATTCGGATGCGATGATGGCGTCGTTTCGCGCTATTCCGGTGGCTCAGCGCAAATCAACGTCAGTTCAATCAGCGCTCTTTGCGATGATGAAAAAACTATATCCCTGCCCTGCGTAAGCTATTCAGCGGGGGAAAGCGCCACACTGCTCCGCTTTGCGGTTAACCGCTTGATGAAGCTTGTGATAGGGCCGTATTTGTCCATCCACTGCGCATAATCGCGATATTCGACATTAGCGCTGAGGTGCCATTCCTCAGTACGCGCTCGCCAATAATAAATGCCACTCACCATTGCCATGATAACTGTGTTGCGCACCGAATCGACCATGTTGCCGTTCGTCGCAAGGAACGGTAGCGTCGATAGCCACCAGAACGAATTCTTCGCCAAATAAGCGGGATGTTTCGTCCAAGCATAAGGGCCATGTGTGAGGATACCCCGGTCAGTGAGGTTCGAAAACCTAAGACCAAATGCGACCGTTGCCCAAGCGTAAATTCCGGTAAGTGCCACAAGCAACGCTCCGACACTGTAAAGCAGCACAGGATAATTCGCGAGCCATACATTCCATTCAGCGGTGTTTGGATGATAATCAAACGGGCTACTGCCGCCCATCATCACGACAGGGGGATAGCAGAGCAGCGCTGCCGCCCATCCCGCTGCATAAGGCGTGGCGGAACGAATATGCGCGTCTAGCGGCTTCATCGTGAGCAAATAGCCGACCATCGCCATGCCAATATCAATCACGAACATCAGTGCGATCAGCCAATGAATGAGCGCGACTGGGTTTGACCGAACGTCAACCCAATTCGCGGCAACAACATCATGGAAACTACCAGGAATGATCGAGAACATGAATGCAGTGAAAAATCCTTTGACCGCCCAGCTGCGCATATGTGAATGAATTTCAGACGGTACATAATCATTTTGGCCCATCAGCAGTGCGCCAAAATGCCAAGCACCGTCCTTTGGTTCCATCAAGCGCCGGTCAAGCCAGATCACATAGGGCACCGATAGGATGAACATCGGCACGGCAGCAGCGGTCAGCATCTCCATCGCAAATAGATAATTACCGCGCCAGTAGAACCGGAAGATGCAGTAAAGGCACGCGATTATCGCCCATGTGGCCCAAAGCCCAGCTAGTTTAGTGATCGAAACCTCACTGATATCGCTCCAGCGCCGCGGTGCGCTATTCCAGTCGATACCCGTTGTCGGATTGCGGTGAACGCGGTCAACAAAGACTGACCACAACACCATCGGTATTCCGCACGCCAGCACATTGGTGAGCGCTGAATAGGGGCCGTCCAACCCGAAATAGATTGCAATCGACACCCAGCTAAACAGGCCGCAAAGCCCTGCTATGCCGACACCGTGAGAGACCGCCGAGCGCGGACGTGGGGGCTTAATCTCATTCATTCAGCGCTTCTATCATGAAGACGGTAACAAAAGAGTGAACAAAAGCCGGTCAGTCCGCGCAGTCAATTCATGCCACAATCCAGCGCCGCCGCCTCTGGCAACACGGTGCCCCAACTTGACCGACCAATAGGCATCATTACCATATTCACTGCGCCACCCCATCAAGCGCTTCGTTAAATGGTGAAGCGCATAGTCTTGCGTATAGCCAATCGCGCCGTGGACTTGGTGGGCTATTGCAACGCCAATCCCAATTGATATGTTCGCCCGAATTTTGGCGGCAGCAATTTCAAAGCTAGCATCACCCTGATCAATCGCGTCGGCTGCGGCCTGCCCCGCCATGTTCACCGCTGCGGCTTCAGCGGCAAAAGACGCCAAGTTTTGCTGAACCGCTTGTAATTTGGCGAGCGGTTTCCCGAACTGAATGCGCGTATTGGCGTGATCGATACTCAGCTTGAGTGCGGCATCAAGCGCACCCGCCACTTGCGCCACCCGCAAGAAGGCCCCGACAGCGAACAAATCAACATTGCACCGCACGGAGGCTATGGGGTTTGAGTTACTGAGTAAGCGGTCACGCGGCTCGCCACTCGGTGATGCGCCTTCTTCCCATGTGCAACCGGCCGCGCTGAACAACTTCAATTCATCCTGCGCAACGCTCACAATAGCAGCGCAGTCACGACCCCACGGCGCACGAACGTCATCAGCGACTAATGTGAGCGCGCCTTCGGGCGGCACAATAGCGGATTGCCGCAACAGCCAGTGCGCGATGATCGTTTCACCCAAGGGTAACGGCAGAGCGTGAAAACCAGCAAGCCGCATAACCGCAAAAAGATCCCCGAAATCGCCGCCAAACCCGCCTTCTTCCTCGCTCACCAGCAGGCTAGCAAACCCCGCTTCAGCAAGCTTGGGCCAACCTGAAGCGAAATCGCAGCCTTTGAGTTCCGCGAACAATCCCGCTGCCATATCAGTCAAAAGCAACCGTGATGTGCTCATCGCAAACCCAATCCTTTGGCGACAATGCCCCGTAGTATTTCCTGCGTTCCGCCGCGCAGCGAAAAGCTTGGTGAAGCGATCAGGAGATGCGCGAGGAGCCGCGCGAGCAAACTTTGATCGCCCAGTTCAACATTATGATCGACGCCTGCCTGAATGAGCTTTGGAACAGCCTGTTCAAACGCATTGCCTAGCTCTTTCACAATCGCCGCTTCAACATTGGGGTCTTCCCTGCTCGCCAGTTTAGCCGCAGTTGACATCGACATTTGGCGCAGTGTCCACATCTCAGCGGTTAACCGCCCGATCAGCGCGGCGATAACGTCGCTTGGCGCGGGGCCGACGGCTTCGATCAGCGCAACAAGCAGCGCGTGGCTTGATAGATAGCGCTCAGGCCCTGATCGCTCTATCGCCAGTTCAGCGGTGACTTGTCGCCAGCCTTCGCCTTCGACACCAACGAGCGCGCCGTGCGGCACCAAAACATCATCGAAGAAAACTTCATTAAAATCATGCGCGCCACTCATATCGATGATTGGCCTGACTGTAATGCCCGGCGTATTGAGATCAATCATCAACTGGCTTAAGCCAGCATTGCGCTCTGAGCCTTCCTCGGTACGAACAAGCGCGAGGATGGCACGGGCATGATGCGCCCCGCTCGTCCACAGTTTTTGACCATTGACGCGGTAGCCATCATCAGTCCGCCGCGCGCTCGTGCGCACACTCGCTAGATCGGAGCCAGCGCCGGGCTCGGAAAGGCCGATGCACGCATAAGCTTCGCCGCGCGCGAAACCGGGCAGATATTTCTGGCGTTGATCTTCGGTGCCATAGCGCAGCAGCAGCGGACCCGTTTGCCGGTCAGCAATCCAATGCGCGGCCACGGGTGCGCCCGCCGCCAGCAATTCTTCCATCACGACATAGCGTTCAAGTGGATGGCGCTCATGCCCGCCATATTGTTTGGGCCACACCATCCCCAGATAACCCGCTGCACCCAATATGCGGCTGAAATCTGGATCAGCCGTTGTCCAACTATTCGCACGTTTGATTGGGTTCCACTTGTGCTCGTGCTGAGCAACAAGCGTCCGAACACTCGCTCGGAGCGCCGTAATGTCGCCGGGTGGCGAAAAAGGGTGAGCCGCGAATAGTTGCATTAACGCGTCACGGTTGCTGAAATCCACATCGCCAAAGTCCTAATCAAAATGCAAAACTGGTCAAGCATTGCCTCGCAGTAGAAATTCGCTAGGGGCAATCGACCACACTCCGTCAGGATATCTATGACCCATCCCTCCCCCGCCGAGCTTGCTGCTAGCCTTGTGACATTGCTCACCGTCACTGAAATTGACGCTGATCTCTTTCGGGGCGCGCTTAATCCGCACGGTGTTGGCCGGTTATTTGGTGGTCAGGCCATTGCGCAGGCGCTTACCGCCGCGACACAGACTGTGCCAGCGGAGCGGGCGGTGCACTCGCTCCATGCTTATTTCATGAGGCCGGGCAGCGAGGATCATGAGGTAACCTACAAGGTTGAACGGGACTTTGACGGAGGAAGCTTTTCAACACGCCGCGTTATAGCGATGCAACAGGGCAAGCCAATTCTCAATTTTGCAGCCTCATTTCATAAGCTTGAAGACGGCCTCACGCATCAAGAGAAAATGCCCGATGTGCCGGGGCCTGAGATGCTGCGGAATGATTTCGAGCTTCGTGGCAAAGTGATCGATACAATACCCGAGCGCTACCGAGCAATGTTTACGCGCCCGCGCCCCATCGAATTTCGTCCTGTTGACGTGCGGCCTTGGATGAATGATCAAAAGCAGGAGCCGCTTCAGCGCAGTTGGTTTCGTGTTGCGGCACCAATTGGCGATGATCCAGCACTCCACCGCGCCGTGGCGGCTTACGCATCGGATATGCAATTGCTCGGCACATGCACGATGCCACACGGTTTGAACTGGATGAAGGGTGAGATCATGACCGCAAGCCTTGATCACGTCATTTGGTTTCACGGCGATTTCCGCGCTGACGATTGGCTGCTATACGTATGCGAAAGCCCATGGTCTGGGCGCGGGCGCGGGATGAACCACGGCAAAATTTTCACGCGTGACGGCAGACTGATCGCCAGCGTCTCTCAAGAGGGGCTGATGCGGAAGATGGTTCAGCCAGCGGAGTCAGCTAACTCCGCCTCATAAAGCGCGCATGGCACGTCCTGCCCGCGCGCGAGGCAGAGCCGCGGTACGACTTGGCCGGTGGGTGTGAAACCAAGCTTTCGCAATACGTGGGCCGAGGCGGGATTGTCGATGAAATGGCCTGATACCAACCGTGGCAGCCGGAGGCCGTAGCGCGCGATATTCATCACCGCGCGGCCCGCTTCGGTCGCATAGCCCTTTCCCCAGTGATCGGGGGAGAGCCAATAGCCGATTTCAGGCGCGCCATTTTCGTCAGGGTGGATGCCAATGCCGCCGATCAACATAGGCGCTGCTTCGCTCCGTAAAAAAATCAGGAAGCTTACATCGCCTTGCGCCCGCTCAAGCCCTAACCACCACTGCGCATCAGCAACGCGGTATGGCCAGGGCAATCGCGCAAGCTTGAACGCCACATCTTCATGCGCAATCGCTTGCGTCAACGCGTCTGCATCTTCGATCCAACCCGGCCGCAGCAATAATCTTTCGGTACGCGCAAACATGAAAGTCTCCTTCTCTGCGTCCCGCTACGCCAATCTAATGACGCCGCAGTGACATGCTATGCGAGGGAGAGGTGGATTGGCCCAAAATCAGGGCCAAAAAAAGGGAGGCGGGGTGGCCCGTCTCCCTCAAATCAGCTTGGCTTGCCAAGCTTTCGGGCCACCCCAGAGGTGACCCGTGCTAGACGTCACCTAATTATTCTGCCGCCATCGCCGGGGCATCAACCGAACAATAGGTTCGGCCAAGTTTTCCACTGTGGAAGCATACGCGACCTTCGACGGTGGCAAACAATGTGTGATCGGTACCAATACCGACATTGCGACCCGGATAGAATTTGGTGCCGCGCTGGCGAACGAGGATGTTGCCTGGAACCGCGACTTCGCCGCCGAATTTCTTTACGCCAAGCCGACGACCGATTGAATCGCGACCGTTGCGTGACGAACCACCTGCCTTTTTATGTGCCATGGTGTGTGCTCCTTATTCTGCTGCTGCTTCGGCGACGGCAGGCTTGGCTGCTTTCGCCTTTTTGGGGGCCGCTTTGGCTTCGGCTGCACCAACCGCAAGGATTTTGAGGATCGTATGCTGTTGGCGATGGCCGTTTTTGCGACGATAATTGTGGCGACGCTTTTTCTTGAAGATGATGACCTTGTCAGCTTTCGCCTGCGCAATAATCTCAGCTGAAACGGTAAGCCCGCTGGCAGAGACAATCTCCCCGCCGTCACCCGCCATCAGCACATCACTCAAAGCAATGGTATCGCCAGCCGCGCCGTCGATTTTTTCGATAACAATCTTGTCTCCAGCGGCAACGCGGTATTGCTTGCCGCCAGTGCGCACAACTGCGAACATAGTCTATCTCTTCTCAACAAAGGCCAACCCCAGAATCGCTTGGTAACGAAGGGGCTGCGCGGAAAGAGGGCGGGTTAGGCATGCCCCTGCGACTTGTCAACCATCCACGATACAGAATCCACCGAGATGGGCCGTTCGCCGGTTGCTTTATTACCCGCTTGCGAGCAAATGCAGACGAGTTTCGATTGTTTTAAGCATTCGTAACGATAAAATCGCAATGGATTGGGCTTATCTGCGTTGAGTATGGGATATGTTATCAATAGGCTAAATGCGATCATGCGCGCTTTGGTAGCGCTTGCGCTGATCCTGCTCCCGCCAACAGCCGCGCTAGCAGATCTGCGCACGCCTGCCTGGTATGATGTTAATGCGGTTACCACGACGCCCGATTGGCATTACCGCGTGCCGATCAACGTGCCTGCGGGAACTGCGGTCAATTCGACAATCCAGTTCGATGTCGATTTTGCCGCCCTTCTCTCGCAGATGGGCGTGAGCGGCACATTTGATGTGAACAGCCCGCGCATCGTTCGTTCAACCGGCGCAATTTCGACTATCCAAGAATTTACTGACCGTGTTTTTGGCGGCGCTACCGACCTTGCGGGCAATGCGCGCGGCGAAGTGCGCTTCATCCTCGAAGATGCTGGCGCGGTGACTTACTACCTCTATTTCGATGTCACGCAAAACGGCGCGAAGCCAGTTAATCCACAAGCGCCAATCAACGGCAATTTTGAACGTGGTGCTACAGGAACGGCGCAACCGGCAGGGTGGGCTGCGCCAACGGGCGCTGCTGCGCTTGACGCGCAAGTCCGGCCGAATGAAACAGTCTCAGTTACAACCGATGGGGGGGGATCAAACCCCAATCCAGTAAACACCAATGGCAGCCCCAATAGCGGCGATTTTTCGTATTTGATCGGTGCGCGAAGTGCGAACGAAGGCGCAAATAGCACAAGAACGATCACACGCACATTTGTGGTGCCCGCAACAAATCCCGGCAACTTTGCGATCCGCTGGAAAGCGCAAGGTTGGGATAGTTCAAGTTTTGATACTCTCACCGTGCGGCTGACGGCAGGGGCTACGACGGTCAATGTCGTTGGCCCGACAATCGCCTATGCAACAGCGCCTTTCAGTCCGAATTTCGGCGGAGCCGTTCAATCGGCAACTGTTTCAGGATATCAGCCGTATAATGATTGGGACACAACGACAACGGGCGCACATACACAAGGCATGACGGTTGCACCCGGTGCTGAACCTTGGTGGAATAGGTCAGTATCGCTTGCCACACTTGCCGGCCAAACGGTCACGCTTACGATTCTATCAACGCATGCAGCGACCTATCGAACATGGTTCATGATCGATGATGTCGAATGGTCGATCGTCACGCCGTCGCTCGGTGCCCCTGAAGGCTTCGGCGTCAATATTACATCGCCTGCACCATCGCTCAATTTTGTTCCGGGGCAAATCATTCCGGTTACAGCCCAAGTCAACGCGCTGCCCACCGCTGCGACACTTCCCGTCACAGCTCAGCTATACGATAGCGCAGGCGTGCTCGCGGCAGGCGGGCCGTATCAACTTTATAACGATGGCACCCACGGCGACGTGACCGCAGGCGATGCCATCTGGAGCAATAATGGCAGCGTTCCCGCACAACCCGCGCCGACGGTTCCGCTATCCGCGACGAATAGCACAGGGTGGACGCTGCGTGTGTTTGCGCGCGACGCGACAACAAGCACGGTTGGTGCGCAAAACGGTTTGATCCGCGGGCCGGGCACGGGGGCCGCCACTGAAACGCAGGCCAATTATTGGAATATCGACGAAATATTGTTCAATGTGCAAACCGCAGCAATTGTGTTTTCAAAAACGAGCAGTGTGATTAGCGATCCAGTCAACGGCACGACAAATCCCAAAGCGATCCCCGGCGCGACTGTCCGCTATTGCCTGTTAGTCACGAACAATGGCCCGCTCGCCGCCGCGAACATTATCGCGAGCGACGGACTTCCCCCGCAAATTAGTTTCGTTCCGGGGTCAATGCGATCCGGCACGAGTTGCGCAGGCGCCGCTACAGTTGAAGATGACAACAATATCGATGCCGATGAAAGCGACCCGTTTGGCGCGAGTTTTTCAGGTGGTTCAGTAATTACTATCACCAGCGCGATAGCCAACGGCGCGGTGATGGCACTAACGTTCGATGTGATTGTTCAATAGTTTCTAGAGCGTGATGACTTATCATTGATCCAAACACCGCTTACCCTGAGCCTGTCGAAGGGCTGTCCTTCTCAACATAGGAAGGGCAGCCCTTCGACAGGCTCAGGGACACGGAATAGGTTGGGCAAAATCGACCTGATATCATCGCGCCCCTAGTGCTTATGCTCGCTTTTCAGCGTATAGCGTCCATCTTCAAACGCATTGAACATGCCCGGAATCGCAGGGTGATCAACCGGCCCTTCCTCATCATCGGGGATCAAGTTCTGCTGGCTGACATAGGCAATATAGCTATTTTCCGCATTCTCCGCGAGCAAGTGATAAAAGGGCTGATCACGGCGCGGGCGGATATCTTCGGGGATCGCTGAATACCATTCTTCGCTATTGGCAAAGATTGGATCAACATCAAACACAACACCGCGAAATTCAAAAATGCGGTGACGCACAACTTCGCCAATGCCATAACGAGCATGTGAGATAGGGGGAGCATCGGGAAGCCGCGATTGGCCATTGCTATGGAACAGATGAGTCATATTTCCTATTTAGTGCGTTGCAACTGAATGACAAGCAGGCTATCGGCGCGCTCGTGATCAGCGGGCACGCCCCGTTCAGCGGAGAGATGGCTGAGTGGTCGAAAGCACCGCACTCGAAATGCGGCGTGCCCGCGAGGGTACCTAGGGTTCGAATCCCTATCTCTCCGCCAACAAAATTTATTTCTGCAACCAATGAACCTTTTATCGCGCTGTTACGACTTGTGCTTGTCGCGCTTTTCACACATCAGGGTGTGGGGACACGCGGCGTGAACCATAGTTGCAACAGGAGTATGTAATGAAAATGAAAATGAAACGAGCGCTCGGATCGGTCGGACTTGCCGCGCTGCTGATGGGCGCATTAGCAGCAAGTCCAGCCGCCGCTATTGAGACGGGGCAGCTTCTGATTAAGGATAAGCCTGTAGCAAAAGCGGATACAAAGGCGCCAGACACACCGGTTGATGCGCCCCCTGCGACCGAAAAAAATCAATTGTGCGGCGTGCCTTACACACCGCCCTGCCGCGCGGATGCCCCTGCCACTGATATCGAAACGGGGCAGCTTCTGATTAAGGAGAAGCCAAAGCTAGGTTCGGCTGCGAGGGTTAAAGCAGGCGGTGGCACTTCGGGCTGGGTTCTCCCCGTCGTCGGTGCGCTCGCGGTTGGTGCTGGCGTGCTTGCGGTCGCGAGCGGCGATAATAAACCGGCTAGTCCGAATTAGGATGGTTTGACCCAAGGGCAACAAAATTCGTCTTTGCGAGAAGCCCTTCGACTGGCTGGCAAGCCAGCCGCTCAGGACAGGCTGGGGCATTTGCCCCAGCGACGCGGCAATCCACTCGCGGCACCACCCGATGGATTGCCGCGCTTCGCTCGCAAAGACGAACACATTTTAATCTGTTACGAACTGAATCGGAGCTGCTCGCTTTGCTAATCTAACGACGGGGTAGCTCTTATTTCACCTTCGCCGCGCTTAACCGGAACAGCCCCGCCCCAAACACAGCATCACGCCCCGGCACTCCCAAATCCTGCGCGAGTCCAGCAACCTGCGCTTTCATCGCACCCGGGTTTCGCCCGCCATTGCACGCGGGCATCCGCAGCAACGCTCCTGAGATCACCGCCGTCGCAAAGCTTGTGCCTGATACCGCGCGCCGCCCGCCCGGTGCGGCTGCATTCAGGCCAACGCCAACACCCGACACATCGACACGCGGACCCTGACTCGCATAAGCATAGCCGCGCAAATTTTCGTCAACCGCTGTCACCGCAAGGCTTGCCGAATGGGTCGCGGGAAAGAGCACCCTGCCCGTTGGCCCACCATTGCCCGCCGCCGCCGATACGCACACGCCGTTCTTGTGGATTGTATCAAGCATCACACCAAGCAAGCGATCAACTGGGCCGCCAAAGCTTAGATTGAGCACATCGGGCCGAAGCCGCGAAGCTTCGTTCATCGCCTTCGCCAGATAGGATGTCCGTGACAGTGAAGCCCCGTCCGCTGCGGGGCCAAACGCGGCTAGGCTGGTCAGCTTCGCCCCTTGCGCAGTGCCGGGATAATCGCCAGTGCCCACAAGCAACGCCGCAACCGCCGTGCCATGGAGTGCTGGCCTTTGCACAGTACCAAAGAAGCTTTGCACAACGCCAGCGCCTTTCAGATTATCATGCGCTGTATCAACCGGCGCATCGATCATCACGATGTTACCCGACACGCGCGGCTGCTTTTCAGGGATGGCGTGGATCGCGAAACGTTTTGGTAGCTTACCCCCAAGCAATTGAAATTGATGATTGGGTTGTGCCCATGCGACGCCCTTGATTTTTGAGACCCTAGCGAGTGCTGCGGGTACATTGTCAGCCGGCGGCAATTGCGCGACGATCATCGTAATGCCAGCCTCGCCAAGGGGAGCCACTTCAATCAAGAAAACTTTGCCTGCTCGGATGATATCATCAACATTAGTCGCCTGCCCCGTTGTCACAAAAATGATCTGATCAGATACATATTCCGGAATATCCACATCGCGCATCTCTAACGGTGGTGCGAGCGGCGGCTCCTTGGGCTTTTTCTTCCCAAAGCTAAGCCCGATACCAATACCAATCCCGCCGAAGCCCCCGCCGCCACTCCCGCCTCGTGGCGGTTCTTGGCGCGGTGTTTGCCCCTGCCCTGGGATTGGCTGCGCTAGCGCCACTGACGCGAGTGATCCAAGCAGAAGAGCAGCGATGGCGTGCTTCATACCGCTTTATCAACCGACGCTACGAGCGGGGATGCCTTCAGCCGCACAATCACCGCATCAAGCGCGCCCGCCTTAGCGTCACTCGACAGTGTCAGCGCACCATCACTAGGGCCACCAACGATAGTCAAGCCTTCCGCGCTCAACAATCCCTCAACCGCTGCCCATGGGGCTGTATCGCGCAATTGAAGCATGATGTTGCCGCGCACGATGCTGCCGCCCGGGCCAGAGGCTAGCTGAAATTCAGCATCGCTCAACCGTTTTTCAAGCGCCGCCATTTGAACTTCGCGCGCTTGCCCTGCTTCATTCTGCGCAATGAGTGTACCCCCCATACCCGCAACCGCCACGGCAAGCGAAAGTGACACCGCAGCATGCCATTTGGCAGGGCCTAGGAAGCTCAAGAGGCTGCGCAAATTGGTGCGTGGTGCAGCGGGCATTGGTTGCGGCGCGTTTGTTTCCAATTGAGCGACAACAGCCGCCAATCGCACTTTGGGATCCTTAGCACCTGCCATCATCATTTCCCCTTGTTGTTTAACCGCGCTCGCCATCGCAACTTGTTCGTCCAATTCTGCGCGCAATTCATCTGAATTCGCAAGCGCTGAATTGATCTGACGCCGCTCTGGCTCACTAAGTCTATTGCTCACATAAAAGGGCAGTAGCCCCACCAATTCATCCACATCATCATATCTCGCCATGTGCTTATCCCATATATTTGCGGTGATTAGGCGACATCATTGATTGTGCCGCTGCGCTCACCTGCCCGTGATAATATGTAGTCGCTGTGGACGGACAAATAGTTCATAGAAAAACGACGAATGGTTTGCTTATCGCCCAATATTGTTATTCAGTGAAATCTCAGTGAGATAAGTAAGCGCTGACCGACTAGGCATGAAGAAATAGCCGCCTGCCATCACCTGAACAAAATTCTGCATCCCCGTGATTTTTAGTGAACCAGCCGCAGTTGGAATTGTGAAGCTCCGTTCAGCCGGGCATCGGCTGTCAAGATCAGGAACATCAAAGCCGCAAATCGGATCAGGTTCCTTTGCTAGCCCATGGAACGAGGGCGAATTGCACCAGACTTGCTGAACAAATTCAAACTGCCGTTCCAGATCAGTGCACAGGCTGACGAAGAGCATGCCGCGCTCGACTGCCCCGTTCTCACTTTTGCGCACATAGGTTCGGCCCCTGCGTAACAATCTATGGCGATTTGTAATCTTCTGCTCGGTTACGTCACCGGGCTGTTTGCTATCGCGCGGATTGCTCCGCCGGATATGCGATCCAAACGGGCATGCCATGCCTTGGGGATCATCGGCACCGTAAGCGAAATCATTTTCGCGTTCGGCGGCACTCCATTTAGCAAAATCGGGATCATTGGGATTGGATTGCGGCTGGTTGACCGGATTGCCAATCATCGGCCGACCATTGGGCCAGCGCCCCATCAGCTTGGCCTTCACCCATTCCTTATCGGGATATTGGCCAATCACTTTATAGATATCGCGGTAGTTCACCTTAATCTCTTCGGCTTTGTCGCGCACGAATTTCTCAAAACCATCAACATCTTGGGAAAGCTCACGCACGACAAGGAACGATCCGTTACGCCCAAAATCGCGTGGGAGCTGCTTCGCGGTCTGGTTACCAAAATCGGGAAAGCGTGAGAGGTCCACCTCCGAAAGTTGCGGCAAATTGTGCGCTGTATCAGCCTCAGGTGGTAGCAAGGCGCTGGGCGGAAAAAATCCCTGACCGTCGGCATAGCCAAGGATGAATTCGCCGGGTTCAACAATATCGCGCGCCGGCACGTCTTTGAGTGAGCGCTGCGTGCCCTTGATCACGGGCTGCGAAATACCGTCGCGGTAACCGAAATGCTCAAAATCGTGCTGATCTGCGGCCTGATCAATCCGCGCAGGCGCGCAGTCTGTCACATTGATCACGCGGCCGCCGTAATTCTCGATCAAGCCTGAATGCACCATAGATGCATAGGCCAAATCATCTGCACTTTCGGCGTAAATGAAAATGACTGCCTCAGCGACTTGGCCAGCACGCGGTGTATCGCCCCACCGCCAGCGATCCGCACTGGCACCGCCGGTATCGCCAAGCGCGTGACCACGATCCGCCATGCCAATGCGGAAGGATGTGGGGAAAGCCTCCGCAAGTCCGCCTGCGACCATGTTAGGCGCTTCGAATTTCGCAAGGCCAGCCGCCGAACAGCCAAAGAAAACCGCCCGTCGTGACATTTGTTTTGCGTCTGCAATACCGTGCTTTTGATCATCCGAGGCATCAATAGCCACCGGCGAATTTTCATAGATCGAAGCATCACCAACGAGCGGGCGATCTCCAAACGTAATTGTCAGCGAATTGGCCAGCGCATAGCCGCTCACTGCGCGGAAAATATCGTAGACGGGAACAATCACCCCGCTATCCATCAACCCGCCGGTGGCTGCACCGTTTGTTGAGGCAGCGGGCACATCGAGCGCTTGCGTTGCACCGCGCACCCAGCTGAGCCATTCGCCCACACGCTCCCCCGCAGGCGGCAATTGCACGGTGAGGCACGTTGAATATTTGAGCTTGCCAAGCCCCGTGAACGCAAGCGCTTGAACCTCATCACTCTCAATCCGGTTTTCAACGCGCGGCATTGATCCAAAGCAGCGCAGCCATTCTTCAGCCTCGCTATTTGACCGAGCGCGCGCGATGCCGCTGTGAATCAGCGCATTGTTGCGGATTTGATCGGTTGAAAGCGTGGGGAATCGGCTATACCAAAACGGTACCACTTGTTGCTGCGTACGCACCCACCGTTTGAAACGGCTGCCGTCGGTTGCGCCTTTGAGAACAAGGAAGCGCGTTGGCGGAAACCCCTTCCAATTGCTCCACGCGCCAGTCATCCCGTAATTTGTGCGCGTCACAAAATCTTCGAGATAGCTCTCCCAGCTGCCATCGAAATTCGAATAGAAAGCAGCGATATTCGTGCCGGGCAAGCACCACCAGCGCGCATAATGGATCGTCCCCATATTGTGGATGAAGCCGGGACGGAATTTGGTTTGAATCAGCACACGGATCGCCCACAGCATAAAGGCATGCGCGAGTATCCGGAGCTTGCCCGCCTTTAACGTACCGACCGCGAGGATGTGATTCTGCGCATATCCTGGGGTGTTTTCGTTGGCCTCAATCGCCTTGATATGGGCCATTGAGGCTGGCGCACTATCTGACACATCTTTTCGTTCAGCAGCACGGATCGCCAATAGAAATGCTATCGGTATCGCCGCCATCATGACAAACGTTGCCAGCAGTGTTTTGATTGCGATGCCAAGGCCAATCCAAATCGGGCCAGCCTCCGCCGAAATCGCCATGTTGCGCCAGAACAACCATCCGAAAAGCGTGGCAAAGACCAAAGCTGGCACCCAGATCATCGCACTGTCACGCGATTTCGCAAACCGCCCGAGCGCATCCCCAGCATCTACCATCGGAAACTTTGTCATCTGAAGCACAGCGTTGGTAGGCACGAGTGCCTGCGCCCCGAAACCTTCCCGCGCGGCCTCATCCATCAACAAACGTTGGTCAGCAGCCCCGGTTGCGCGCAAGATGCGGTCTTGCCCGAGGATACGCCGCACATGATTGAGTGCCAGCACCGAATGATTGCCAAGACCTGCATTATTGCGCAGAAAATCAGCCAGAGCGCGTTCAACAAACGCGGCAAACTTCGCTTGCTTTTCGATCGTTGAAACCGAAAATTCGCCCGTTCCACTGAAGTTGACACCCGTTGGCCCCCACGGTTTGCCGTGGAGTTTCACCGCGTGACGTATGAGAAATTCTGCGAGATTTTCATTCGCAGCTAAACCAGCATGCGCGTAAATTGGGCGAATTAGATCACCCATTTTATCCGATATGATCGCAAGCGCATCGTGGGCAGGCCCATCGACGCTCAGCTCCCACACAATGTCGAGACGCTGTTCAGACTTGATCGTTGCCAATGAACAAAAGTGGACGATACCCGTTTGCTTTAGTGCGCTTTGGACAGCCTCAATCGCTGGATGACCAAGTTGCGCAATCTCTGCGTCAACTACTTCTTTCGACGCGCCTGACGCGACGGGGGTTATCACCAGAAACATCGATTGCTGCGATGATGGCGTATCAAAGGTCATTTCAAGATTGCGGCAATAAGGCCCGATTGACACGAGCTTGCCGGCCTTTCCCGGTGCGGGGCGAATGTTTTTAGCCGCCAGCAGCACCATGAACGTCTCAGTAATTTGTTCAATCGCGAGATATTTGCCGACGCAGTGATGAACGCCGCCGCCAAATAGAAGATCGGGTTCAACGGGCTTTCCAGATGCATCGACGCGGTCAGGCCAAAAGCGTTCAGGCTCAGCGATCACTTTTTTATCGCGCATAGCGGACATGGTGGAGACCATCAGCACTGATCCTGCGGGGATGATTTTGGCCTTTCCGTTGAAGTCGATAGTCGCCTCAGCGGGGCAATAGCGCCACTGCCCCGGCGAAAGCGTTGGGTTAAGCCGCCCTGCCTCTAGCAAAATCTTCTTGAGCGTTTCGCGCCCCTCGCTGCCCTTTCTTGCGGCGGCCACCGCGCTCTCATACGCCTCAGGCCGCTTAATCAGCGCATCAAGCATCTTGCCTGCCGCGAGTGTGTTTGTCGGGATGAAACCGCTCACCATGCCAAACAGGATCGCGCGGATTTGGGCGTCGCTAATCGGATCGCTCTCCTTTTGCGCATGTTGAAGCGCAACGAGCCGATCAACCAAAGTATCCGCCTCTGCGCCAGGCAAGCGCGCCCGCAATAACTGGGCACGGCGGATAGATTCGTCAAACACGGCGCACAGTCGCGCTGAGCCATTGAGCGCCAACGTGCGAACCTTAGGATCACCCGTGGGATCGCCGAACAGCAAGGCCGACGCAGAAATCGTCCAATCAGCAAAAGCGTCGCTATCATCCACCACGAATCCGAAATAGGCAATGCAGACTTCGGAGACTGTTCGTTTGATCAAATCGTTGATCGCATCAATCCGGCCATGACTATTTTCAAGCAGAGCCGAGGCAAAAAGCCGTGTTAGATCGGCAATCGTTTTCATATCTTTGGCAGGATTGATGATCGAGCGGAGCAGCGCATTCTGCTTGTCATGTTCGGGCCCATCAACGCCGAGCGCAAAAGTCGATCCACCCGCAAGCTCCGCCATTTCAGGGCCAAAAGGCACGCAGAAAGTGTCGGGCCGAGACAGCACATCGCGCACCTGAGCGTCGCGCGTGATGTGATAAATCCCCGCCAACGTCATCACAGGAAAAAAGGCGCGACCAATGGCGTAAATCGGCTGGATCGATTTACGGAAAAGCGCCTCTTTCAGCTTTGCCGAAAACCCCTTTGCCGCGATAACTGAGAAATCAAACGCTTCAAGAGTTGTATTGGGGGCAGTGCGTGTCTTGGCTTGCGCCGCTTTGATGGCTTCGAAATATTTTAGCTTTGGCACATGCAGTCTCCCGTTCGGACTTTAGTCGTTCCAAAGTGCGGCTAGGTTCAAATGCTTTTTGAGGCCTGCATTCCATTTGGGATCACAAAAGGGAATCCAATCGACATATTGTTCGCCGAATTTGCGGTTAGCGCTCATGAGCTCGTCATAGGCAAGGCGCGCTGAGGGCATGTCATCCATCTTAACAAGCGCGCTCACCTTGACGACATGCGCAAACCAATAAGCGGGGCGCCGCATGACTGATTTGTCAGCATAGTTGATCGCGATCAAAGGATCGCCCATCATCAGGTTTGACATCGCAATTTCACCCAGAACATGGAATAAATGCTGATCATTTGGGCTTAGCCGAATCGCGAAATTCAGCGCGTCAAGCGCAGCACGCGGTTGATCATTCAAATATAGAGTGCTGCCCAAATAGCCATGCGCGAAAAACAAACTTGGGTTGAGATCAATCGCGCGTTCAAGGAACGCTTTGGCTCGGATCGGCTGACGCAAAAAACATTCAGCGATCCCTGCAATCATATGCCCGCGCGCATCATCATAATCGGCAATGATTGCTTTTTGCGCCATTTGCCGGACGGCGCGAATCTGAGCATCCCCGCCACGCAAGGCCCAGGCGTCCCACAGCAAAGCATTCGCCATTTGGACAATTGCTTCGGGTGAATTTGGCTCCTGTGCTAACGCTTCTCCAAAGCATTGCAGGGCAATTGCAGAATCCTCTGTCGTAAAGCGATTGAGGTGCCAGCGACCACGCCAAATCAAATCGCGAACATTAAGATCGCTTTGCGGCGTGCGCAGCGCGCGGCTCTGTTCTTGCTGATCAATTCTGGCAGCCAAAGTGAGCGTTAGCCCCGTGAGGAAATTATCAAGTGCTGTTGGCTTTGCATCATCAACTATTTGCTTGTTTGACCACACGCTTTGCCCCGTATCGGTATCGGTAAGCGACGCTGCCAAAACCAAATTTTCGCCCTCAATGCGCAAACGTCCATCGAGCAAATACCGAACGCCCAATTGTTCACCCACCGTTTTGGGATCAACATTGCTATCGCGAAAATGAAAGCTAGAGCTGCGCGCGATGATCGGCAACCAGCGCAGCCGCGAAAGCCGATCCAGCAAATCTTCGCTGATGCCTTCAGCAAAAATATCCTTGTCGAGATCGCCTGTTTTATTTGTGAACGGGAGAACCGCTAATGCCGGCAATTTGGTAAAATTTAGACGCGCCGTATCAGTGCCCACCGGTATCGCTTCAGGTTTTTGCACGGCAAGCAGAGCGCGCTGCATTACCAACTCCGCGACCCGTGCGCGTTCTTCACGAAGCCAGTCTTCAAATCCCTCTTCGCCCGCAATATCAAGGCCTTCTAACAGCTCACCAAGCTGCCCCTCACTACCAACAACCCGCCGAGCATCGACATTTACCAGCGATAGATCGATCCAGACCCGCGCATGATCCGAACCTAAAAGCCCATCATCATTGCCACCAAAAGCAGCGCGTAAGCTCGATAACTCATTGCGCAGGCTGGCTTGGGCTTGGGTCGCTTGCCGTGTGCCCCACAATTTGTCCTGCAACCAGCTTCGCGTGCGCTCACCACCGCCGGCTAGAGCAAGCATCGCAATCAGCGCCTGCGCTTTCTTGCTCGATATCTCAACGCGCCGTCCATCGGGCGCCAGCAACCGAAACGGCCCCAGCAATTCAAGCACATAAAACGCTACAGATTGAACCAAGTGGTGCGACCCCAAAGACACCTTGCATAAAGCGTCCACAAAAAAACTCACGCACTTTTTGACGCTCTTCTGACGCCGCCCTCACGTTCGGTTTGCGCGGCCCTCCTATGCCTTTGTTCATCAGAACCAAAAGGCAGACGATGCACACCCAATTTTACGATCAAATTCTCACTGAAATCCAATCCGGCAATGTGAAAGACGGGATCACATTGCTCGTCGGGATGCTTGATGCGGTCGCCCAAGATGAGAGTGCGCTTGCCGCCGCGTCAGCGTCACTCAAGGCACATGACTTATGGGCATTGTTGCTTGAAGACCCGATTTGCGCGCTTGCGAATGCGGTGCCGCGAGAGCCCGCTTTAATGGTCGATCTTATCCGTGATCAATCGGCGCTGACGGAGGGCAGCTCAACAGCGCACCGGCTATTCGAAGTGACAGCTTGCCTCACCTTTGCTCGTGCCATCCGCGAACGTCAGAAAACCGCTGAGGAAAAGCTTGTCCGCGCGTGGCAAGCTGGCGCGCAGATTTGCATCCTCGGCGGCGATAATCTGCGCGCGCTACGAACGCTCGAACATCAAGACCTATCAAACATCACTTTTGTTGATCCGGATCCGTTGTGTTTGGTGCGCAGCAACGCGGCGTTTGGAAATTCCCTCGTCACAGTCAACGCCGCACCCAAGGACTTTCTGAGCACTTCGCTCGGAGCCCGAGCACCTTTCGATCTAATCTGCGCCACCACCGTTGCCGATCAGCGAGCAACCGCAGCGCTTGGCGCTCTGCTCGGGCTGGCGCGCAATTGGCTCTCTCAGAACGGCACAATTCACATCGCGAGCTTCGTTCCGCAACACCTTGGCTCGGGCTGGCGGCGCGTGTGCCTTGGCTGGGAAATCGAGTGCCACACCGAAGCCCAGATCACCCAAAGCGCCGCCCAAGCGGGGCTCAGCACTCGGACTTACCGCGACATCACAGACAGCATCGTGTGGGGCGAATTTCGATTGGCAAACGAGACATCAAGCAGGGGAGACTGAGACAATGGAGACTGAAACGATGCTATTCGACATCGCACGGGGCAATAAGAAAGCGTTTGCGACGCTTTACCGGGAACAACAGCCGATCATGATCCGTTATGCCACCGGGCTGTTAGCGGGCGATCTGGCAGCGGCTGAAGATGCTGTCGATGAAGCCTTTACTGCCATCTGGGCGCAGGCAGGGCGCTTTAACGGTAGCGGAAATGCAAATGGCTGGATCAGGCGTATCGTGCGCAATAAGGCAATTGACTGGCTGCGCAGACAACGTGAAACCAGCAGCGTTGACGTTGAACTGACCGAATTCGCCAATGAATGTGCTGATCCGGCTCCTTCGCCATATGACCGCGCCGCACAAACGAGCGAAGGCAATCAATTACGCAGGGCGCTTACTGGTTTAAGCTTTGAACACCGTGAGGCGGTTTGGCTATGCTATTTCGAAGACAAATCAATCGACGAAATCGCCCAGATTGCAGATTGCCCGCAAAACACCGTCAAAACCCGACTATTTTACGCGCGGAAGTCTTTGAAGGCTGAACTCTTGCCGCTGTTGGTTAGCTGAGGGGCCAGTACGCAGGGCAATCGCATTTGACTTTTTTGACAAAATTACTTGTTTCACCTGAGAGTAGGATGTTCCCCTGCGAAGGCAGGGGCCCAGACGGGCCACGTTTT
>JAYUAU010000124.1:0-7052 GCA_043741135.1 Sphingomonadales bacterium | reverse complement strand
CCCAAAGTCCGCGTCCAAGTGGCCGACAATAAGGCATTCCGATGGGCCAGCCATACTCGACCTTTTGAACATTCTTGCCGACTATGCGGCGGTCGGCGAGATCAAGCGAGACGATCCAGTCGCGCACAGGCCTCTTCCCATTGGCCGCTTCAAAAAACCGCGCTGCGATTTTCTTTGTTCGGTCAATAGTCACGAGCAATTTGTGTCAAAAATGACGCACACTGTCAAGGCTATTTCGTGCTCGCCATCTCCAGCATCCGATCCAAACTCTTCTTCGCGGCCAGTCTCAACCCTTCCTCAATCTCGATCCTCGGTTCCAAATCGCGGAGCGCCACATAGAGTTTCTCCATCGTATTGAGCGCCATATAGGGGCAGATGTTGCAATTGCAGTTTCCATCCGCGCCGGGTGCGCCGATGAAGAGTTTGTTTGGGATCGCGAGTTCCATCTGGTGGATGATGTGCGGTTCGGTCGCTACGATCAGCGTTTGGCCGGGCATGTCTTTTGCATATTGGAGGATGCCGCTCGTGCTCCCCACATAGTCCGCATGGTCGATAATATGCGGCGGGCATTCAGGGTGTGCGGCGACGGGGGCGACGGGGTGTTGGGCCTTTAGCTTGATCAATTCGGTTTCGCTAAACGCCTCATGGACGATACAGACGCCGGGCCAGAGCAGCATGTCGCGCCCCGTCAGCCGCGCGATATAACCGCCGAGATGCTTATCAGGGCCAAAGATGATTTTCTGGTCGAGCGGGATTTGAGACAGGATTTTCTCCGCGCTCGAACTCGTCACGATGATGTCGGAGAGCGCCTTCACCTCGGTTGAGCAATTGATATAGGTAATCGCGATATGATCGGGGTGCGCCGCGCGAAATGCCTTGAACTTATCGGGCGGACACGAATCCTCAAGGCTGCATCCCGCATCAAGATCGGGGAGCACAACGATTTTTTGGGGGCTGAGGATCTTCGCGGTATCGGCCATGAACTTGACCCCGCAAAAGGCGATTACATCAGCGTCGGTCGCGGCGGCTTTCTTTGATAGCTCAAGCGAATCGCCAACGAAATCGGCAATGTCCTGAAGCTCAGGCCGCTGATAATAATGCGCGAGGATTACCGCGTTGCGCTCTTTCTTGAGCTTGAGGATTTCCTCGCGGATATCAGTGCCGGTGAATTTGGCGGTAGGTGCATTCATCGTCTAAACTCCTGACTCTAGCCCCTCCCCTTCAGGGGAGGGGTTGGGGTGGGGATTGTTCGCGTGTGTAACTGGCAGGACGAAGATGCGTTTGACATCCCCCACCCCAACCCCTCCCCTAAAGGGTAGGGGCTTTAGCCAGCGAAACTCGCTTTCACTTTCGCTTCTACCCCCGCCGCATTCAGTGGCAAAGCAAAACTATGGGTGATCGCGCGAATGCTCGCATCCTGCGCGAGTTTGATCATCGTCGGCGCCTTCGCTTGCGCGATCACATCGGCTTTGGCTTTCGCGCGGTTTGACCGGTCGAGCAGGCGCTCAACATCAGTCAACGTCATCAACACCGCGCCTGTGCCATATTCGCGCACCTGGGTCAGATCAAATTCGGGGCCGCTGATTTCAATCGGTGGGAGCGTGATGGTCAGCGTCTTGGCACGGGCATCCCACACAAGATCATCCACGGTGAGCTTTGCCAGATCAACTTCGTAGCGCGCCATAGCCGGGATGATCAGCGTCTTTTCCGCCGCAAAGCCAAGCTGCTCCCTACGGCTCGTCACCACCGTCACAAAGCGCGCAGCAAAGGCCGAAAGGCGGTTTTGCTCGTGCAAGCTTTTGAGGCTTGAGGTGACGAGGGTTTCAACCGGCGGGCTGACGCTGCGCTGGATGTAGGTAACAAGGCCGACAGTCGCGATGATCAGCGAGAGGAGGATGAGCCAGATTTGTTTCATACTGCTTTGCGCCTTTGCGGCTTCGCGTGAGAAAACTTACCACCGTTTGAGCCAAGCGGTCGCGTCTGATTGATATCACGCGAAGCCGCAAAGGCCGCGAAGCGAGAGGGGGTCAGGTCAGTGACCATGCTTCGTCCATTTGAACCACCATCCCCCGCCGCTCCAAATCAATCAAATGCGCCAACACTGACCGCCCTGCCGCGCCGTGAAGGCGCACGTCCAAACCTTTATACATTTCAGTGACCATATCGGGAATCGCGCCAACGCCCTTTTCAAGGAGCCGCATGATCTGACCTTCACGCTGTTTCCGGTGCCCCATCATCCCGCGCGCGAGGCGTTGCGGGGTATCGACTTGCGGGCCATGTGCGGGGTAATAGGTCTGATCATCACGCGCCACCATCAGCGCGAGGCTCGCCATATAATCGGCCATATCGCCGTCTGGGGGAGAGACTACGGTAGTTGACCAGCCCATGATATGATCGCCGCTGAACAAGGCTTTCTCCTCGGCGAGCGCATAGCAGAGGTGATTGGAGGTATGCCCCGGGGTCGCTACGGCGGTCAGCGTCCAGCCAGTTCCCTTTAGCGCCTCACCGTCGGTCAGTACGCGGTCAGGTGCGTAAGTGTCATCAAACCCAGCATCAGCCCGTGGGCCATCATCATGGAGCATGAGCGGCGCACACCCAATGATCGGCGCGCCCGTCAGTTCCTTAAGCGGTGCAGCAGCGGGCGAATGATCGCGGTGGGTATGCGTGCACATGATCGCGCTGATCCGCTCTTGCCCGAGCAAGCGAACCAATTCGCCGACATGCGCGGGATCATCACCATAAGGCCCGGGATCAATCACCGCGACATCGCCGTGCCCCACGATATAAGTTTGTGTGCCGGTATAGCTAAACGGCGAAGCATTGCGCGCCAGCACGCGCCGGATCAGCGGCGAAATCTGCTGCGCAATCGCATAAGGCTCGTTCGAAAGATCGGGGATATCCATAAGTCTCATGTGGCGGAGCAGGCCGCGCGATACAAGGTGCTGAGGATGAAGTGATATTGTCGGAATGTTTTACAAAAGGTCGCAATGGTTAAATTGGCGCAACCATTATGTGCCGCCAAAATCGTCGCCTTGACCAAACTGGCACGCGCAATGCATCCTATTCTACGTTCCCCCTGAGCGTTCCACGCTTAAGAGAGGTGGATCGGCCGCCACCCCCCGGTCTCGCGCCGGTTCACCTCTCACCCCGAACCTGTTTCCCGCAGCGCGGAAGGGCTTTGCTATTTTCCCTAGCGCACTATAAGCTCCACCCATCCCCGGGGAGCCGCATCAAGGCGGCTGAGAGTTGGCATGAGGCCAAGACCCGCTGAACCTGATCCGGCTAGCACCGGCGGAGGGAGGGAGTGGGCGATACAAATCCCGCGCTCTCATTCCGAAACTTATGGAGTGAAGAGACATGGCAGATATCCCCACGAAAACCGAAATTGGCGTGACCACCGGCCCCATCCGTGGCAGTAAAAAAATCCATGTCGCGGCGCATTCGGGGAGCGGCATCCGCGTGGCGATGCGCGAAATCTATCTTGATCCGAGCTGCGATGATGCGCCGGTGCGTGTTTATGATACCAGCGGGCCTTACACCGATCCTGATGTGATGATCGACATCAACGCTGGCCTTGCGCAGCTCCGCCGTGACTGGATCACCCAGCGCGGTGACGTTGAGAGCTATGATGCGCGTGAGACTAAGCCTGAAGATAATGGCCAGCTTGGCCCTGATCGTTCGGGCGGCGTCGCGCAATTCCCACACACGATCAAACGCCCCTTGCGCGCCAAGGCAGGCGCGAACGTCTCGCAAATGCACTATGCTCGCCAAGGCATCATCACCGCCGAAATGGAATATGTCGCCGAACGCGAAAATTTGGGCCGCGAACGCCTCGCGAAATATATCCGCGACGGTGAGAGCTTTGGCGCAGAAATCCCCGATTATGTCACGCCCGAATTCGTCCGCGACGAAATAGCAAGGGGGCGCGCGATCATCCCCAACAATATCAACCACCCTGAGAGCGAGCCGATGGCGATTGGCCGCAATTTCCTCGTCAAGATCAACGCGAATATCGGTAATAGCGCGGTCGCTTCCGACGTCGCCACCGAAGTTGACAAGATGGTCTGGTCAATCCGCTGGGGCGCGGACACCGTCATGGATTTGAGCACAGGCCGTAACATCCATGACACCCGCGAATGGATCATCCGCAATTCACCCGTCCCCATCGGTACCGTTCCGATTTATCAAGCGCTCGAAAAAGTCGGTGGCGTTGCGGAAGCACTCACATGGGAAGTGTTCCGCGATACGCTGATCGAGCAAGCCGAACAGGGCGTCGATTATTTCACGATCCACGCGGGCGTCCGCCTGCCCTATGTCCCGCTCGCCGCCAAGCGGATGACCGGCATCGTCTCGCGCGGCGGCAGCATCATGGCGAAATGGTGCCTTTATCATCACAAGGAAAGCTTCCTTTACGAACATTTCGACGACATCACCGAGATTATGAAGGCCTATGACATCGCCTATTCCTTGGGCGATGGCCTGCGCCCCGGCAGCATTGCGGACGCGAACGATGAAGCGCAATTTGCCGAGCTATACACTTTGGGCGAGCTCACCCACCGCGCGTGGAAGAGCGACGTGCAGGTGATGATCGAAGGCCCCGGCCATGTGCCGATGCACAAGATAAAGGAGAATATGACCAAGCAACTCGAGGTGTGCGGCGAAGCGCCGTTCTACACCTTGGGCCCGCTCACCACCGACATCGCGCCCGGATATGATCATATCACCAGCGGCATCGGTGCGGCGATGATCGGCTGGTACGGCACGGCGATGCTATGCTACGTCACACCCAAGGAGCATCTCGGCCTGCCCGACCGCGACGATGTGAAGGTCGGCGTGGTGACATACAAACTGGCTGCGCACGCAGCCGATCTCGCCAAGGGCCACCCCGCAGCCCAAGTCCGCGACGATGCACTGAGCAAGGCGCGCTTCGAATTCCGCTGGCGCGACCAATTCAACCTCAGCCTCGATCCCGACACGGCCGAGCAATATCACGACCAGACGCTGCCAGCCGAAGGCGCCAAGACCGCGCATTTCTGCAGCATGTGTGGGCCAAAGTTTTGCAGCATGAAGATCAGCCAGGAGGTGCGCGAATTCGCGCGGTTGCAGAACCAAGGGAGCGAAGGCTTTATTGCGACTGAAGAAGCAGAGGCGGGCATGGCAGAGATGAGCAAGGTCTATGACGAGACCGGGCGGGAACTGTATATGGGCGCTGGTGATCGGGAGCGGGATTGATTGTGAAATAAATTCGTCTATAGTCATCACAACGTAACTATCACAGTAATTCGAGATAATTGTTGGTTTGAAATTATTTGATAATAATCATGACACCTGAAGTGCCTTGCCCGAATTGCGGAAAGAAAAACCCTTACACTGCCAGCAAGTGTGCCCATTGTGAGACGCGGATTGCAATCGCCGGGCGACGAAATGAGGATGGCACTTGGTGGCTGGGTTGTTTGATACCAGTGGCAGCTATCGGCTTTCTTTTATACAGTTGCTCTTCCAATAATTCGAGCGAGAGCGGTGGGTTACCATCTGGACCGAATGAAGCGGCGGTTCGGGTTGTGGTCCAAAACGACATAAAACAAAGACTGCGTGATCCGAATTCTGCTGAATTTTCTGATATGCGGCCAATAGTTATTAATGGCGCGAATGTTGGTGTTTGCGGTCGAGTGAATAGCAAGAACGGTTTTGGTGGAATGTCCGGTCCCACCAGATTCATTGGCGGTGGAAATGTGAATGCGATTGAGGGTGACAGGACAATGAACGCGGCCAACTTCGACGCTGCGTGGGCACAAATGTGCAAGTAATTCAAGCATGGCGGAGATGAGCAAAGTCTATGACGAGACCGGGCGCGAGCTATATATGGGGACAGGGAGCGGGATTGATGCGTGAACGGACCGAGCTTGACAGGCCACCACTCCAAGCCTATTTGTAACTACAAATGAGTTCCAATGTCCGCTACACATGGGATCCAGCCAAGGCGGCTTCCAATCTGCGCGATCATGGCATTTCATTTGAAACGGCAATCCGTGTTTTCTCCGACCCGCTCCATGTGTCGGATCAAGACCGGATCGAACGCGGTGAGTATCGATGGCAGACGCTGGGTATCGTGGATGGCTACACATTATTGCTCGTCGCACACACATGGACCGACGATGACGGTGTGGAGATCATCAGGATCATATCGGCACGGCGCGCCGAAAAGCACGAAAGAAAACGCTATGAGCACTAAATTAGTAACCTACGCATTCGACCCCGCCAATCCGCCGCCACTGACCGAAACGCAGCGCGAAGAACTGTCGCGTCTGGCCGAGATGAAGGACGAGGATATCGATTTCTCGGACATCCCGCGCCTCGGTGAGGATTTCTGGAAAAATGCAGTGCGCGGTAAATTCTTCCGCCCGAACAAGAAACAGGTGACGTTGCGGATTGATGCCGATGTGATCGATTGGTTCAAGGCGCAACAAGGCAGCGCGCGGGGCTATCAGACGAAGATAAACGCCGCGCTGCGCAAGGTGGTTGAGGGCGAACGGGCGAAGGTGGGGGGGGTTTAGGGGTTAACGCACCTGTCACCATAATTCTCTAGGGCGGTACTCGTGAAGTCGTGATAATTCTGTTGCATTTTCAAAAAACTTAGTCCAAATTATAAGTGTAGATACCAATCCGCATAATTTGAATTTCAACTAACGGGAGTTTTATTATGTCGAACTCAGGTTTTAAAAAAGGGCTTGATGTTGGTCTAAAAGGCAACACACGAGTTTCCGAGACTGACCGTTGGTTTAAGTCGAAGGAATTCAACAAATCTCAGGAAGAAGGTATCAGAGCCGGATTGACTGCTAGAGCAAATAAAAAGTGAATTCTGGGAAGAATTCCGCAATTACGGTGACGTTGCGTAATTGAGTTAGCCACTCTCCTGCTTGATACGGAATCACCCTTTCGGGGTTCCAAAGGAAGAGAGTGACTATGACTATTTATGCAGGTTTGGACGTATCTGACAAGACTACACATATCTGTGTGGTGGACGGCGACGGCGCTGTGTTGCGCCGTGAGGT
>JAYUAU010000123.1:0-7073 GCA_043741135.1 Sphingomonadales bacterium | reverse complement strand
AGCCATTCTGGATTGCTTCGCTTGCGCTCGCAAAGACGGCAAGATGAGTCAGAATCAACGCACATTGGTATCACCCGTTGCGTTTATTGCACTAGAGCCTGATGAGGGTTAGTTGAATCGCTCCCCTGCGGAGGCAGGGGTCCAGACCTTAACAAAGGCTCTTTTTGTCTGGGACTGGACCCCTGCCTCCGCAGGGGAACACATTAGCTTAACCTAAACTCATCTTGCTCTAGGTTACAGATTTGCCCCTGCGACGCGGCAATCCAGACTGTATCCCGCGTCCCGCTGGATTGCCACGCTTCGCTCGCAAAGACGAAAGATATAGGTTAATTGATAATAGTTCGAAAAGAATTTTACGCCGGCGATAATCATTCGCCGGAAATGTCTGCTAACTGAGCATCACATCGTCAACACTATGCCTCACTTCGGGAAGTTCGATTTTGCTTGAATAGCAGTTAAGGCTTCGATAACCAACGTGGTTGCACATTTATCAATATGTGCGGTTTTGTGTCGGAGAGTTACAATGCGTAACAAAAAACAGGGGTTGGTTCCCCACCAAACTCAAAAAGGTTTCTGGCAATGGCTGCTTGAATAGTCTTTGACTATTCATAGTTGCTAGTTCCAACTACCAGTTAAGGGCCTTGGCGAAAGTCAGGGCCCTTTTCTTTTGTGGCTTTGCTGAAAGCAGCCTTGCCGCCGCCGAAAAGCTTGGATATACGCCGTTTTCGAACTGCCAACCCTATCCCGGAAAGCCCTCCCTTCCATGCGCACAACCTCTGCTGCCCTCGATAGAATCCACCCTTCAGCAACGCTTGCGATGACGAGCCGCGTGCTTGATTTGAAGGCGCAGGGCATCGATGTCATCGGTCTCGGCGCTGGCGAGCCTGATTTTGATACGCCTGACTTTATCAAGGACGCAGCGATCGAAGCGATTCGCAAAGGGCAGACAAAATACACCAATGTTGATGGAACAGCCGCTCTCAAAGAGGCGATTCACAATAAATTTCTGCGCGATAATGAATTAAATTATGTGCCAAATCAGATCAGCGTGAACGTTGGCGGCAAACATACGCTCTTTAATGCACTCGTCGCGAGCGTTGAAGCGGGCGATGAAGTGATCATCCCAGCACCTTATTGGGTGAGCTATCCTGACATCGTCAACTTTGCAGGCGGCACTCCGGTATTCATCGCAGCGCGCGCAGGCCAGAATTACAAAATCACCCCCGAACAGCTTGAAGCAGCAATCACGCCTGCGACGCGCTGGCTGATCCTCAATTCGCCGAGCAACCCAACCGGAGCCGCTTATAGTGAGAGCGAACTGCGCGGGCTTGCTGACGTGCTGCTGCGCCACCCTCACGTCTGGATAATGGCCGATGATATGTATGAACATATTGTCTATGATGATTTCGTCTTCAAAACGATCGCTCAGGTTGAGCCTGCGCTTTATGATCGTACGTTGACGGTCAATGGCTGTTCGAAGGCTTATTCGATGACCGGATGGCGCATTGGCTTTGCGGGTGGCCCAGCATGGTTGATCAAGGCAATGGGCAAGCTCCAATCGCAATCGACGAGCAATCCCTGCTCAATTGCGCAAGCTGCCGCCACTGCTGGCCTTAACGGCGATCAAAGTTTCCTCGCGGCGCGTAATGAAGCGTTTAAGCGTCGGCGCGATCTGGTTTGCACAATGCTCAACCAAATCGACGGCGTTCACTGTCCAACGCCTGAAGGCGCATTTTATGTCTATCCAGATGTCAGTGGGTTAATCGGCAAAACGACGCCCGGCGGCGTTCTGATTGATAGTGATGAAACGCTGATCGGCTATTTCCTTGATGAAGCAAAGGTGGCGGCCGTGCACGGGGCTGCGTTTGGCCTTTCTCCCGCGTTTCGTATTTCCTATGCAACTTCGGAGGCTTTGCTCACCGAGGCGTGCACCAGACTGCAAATAGCGTGCGCGAATTTGCGTTAGCACGGTGAAACTTTTTGGCTTGTTCAAGCGTATTCAGTGAGACGAATAACGAAGGACAAGACATGCAGTTAAATCGAAGAGACTGGATTTTCGGCGGCACTGCCATCGCGGTAACGCTATCCGCCTGTGGTAATGCCAATGCGCGCAAAACCGCCTACGAATTTGCACTGACCGATGCGCAGTGGCGCAAGCGGCTCTCTCCCGCAGCGTATCAGACACTTCGCCACGAATCGACTGAAACGCCTTTTACCAGCCCGCTTAACAAGGAAAAACGCAAAGGCGTATTTGCCTGCGCCGGCTGCGCGCTCCCGCTGTTTGCCTCGTCCACCAAATATGACAGCGGCACGGGGTGGCCAAGCTTTTGGAAACCGCTGCCCAATGCAGTTGGCGAAGCGACTGACACGCTTTTGGGTTATGCGCGCACTGAAGTGCATTGCAGGCGTTGTGGCGGCCATTTGGGGCATGTCTTCGATGATGGCCCCGCCCCCACTGGAAAGCGCTACTGCATGAACGGCGTCGCAATGACGTTCAAATCAACATGAAGGATATAAACATGCGCCAAACATTGGCTGTAATGGCGGCCGCCGCCGCTGTGACGACGATCATCGTCTTATCGACGCCTGCGCTTGCCGAACGCGCCATTCCGATCCCCGCGGCCGTGGTCAAAGCGCAGGAGCCCGGTGCGTCTGCGGTCGCCGTTCTCGCGGGCGGATGTTTCTGGGGGATGGAAGCGGTGTTTGAGCATGTGAAGGGCGTCAAAAGCGTCACCTCGGGCTACGCTGGCGGAAGTGCGGCAACGGCAACTTATGGTGCGGTTAGCACTGAGCAAACTGGCCATGCCGAAGCGATCCGCGTGACATATGACCCACGTGTCGTGAGCTACGCCACATTGCTCCGCGTCTATTTCTCGGTCGCGCATGATCCAACGCAATTGAACCGCCAAGGCCCCGATAATGGCCCAAGCTACCGCTCGGCAATCTTCCCTCAAAGCCCTGCGCAAACCAGCGCGGCGCGAAGTTATATTGCGCAGCTCAGTAAATCCAAAGCTTACCCGCGTGCGATAGTCACTCGAATCGAGGCCGGTAAGTTTTTCCCCGCAGAAGCCTATCATCAGGATTTCTTTACGCGCAATCCGTCTCACCCCTATATTGTGACGTGGGATAAGCCAAAGGTTGCGGCGTATAAGGCTGGATTTCCATCACTATATCGATAGCGCAAACCGGAGCAACCGTGTTGTTGTTGGGATCAGCGCTTCGCCCCGCTGACCAACGGCGGCCATTATCTCAGGATGATCCGCCGCCAGCCCGCCGGTAAACGCCCCGAACGCGGGAAAGATCAGCTTGCTCGCACTCATCACAAAGCAGGGCCGCGATACGCCGTGGCCCCGCGCTGACGCGCGGTATTTGGGGTGAAAATGCCCAGAAAGCTCAGGGCGCTGATCGGTGATACTGGCGCGGTGGCGGAGAATAAGGCCGTCAACCTCGACTTCCTCCTTAATTCGGCCACCAATATCGTCAGGCAAATGTTCATCATGATTGCCGATGATCCAGTGCCAATCGCTTTGCGCGGTTAACTGCGCGAGCAAGGCCTTGGCTTTGCCGCTCAGCCGTTCGGTTCCTGCATCATCATGAAAATTATCGCCAAGGCACCAAATCTCGCGCGCGCCGCTTTGGTCAATCAGCTGCGCCAATCGTTCAAGCGTGGCAAGGCTATCATAAGGCGGCAGCATTTGCCCGCGCTTAGCAAACCAACTCGCTTTTTCAAGATGGAGATCAGCCACAATCAAGGCGCCTCGCGCAGGCCAATAAAGCGCTGTGCGGCCTACGACACGAAAGTCGTGTCCGCCGAAGACAAGCGGCAACATCAGGTGGTTTCGGTGACCTCTTCGCCTGCTTCAGGTTCTGAGGTGGTCTGGAACCAAACTTCGACTTCACCGTTCAGCTTGATCGTCAGCGGTTTGCCTTTGCGGTCAACCGTTTTGCCGACTTGAACGCGGATCCATCCTTCTGAAATTGAATATTCTTCAACATCAAAGCGTTCACGTCCTTTGAAGCGCACGCCGATGCCGCGCTCAAGCACGTCTGAATTGAAAAAGGGGCTTGAGGGATCAACGCAGAGGTGATCAGGGATGGTATCAGTCATGACTTCGCTTGCCCCATTTACGGTGCCAACGTCAAGCAGAAGGGGAAGGCCTAAAGCGCGGCCAGAGCATCGATAGCGCGAGACCGCTGAGCACAAGGAGCGCCGCAGCAATCTTCCAAGCTTGCAGTGGTTCGCCGAGCAATAATGTTGATGCCCCCATCCCGAATATGGGCACGAGCATCGCCATCGGAGCGACAAGGCTCGCAGGATGCCGCGCGAGCAACCAGCCCCACACGCCGTATCCAAACATAGTATTTCCGACCGCCTGCCAGATAACCGCGGCCCAGGTAAGCGCGTTAGCCTCTGCAACACCGCGCGCCATGGCGGGCCAGCCTTCGAATATCAGCGCAAAGCCGAGCAGCGGGGGAATCGCAAAAAGACTTGCCCACACAACATAGGCAAGCTGATCGACCTTGCCCGCCGCGCGTGATATCATATTGCCGCTTGCCCAAGCGAGCGCCGCGCCGAGGACAAGCATTAGCCCAAGCGGCGTTGCGCTGCCATTGGCATTGACCAAGATGATCACCAGCCCCGCACTCGCCAGCGCGAGTGCCACGCCTTGAAACCATTGCAGTCGCTCGCCTGTGAGCCACATCGAAAGCCCAATCGTGAAAAACACTTGGCTTTGCACAACCAGCGAAGCGAGGCCCGGCGTGATATCGCTTTTTATCGCAATGAAGAGCAACCCAAACTGGCCGGCACCAATGAGAACGCCGTAAGCCGCCAGATTGCGCCACGGAACATCGGGGCGCTTCAAGAAGAATGCGGCTGGCAAAAATGCACAGGTAAACCGCAACACGGCAAACAGGAGCGGTGGTAAATGCGTGAGTGCAACTTTAATCACAACGAAATTGCTGCCCCAAATTGCCATGACTGCCAGCGCGAGCAGCAAATGAGTGCGGGGCAAGATTGTTGAGGTAGGGGAAATGATCATCCGCGCGCGATGGTTAGAGTCTGATGACATCTAACTCACTCCTCGCAAAGACGAGATAAATCAACTTAACGTCATCATGCTATAAGTGATCCAAGCCATAATGGTGATCCAAACGAAAAAATGGTGCCCGGGGACGGGCTTGAACCGCCGACACTGCGATTTTCAATCGCATGCTCTACCAACTGAGCTACCCGGGCCTTTCTTGGGATATGGCCGCCAAGCAAGTGCAGCGCGTATAATCAGGGTTCGGGGTCGCTGTCTACCCCTGATGATAGCTGATCCTCCTCTAATGGCGAGGCAGGAACGCGGTAAGCTTCTCCCAACCAGTTGAGCAAATCGCGGTCGCGGCATCCTTGGCTGCAAAAAGGGGTGAAATCGTCGTGCGCGGGTTTGGCACAGAGCGAGCATTTAACGTTCGGCATAACCAGCTCCCAAGCTAAGTGCGTGGTTAATGCGCACGTTGATGCTACCGCCCAATTGCGCGCCGAGTTGCGCAAGCCAAGCGGGCCGCTTTTCCAATAGGGCCACGATATGCGGTGCCGCAACAATAGTAACACTGCCGATCAAGCCTGAGCGCTGCACTCGCCTGATCAACGCGCGCGCTGCGTGGCCAATCGGATCAGCGGTTAACAGCTCACATAGTGAAGCGCGCGCGCGCGCGCGAATGATTTGCATGAAACCGTAACCGTTGATTGCGGTTCGTTCAAAAGGTGGTGGCAGGGCGCGGTCAAAAGCTTCTGCAATTGCCGCGCGTTCAGCTTTGCTCGCGGTCGTTGGAAAATCGATGCCGATTGATCCTGATATGTCAAAAGCACGGATCGCGCGCGCCGCCGCCACCGCACCCGCAATGCCAAGCGCGGCGGGATCGAGGTGGCCGTCAATGTCAATTAACGTCATTGCCGGAGTGAGGCTGATCTGAAGCGCGCCGCCTTCGAACTGAACCGCCCCTGACATGGCAGCCTCAATCATTTCACCCCATCCAGCGGCTTCTAAGGCATCAGGAGCGTGTGCCGAGAGCAAAATAGCAGGCACGATGCGTTCAAGCAGCGTAGCCGCCGCCTGAGGCTCGGTAGCGCCCGTTGCAACGCGTGCCTTGGCTCGCTTGGGCTTACCCGGTTCTGGCAGCGCTTCACGCGTGATCAGCGCAAAAAGCGCCGCGCCCTCTGTCATGCCATGCGGCACAGCGTCAAGCAGCGCTTGTTCGCCGCCGTCACAGTCAATGATCCGGTTCGCGCGCAGTCGAGCAGCCACAATCGCGCCAGCACGCAAGCCATCGCCGATCACCTCAATCGCGATTTGGATGATGTGCCCACTATCAATCAGCGCGGCGCGGTTTTCGCCGATCCCGGCTTCATAAATCCACTCAGCCATTGGCAATCCCACTCGCGCTCAGCAGCGCCTGGGTTTCGAACAAAGGCAAGCCGACCACGCCGCTATGTGATCCGATGAGCGAGCGGACGAACGCCTCCGCCCGGCCTTGAATCGCATATCCGCCCGCCTTGCCCTGCCAATCGCTGCTGGCAATATATGTGTCAATCTCATGTAGGCTCAGCCGTTTGAAGATGACGATAGTCGTCGAAACGCGGTGCCGCGCTTTGCCCTGCGCATCGATCAGCGTGACCGCTGAATGAACACGGTGGCGACGCCCTGAGATGAGCGACAGACACGCGCGCGCTTGATCCTGCGTCTCTGCTTTTGGCAAAATCCGCCGCCCGACTGCTACAACCGTATCAGCGGCCAGCACGCAAGCGCCGCTGTGACGAAGCGCAACAATCGTGGCCTTTTCTGCCGCCATTCGCTTGGCATAAGCCAGCGGGAGTTCGTTCTTGTGATAACTTTCATCGATATCAGCGGGATCAATCGCATGAGGCACCACCCCCATTCGCGCGAGCAAATCAAGGCGACGGGGGCTGGCTGAAGCGAGAATGAGGGGGGCACCTCCATTAACCGTCATTGCGAGGAGCCAAAGGCGACGCGGCAATCCAGAAAGTCTCACATTTCCGCCACCTTCTGGATTGCTTCGCTACGCTC
>JAYUAU010000122.1:0-16472 GCA_043741135.1 Sphingomonadales bacterium | reverse complement strand
CTAGCGAAAGGAGGTGATCCGATGTCTCATGGTTCAACAACAACGAGGTCGGGTATGTTCGTTCGGGAGATGCGCCGCTAACGCATATTAGCAGGCTGCCCATGGTCTCCCGCGCATCGGAACGTCTCCGATCGTTGACCATGCAAAAGGGTTGTCGGAGCGTGGAAACATGCTTCGGCAGCCTTTTTCATGTGGTCGAATAGGGGCCTAACTTGCGTTTGACGTGCCGAACTTACGCAGCGCTATCCACACCGCTCCCGCTGCACCAATCATACCGGCGAGCACGCCAAGCCACTTATTCAATGAGCCAAGCACCAATCCCGAACTATCAAGCAATTTGACGATCTTTTGATCCCACGTCAGCGGAACGGCGATAACTTTGATAAGTTTTGGCCCTGTCGATTGACTGCGGATGAGAACATTCGGCTTACCGTCAGCACCCTCCATCATCGCCGCCACGGTTACTGATAAAGTCTGGGGGCCTAGCAATTTGGGCGTTACCGTCCATGTCCATGCGGCAGCACCGTCATCGCCAAGTTCAAGCGCAATGGGGCCTGCGGGTATGATATCAAACGCCGCGCCCCCATTCATTGTCGCCACCATATAGCGGCTCACTTTAAGTTGCTCTTGCTCAGTGGCTTCCTCAGCACGTCCGACTAATTCATTCGCCCGTGCTTGCGTCAGCGCGATGGAAAAGGGCAAATCAACTTTGCGACCCAAAGTCATGATCGGCGGCACGTTGATCCCTAAATTACCATTCGGGAGGCCGTCCCTAAACGTCGTATAGGTGCGACACTCATTGGCAGTCATCCTTTTGCCCAGTGCTGCACTGCAGAAAACGGGCGTATCGGGATTGGCAACCGGGGCAGGCGCACTTGCGATCACATGTGGCCTCGGCATCGTTGTTACATCGGTCCCCCGCCGCGTAACACGCCTCGGGCTGCTCGCTTGGCGAATGATCACATCGCCGCCTGAACTGGTTTGAGCATAACCAAAGCCCTCGGTTATGCGGCCTCGTTCTGACCAATCAACTGGCGGTGGCGGTGGCGGAGGCGGAGGCGGAGGGGGAGGGGGAGGGGGAGGAGCCACAACAGCACAGCTGGCGGTCACCAACCCCGACGCTATAACGCTTACGACGGCCATCCACAGGACAGAAAATGAGATGAAAAAGGATTGCAATCGCTTCAGTATCATAACAAGCTCCCCCAAAGAGACCCTAAACGATACGCAACTCAAACACTGCTTTCAGAGAAGTATTCCCGCAGCACAATATATTGTCAATCACTATGGTTGACGAAGCTAATCACACCCCCGCCATAAACACTGAAAAATCAGTGCCTTCGTCAAACACGTCAACGCCTTCGCTGCGCTTGAGCCAGCCAACGACAGCGTAAGTGACGGGGGTGAGAAGAATTTCCCACAGCACTTTAGCAATCCACGCATTGAGCATTGCTTGGCTAAGCGTGGAGTTCGTCCAACTACCCGTCGCGTAAAAAGCGATGGGGTAAAAAATGAGACTATCGATCCCTTGGCCGACGACGGTTGAGCCAATTGTACGGCTCCATAGATATTTGCCGCGCGTTATCACTTTCATCCGCGCGAGCACAAAAGAGTTGACGAATTCACCGAGCCAGAAGGCTGTGATAGAGGCGAGCACGATCCGCCACGTGGAACCGAACACGGCTTCATAAGCCGCTTGATTGGGCCAGTCAGGTGCAGGGGGCAACGCCACCACCACCCACGACATAAACGCCATGAAAGTCAGCGCCCCAAAACCTACCCAGATGCAGCGCCGCGCCCGGGCGTAGCCATAAACCTCAGTGAGCACGTCGCCGATAATGTAGGAAATCGGGAAAAAGAAAATCCCGGCACCAAGAATTTGTGGGCCGATAAGAGGCAAGTCAAAAATGGCCGGTTTAGCCGCGCCGATCACGTTTGAGAGCAAAAGGATCGCAACAAACGCCGCCATCACAATATCAAAATTGCGAAAGGTGTGAACCGTCTTGGCGTTGACCGGCGATAGGGCTGTGCTGAGCATATAAGTAAACTAACGTTGTTTGCACCGCGCGCAATACGCTATATGAGGCAGTCGTGCCGCTTGGCGTGCGCGCCCGTAGCTCATCTGGATAGAGCGCGAGACTTCTAATCTTGAGGCAGCAGGTTCGAGTCCTGCCGGGCGCACCATTTGCAGATCACATGTCGTGTGCATCTAAACAAGCCATCGAATGGCCTTTTAGGCGTGTTGCGCGGTCGCGGCTGTTCGCAGATTAGGAGATTGAGTAATGATGTGAGGGCCACATGAACTATCCTACACAGTTAAACGTCGATAAAAACAGTAAGCCATTCGTTCCTGACGATGTTCAGGATGCAATTCGCACACTTATCCGCTGGTCAGGCGATGATCCAGAGCGTGAAGGCTTAGTCGATACGCCGCAGCGTGTCGCGCGCGCGTGGCGGGAATATTGTCAAGGGTATGACGAAGATCCCAGCCACTATCTTGAGCGCACCTTCGAAGAGGTCGGCGGCTATGACGGCGTGGTGCTGCTTCGCGATATTCCGTTTCAGTCGCACTGTGAGCATCATATGGCACCGATAACGGGCACAGCTTCAATCGCCTATTTGCCCAAAGACCGTGTGGTGGGCATTTCGAAGCTGGCGCGCGTGCTGCGTGGTTATGCGCAGCGGCTGCAAGTGCAAGAGCGGCTTACCGCACAGGTCGCCAATTGCATTTGGGATACGTTGAAGCCCCAAGGCGTAGCTGTGGTGATCAACGCTCAGCATGGCTGCATGACCGGACGCGGCGTTCTCACGCACGGCGTGGGGATGACAACAAGCCGGATGATGGGTTGTTTCCGCACTGATCATAGCAGTCGTAGGGAGATACTTGCCTTGATGGGGGCGTGATTTCTACGCAAGCGCCTCTCATGCGGTTCACTCTACAATGATACAGAAATTCAGTTCGGCTGGCCTACCGGTGCCAAGTGGGAGGCTGGCGCGCTTGCTTCGTTTTGGGAGCATGACGACACGCATCGCGGGGAATATAGAGCAACTCGCGATAAATCTGCACCACTCGTCTTTGCGAGCGAAGCGCGGCAATCCATACACCGGTGCGGCGAGTGGATTGCCGCGTCGTTGCACTCCTCGCAAAGACGATCCACATTTTACGCAGCGCGCTCTAGTGATCGATGGCGCGGTGCAGTTTGCTTCGGGGCAGCGACCGGCGCTTGGTGATTTGCTGATGACGTCGGCCAATGCTCTCAAAGTGACGCTTGAACTTGGTAAAATGCCTGGTGCTGCGATGTGCGCGGGATTTTAGCGCGGTATCTTTGAGGCAAAGACGTGTTAAACCTTTGGCTAGTTCTGAAGGAGTATATCAATATGACGCTCACTTATGATCTCTACTGGTCATTCCGCTCACCCTATAGCTATTTCGTCATCAAGCGGCTGGTCGAGCTTGAGCGCGATTATGATGTCAGCTGTAACGTGCGTGTCGTCTATCCGATTGCGGTTCGCCAACCTGAATTCTTTGATAACAATGATCCGTTGTGGTTGCCCTATTTCCTGCGTGACATCTTCCGCACGGCGCAATATCTCAGCCTGCCGTTTGCGTGGCCCAGCCCCGATCCCGTCGTGATGGATATGGCTACGCGCAAATATAGCAAGCAACAGCCCTACATCTACCGCCTCACTCAGCTTGGCCAAGCCGCAACAGAGGCAGGCAGGGGGCTTGAATTTATCGATGCCGTAAGCCGCCTGATTTGGGGTGGCGACGTGAAGGGCTGGAATGAGGGCGATCACCTTGAGCAAGCCGCGATGCGCGCGGGGCTGTCCTTAACCGAGCTAGACGCAGCCATTGAGGTGAACGGTGAGCATTATGATAACGCGATCAAAGCATCACAGATCGCCCAGCGCGAAGCCGGCCATTACGGCGTGCCGCTGATGATATTCGACGATGAACCCTTTTTCGGCCAAGACCGCTTCGATCAAATGAAATGGCGGATGATGCAAAGTGGCTTAGCAAAGCGCTGATGCAGCCACCAAGCGCACCGTCTTTCATTATTTGGCGGCGCTGATTGAACCAAATTGTCTTCAACAGGAACAAAGCATTGTCAGCGTGACGGATACGGCTGCTTATCGGCGTCGCGGTTCGGGGCTGTTCAACTTTGGGAGACTTAACTGTGAAAATAATGACTGTAATTTCGCTTGCGGCACTCGTTGCAGTGATGGGTACTGCAAGCCCAGTGCTTGCTCAGGACGGCAGTGCCACGGGCGGCATTTATGCTTCTGGCGCGGTTGGCATCGTAAAATCTGACGATCAGTTGATCAACGGCGCGAATGCGGCAGGCATGCCGCGGCGCATTATCACTGATATGGATAAGGGGTTCGCCTTCGCGCTAGCGCTTGGCTATGCCACGAAAGACGCCAATTGGGGCCGTGTTCGCGGTGAATTGGAATTTTCGAGGCAAAAGGCTGATCTCAGGGCGTTATCGCTCAATGGCATCAATCGAGCATTGATCGGAGAACCTGATAAGGTGGTGAAGACAGGCATGCTCAATGTCTTTTACGATACGCCAGCGTTCATTGGCCCTATTCGCGCTGAGCTTGGCGCGGGTATTGGGAGAAGCAAGCTCGACTATAATATACGCTATAACGTAACCGCAACGGGCCCCGCGATTGAGATTCCTTCCGAACCGTCACAAGGCGCCTATCAGTTGATGGCAGGCCTGAGCGGGCGCGTTTCGGGTGGTCTGGAGCTATTTACTCAGTTTCGCTACCTCAAGGTTAACGATCACCGCGTTGAGCGGTTCAACCGCACGGCTGGCACGCTAGACTCGACACTTGATGCCGAATTCAGCGCCAAGAGCTTCAATGTGGGTGTGCGTTACGTCTTTTAACCTGACAGATGATAGTTCCTGCGCATCGGAGTGTGCGCAGGAGCTAATTCCGTAGTTGACGTGGTTAAAAATGCTTGGAAATAGAAAAAACTAGCGCA
The DNA here is from genome assembly GCA_043741135.1 of Sphingomonadales bacterium. Lineage (GTDB taxonomy): Bacteria > Pseudomonadota > Alphaproteobacteria > Sphingomonadales > Sphingomonadaceae > Aquisediminimonas. Next base: position 11,479 of record JAYUAU010000122.1, on the reverse strand, counting down.
GAATTTCCAGCCCATGGCCCATCGAAATATAGATCGTCGCGGCCTGCATAAACCCACGCAGCTTCAGCTTCTAAGCCCAACAAGGGGTGAGAAATTGCTAGTCGCGTGTCATAGCGCGTTTTTCGATCTGCCAATCGCGGTGGCCCCGATGTTTGTGCGAGCAATCCGACATGTGCCTTCACTGTAAAATCGGCACCGACACGGCGGGTAAAATTGAGATCGGCGTAAAGCACTGGTACGCTTTTACCGAAGTAACTCGGTGTGTAATGCAGGTAAGCCGCGAAGCCGCCAGAACTGACCCCTGCGTATAGTTCTGCGTAACGATCATCGAAATTGCCACTGTAACGCTCTGTGAACGCATAAGCCGCCACCCCAACGTCAATCGTTACATCTTTGTTTATTTGCTTCGCAAGGCCCACATAAGCATCAACGCCTTGCAGCCCCGCACGGCTTTTACCGGTAAGCGTCACCGTAACCGAAGCGCCTGCATAAATGCCTGAATTCGTATCAATGCTCACATCAGCATCGATCACTGGCTCGCCACCGCTGAGCGAGCGACCGCGAAATCGATCATCGCTTTTAAGCTCAATTTCGCTTGAAATCTCGGCAGAGGCCGGATGTGCAACGAATAGTGAAACGACAGAGACGAAAAGGCTCAATAACTTCACTTGTCTAGCTGCCAGTCGCTTTCTTAAGCGTGGCGCGTGTATCGATCCTACCACTCCCATCGCTAGTGCGTACCAAAATCGGCTGCACATTGCTATCGCTGCGCGTCTCAATCAGCAGCGCAAAAAGCCCACTGACATGGGCGGCTGCATATGAACTTCCATTCACTATGAACCATTTGGAATCAGGCTGTGTCGTGGGAATATCATTTCCCGGTGCCCGATACGCGTTTTCATGACTCGTCACAGACATGTTATCGACTACCGCAACGACACCTTTTGCAGATGCCGGAAAACCGCCGCCCCGCGCGGCTGGATCGACAGCTGCGACGACCACCGAACCTTCGGAAATCGCTCTGGCAATCAGCTGTGTCAATAATTTTCCGGGCGGCCCAGACAGACTGAGGTTGATGATGTCCACATCTTTCTCAATGGCAAAGTGCAATGCCTTGGCAAGGCTCAAGCTATCGCACACCGAAGTGCGCGGCGTTTGCCAGCATGCTCTGAGGCCGAGTAACTTTGCATTGGGTGCCACGCCTACCATGCCTTGCTGGTTATTCGCTTTTGCCGCGATCACCCCAGCAACGCCCGTTCCGTGAGACTCTGCGCTTAATTTGCGGCCGTCAACGAAATTGCGGTTAAGCTGGATTTGGCCCGCGAGATCGGGATGGTTCCCCTCAATGCTGCTATCGACAACAGCAATGGTTACGCCCTTTCCCGTTGCCTTCCCATGGAGATCGGTCAAATGCCACTGCGTTGCGACGGGTGCTGTCGCAAATAGTGGATCATTGTAGCTTGCCGAATTCAATGAGCGATAGGTGGCGACGGGCTCAGCCCACTCAACCGCTTTATCGCTTTCAATCTTTGTAATTACTGCGCCAATTTCTTGATTTTCAATCGCCTCCATGATCAGACAGTCGAGACCGATTGCAGGCATTGGCCAAAAACCGACAAACCGGAGCCCATGTTTTTTTGCGAGTCGCTTTCCGATGACCGCACGTGACGCTTTGCTGCGCGCGTCGCTATAACCGGCTTCATAAGCGTCTCCACCACGGTAATGCGAGGGGTTTTGACGAAGCAATACTAAAATCCGCCGGTTGTTGCCATCGCTCTGCGCGTCAAGGTCAGCGGCGACCGACATCGCCGGTTGCGCGTTCGACACAACAAACAAAGCGGTGACGATGAGGAATAGAAGCTGCTTCACTGTTATCACTCCCCGTCCACGGGCTGGACAAGCATGATTTGAGGATGTTTACGAAGCTTATCCACCGCGCTGTCACGCTTTGCGGCATCAATCCGCAAATAATATGCATTGGCCTCCGTCGGCCCGCCAACGATATTGGCGCGCGCACCGAACAAAATCGCGCGAAAGTCTGATTCACGAGTGTCAGCGTTGAACATCACAATGGCGTTTGGCTGATTTTGCAGATCGCCCGAACTCAATGTCCGATACGAAGCGACAGGTGGCGTAGTGGGTTGCACAAGCTGGAACATCAGCAACATCATTGCCACTTGCACTGCTGCAAAGGCGGCGATCCGCATCGGCTTCGCTGTCCACGCCGAAATCGTTTGACGCGTTGATTGCCATCCCCGTGAAACACTAGATAGCCGATAACCAATCGCCACTGCCGGTGCGCGACACCGCGGCACAGCAATTGGAATCGATGCAACGTCCGATTTTAAGTGTCGTTCTTCAACTAGCAGCGCGCGACAATTGGCACATTTCGACATATGGGCATCAACTTGCGCCACTTCAGCCCGATCTAATCGCCCGGTAACATACCAAGGAAGCAGCATCTCAACCGTTTCATGTTCGTCGATCATTGCACAATCTTTCCTGTTAAAGCCAGTCCGAGCTTTCGCCCGAAAGCAATGTTTTGAGATGGCGTCGGGCATGAAACATCCGCGTCTTCACAGTATCAATCGGACAATTCATAACGACCGCAATCTCGCGATACCCCATCTCGTGAAAATAAGTCATATCCATCACCGCGCGGTGGTCAGCTGACAAGGCGTTCATCGCGCGGCGCAAAGCGAGGTGCCGCTGCCGATCAGCTACATTCTGCTCGGGCCCTGGCGCGATGCTCGCTACTGTCTCGTGTGTGTCGTCCTCAACTGGATCGTCATTGCGGGTAAGCGCCTTCATCCCCTTGTTATAAGCAATCGCAAAAACCCATGTCGAAAGCCGACTTTCTCCTTTGAAACGATCTAACCCATCCCAAACAACCATCATTGTATCATTGACCACCTCCTCCACAAGCGGCGGACGTTTCACCAAACGCATGACAAAATGCGAGAGTTTTGGTCGATAGCTCTCGTATAGTTCTTGGAACGCTCGGCGGTCGCGCGCTAAGATTCGTGACACCAGAAAGGCCTCGCGTTCGATCGCTTGGGACGCGTCTTGATCGACCGCTTCAGCCTCCTCCAACCAAGTTTCCTCTCTCAACACTACCTTCGTTTGTTCTCGTTTAGCTGAAAAAGGTTCAATCAACTCACACAAAAATGCTGTGGGATTAGGGCCGCGATTTTTTTCGCAGCAACGGTGTTCGCCCAGGGCATTGCCTGCGTTACTTTGCAGCGGCTTATGTTATGCTCGGCAAATCAAGACCTTGCTCGCGCGCGCAGTTTATAGCGATATCATAGCCAGCGTCGGCGTGGCGCATGACGCCGGTGGCGGGGTCGTTCCAGAGCACGCGCTCCAGCCGCCGCGCGGCATCGTCGGTTCCGTCGGCCACGATCACCATGCCTGAATGTTGCGAATACCCCATGCCAACGCCGCCGCCGTGGTGCAGCGATACCCATGTTGCGCCAGATGCTGTATTCAAGAGCGCGTTGAGCAGCGGCCAATCGGACACTGCGTCTGATCCGTCCTTCATCGCTTCGGTTTCACGGTTAGGGCTGGCGACTGATCCCGCATCAAGATGATCACGGCCAATCACGATGGGTGCTTTCAGCTCGCCGTTCCGCACCATCTCGTTAAACGCCAGCCCAAGCCGGTGGCGCTGGCCAAGCCCTACCCAGCAAATACGCGCTGGCAGCCCTTGGAACTGAATGCGTTCGCGCGCCATATCGAGCCAATTGTGCAAGTGCGGATCATCGGGGATCAATTCCTTCACTTTAGCATCGGTTTTGTAGATATCTTGCGGGTCACCCGAAAGCGCGACCCAGCGGAACGGCCCGATACCGCGACAGAATAAGGGACGGATGTAAGCGGGAACAAAGCCTGGAAAATCAAACGCATCATCGACGCCTTCATCCTTGGCGACTTGACGAATATTGTTGCCATAATCGAGTGTCGGCACGCCTGCGCGCCAGAAATCGAGCATCGCGCGGACATGGATTGCCATTGAGGCACGAGCGGCTTTTTCAACGCTCGCCGGATCACGCTCGCGTGCGGTCATCCACTGATCAAGGCTCCAGCCTTGCGGCAAATAGCCGTTGATCGGATCATGCGCTGAAGTTTGATCGGTTACAGCATGCGGGCGGACGCCGCGCCGGTAAATCTCTGGGAAAACGTCTGCCGCATTGCCAAGCAGGCCAACCGCGATCGGCGTTTTCGCGTTCGCCATGATCTCAAGCGCTTCATCAAGGCTATCAGTTTGGCGATCAATATAGCCCGTGCGCAGCCGCATATCGATCCGCGACGGCTGGCATTCAACCGCCAAGCATGACGCCCCCGCCATCGTTGCCGCGAGCGGTTGTGCGCCGCCCATGCCGCCCAGCCCGCCGGTTAATATCCACTTGCCTGATAGGTCGCCGCCATAATGTTGCCGCCCCATTTCAACGAAGGTCTCATATGTGCCCTGCACAATGCCTTGTGATCCGATGTAAATCCACGACCCTGCGGTCATTTGGCCATACATCATTAGGCCAGCGCGATCGAGTTCATGGAAATGCTCCCATGTCGCCCACTGCGGCACAAGGTTTGAATTGGCGAGCAGCACGCGCGGCGCATCCTTATGCGTGCGAAACACACCAACGGCTTTGCCCGATTGGATCAGCAGAGTCTCATCTTCCTCAAGCCGCCTGAGCGTCGCGACAATCTTATCATAACACTCCCAATTGCGCGCTGCCCTGCCAATGCCGCCGTAAACAACGAGCGAGGCAGGGTCTTCGGCCACCTCAGGATCAAGGTTGTTCATCAGCATCCGCAAAGGGGCTTCGGTCAGCCAGCTTTTGGCGCTGAGTTCGCTTCCCCGCGCTGCGCGGATTGTGCGGCTGTTATCAAGTCGGTTCATTGCTGATCCTTTGCAAAGTCTAAGCATGTGGAGAGAATGTCGTGCAGTTTGGCTTGTAAGGGAGCGGCGCGGGCGGCATCCCAAAGCGGCGGCCAAACACCGGTTTCATCGGCATAGCCGCGCATCGCAAGTTCCATCTGCACCGCATGGATACCGCGCTCCGGCTGTCCGTAATGGCGCGTGATCCAGCCGCCTTTGAAGCGACCGTTGACGATATGGCTATCACTCGTGCAGTGCGCTGCGATGGCGTTTGTTAGCGCCGTATCGCAACTGGCACCGTTAAAGCTGCCAATGTTGAACTGTGCTAATTCACCATCAAACAAGCGCGGGACGTGGCTGCGGATTGAATGAGCATCATAAATCACGATAGCAGGATTAGCCCCGCGCAGTCGCGCAATCTGCTCGCGTAGCGCCGCGTGATAGGGATCGAACCAGATGGCGCGCCGCCGCTCAATCTCTCGGGCATTTGGTTCGTTGCGAGGGTGGTAAAGCGGCTCGCCGTCAAAAGTCGCCAGAGGACAGAGACCCGTTGTGGCTAGCCCCGGATAAAGCGATTGCCCCGATGGATCACGGTTCAGGTCAATCACCGTGCGCGAGATTCGGCTTTGGATGATTGTTGCGCCCATCGCGGCGGCAAAGGCATAAAGCGTGTCAACATGATGATCACCGTCACGTCGCGCGAGATCAAGCGAAATCAGCCCTGCAATATCGCTCGGTATCTCCGTGCCTGCATGCGGGATGCTGACAATCAGCGGCGCTTGTCCGCGTGTGAGCGAGAGCCAATCGCTCACAATACCCCCGGCAAAATGGCGAGTGCGGCAAGTTCGCCTGACGATACCAACCGCTGTGCATGAGCGATATCCGGATGCATGTAACGATCCTCATCAAGCGTCGGGACGGTCTCGCGCAGCAAGCCTCGCACCGCTTCAAGCATCTTACTTGATGTCAGTGGCGCGTGGAAATCACACCCTTGCGCAGCGGCCAGATATTCGATTGCGAGCACGCCTGCGACATTATCCGCCATGCTGATCAGCCGCCGCGCGCCGTGCGCGGCCATTGATACATGATCTTCCTGATTGGCCGATGTCGGGATCGAATCAACACTCGCAGGGTAAGCGCGCTGTTTGTTTTCGGAAACCAAGGCCGCTGCGGTGACTTGGGGGATCATGAAGCCTGAATTGAGCCCGGGGCGCGGGGTAAGGAAGGCAGGAAGGCCAGACAGCGCTGGATCAACGAGCATGGCTACGCGTCGTTCGGCAATCGATCCAATCTCACAAAGTGCCATTGCAATCATGTCAGCGGCGAAAGCAACGGGTTCAGCATGGAAGTTCCCACCCGATAGAGCTTCGTCAGTATCTGCGAAAATCAGAGGATTATCCGATACGCCGTTCGCTTCGATCCGCAGGGTGTTCGCCGCTTGACGCAATAGGTCAAGCACCGCGCCCATCACTTGGGGCTGGCAACGCAAACAGTAGGGATCTTGCACGCGGCTATCGTCGGTTAAATGCGAAGCGCGGATCGCAGAGCCGTTCATTAGGAGACGCAGTGTGGCTGCGGTTTCGATCTGGCCTTGATGCCCGCGCAGGCTGTGAATGCGCGGGTCAAACGGTGCGTCCGATCCCTTTGCGGCTTCGGTTGATAATGCCCCCGTGATCAATGCTGAGGCAAACAATCGTTCAGCCTCAAACAATCCGGCAAGCGCATAAGCGCATGAAAATTGGGTGCCATTGAGCAGAGCAAGCCCCTCTTTAGGCCCGAGGATGAGCGGCGATAGCCCTGCCTCTGCCAGCGCTTTTTGAGCCGAGAGACGTGACCCCGACACCCAAATTTCGCCGGTGCCAATCATTGCGGCGGCCATATGCGAAAGCGGGGCAAGATCACCCGATGCGCCAACCGAGCCTTGCGCAGGGATCACGGGCGTAAGGCCCTTTTCCAGCAGCGCACCCAACAACTCCACCGTCGCCAGTTGGACGCCCGACGCGCCTTGGGCAAGACTGGCAAGCTTAAGCGCCATCATCAAACGCGCGATGGGCACTGGCATTGGCTCACCCACGCCAGCGGCATGACTGAGCACGATATTACGCTGAAGTGTCAGCAGATCATCATCGCTGATCTTGACGCTGGCTAATTTCCCAAAGCCAGTGTTGATCCCGTAAACGGGTTGATGCCGAGCCAATATCCGCGCGACTGCCGCGGCACTGGCAGCGATTTTGGTGTGGCTGGACGGATCAAGCTGCGGTGTTTCACCCGCATAAATCATGCGCCACTGAGCCAAAGTGACACTGGCGGGAACCAACTCGATCATCGCGGCATCTCCTGTGCTTGTCCGTGTGCCCAGATGAGCGGAAACAGCGGATCATCAAGCGCGGCGCCTACCGCCAGCCGCTGTGCTAAACCCTCAAATTCTGGTGACGTGCGCCACGATCTCGGGGCATGACGAACATCATCGCCGGTGCAGCGCAGTGAGAATACGCGCCTGCGGGTCACGGTGCCGGCGGCGCGGTGAAGGCTGAGCATGTGAAAAGCTATGGCGTCGCCCGGCTGCATGTCCCAGCCGATGATGCGGTGTTGGTCAGGCGCAGCGTCGATATTAGGTAACTCTGCCAGACTGCCTTCGGGAAACCACGCTGCTTGATGATCAAGGAAGGTACGCGGCATCAACCACGGCCCAAGGTGCGATCCAGCAACGAATTCAAGGCTCGCCACGCGCGGCACAGGATCAACGGGAATCCAGAAACTAACCGTCTGTTTGCCATTGATATTATAGTAGGGCTGATCCTGATGCCAAGGCGTTGGCGCAAGCGTACCCGCTTCCTTGGTTAGCATATGATCGTGGTAAAGCCGGACGCAATCGCTCTGCATAAGCGAGGCAGCGACTTGGGGCAGCGCTGATGTGAAGATAACCTCGCGGTAATCACGATTGCACTGCCAATTGCAAAAGTCTTCGACAAATCGGCCCGGATCATCAGCGTTGCTTGCCACCTTCGCATTGGCACTCGGCGCGGCAAGATTAGCGTCAATCCCGTTGCGCAGCCTTTCAATCAGCGGCGCAGTGAGCAAGTCACGGATCACCACGGCACCGTCGCGCGCGAAATCTCTGGACAAATCAGCCGCCGTGCTAATGCTCATTCCATCCCCCTCCAGATGCGTTGATGAAGCGGATTGGCACCTATCGGGTAAACAAGTTCGGCGGGGGTTTGAACGTTCCAGATCGCAAGGTTGCAGACCTTGCCCGCTTCCAACGTTCCCATCTGTTCAAGCATTCCCAGCGCGCGCGCCGCTTCACGCGTTACCCCCGCAAGGCATTCGTCAACGGTAAGGCGGAACAGCGTTGCCGCCATGTTCATCGTCAGCAGCAGCGATGTCAGCGGCGAAGTGCCGGGATTACAGTCAGTTGCGAGCGCGATGGGAACGCCTGAAGCGCGAAGCGTCTCAATTGGCGGCCGCTGTTTTTCGCGTGTGAAATAATAAGCGCCCGGTAACAACACAGCAACCGTTCCAGCCTCTGCCATTGCGGCAATCCCCGCATCGTCAAGATATTCGAGGTGATCTGCGGATAATGCGCTGTAGCGCGCAGCGAGTGCCGCGCCGTGACTGTTTGAGAGCTGCTCAGCATGAAGCTTTACTGGCAGACCGTGTGCCTTCGCGGCTTGAAACACGCGTTCGATCTGAGCTGGCGTAAAACCAATCGTCTCACAAAAGCCATCGACCGCATCGGCTAGCTTGGCGTGCGCGACTGCGGGTATGATCGCTTCGCAGATATGAGCGATATAGCCATCAGCGTCACCGTCATATTCGGGCGGCAATGCGTGTGCGGCTAGTAGGCTGGTCTTTACCGTAACGTTGCGCTGCTCACCCAATGCCCGCGCGGCAGTGAGCATCTTTATTTCGTCATCCAGAGATAGCCCGTAGCCGGACTTAATCTCAACCGTTGTCACACCCTCAGCCATCAGCGCATCGAGACGCGGTAGCGCTGATTGCACCAAGTGCTCAACGCTAGCCGCACGCGTTGCCGCTACGGTCGAAATTATGCCACCCCCCGCGCGCGCAATCTCTTCATAACTGGCACCTGCCAGCCGCAGTTCAAATTCATGCGCGCGGTTGCCAGCGTGAACAAGATGCGTGTGGCAATCGATCAGCCCCGGCGTGATCAAACGGCCCGCACAATCGACTTCCTTGATGGCGTCAAAAGGGGGCGCATCAGCTTTCGCGCCAGCATAGATGATCAGCCCATCTTTGGACGCGATCACACCGTCTTCAACGACATCCGCGCTGATCATCGTGGCAAGCCGCGCGCTGTGCCACAGGCTGTCACATTTGATTGCAGGCGCGCTACTCATAGGTGAGAGACTTGCACAGCAGGTCTATTATGTCTAGACATAAGAGCATATTTCGCAGGAGTATTGATGCCCGCCTTCTGGTCTGCAACCGCATTGTTACCAAGTGGCTGGGCGAACAATGTTCGGTTCACTGTCGCTAACGGGTGCATAACCTCAGTTGAAACGGGTGCCGCTGCTTGTGCTGACGATGAGGTGCATCAGATCACGCTACCGGGCCTTGCCAATGTTCATAGCCATGCGTTTCAACGCGGCATGGCGGGACTTGCCGAACATAGTGGTGGCAAACGTGATGATAATTTCTGGAGCTGGCGCGAGGTGATGTACCGTTTCCTTGATCGCCTGACGCCGGATGATGTCGAAGCGATTGCCGCGATGGCCTATATCGAAATGCTTGAAAGTGGATTCACTCATGTTGGTGAATTTCACTATCTTCACGGGGATATTGATGGCCGCGCTTATGGTGACATCGCCGAAATGGCCACGCGGATTGCTGCCGCCGCGCGCGCAAGCGGCATAGGGCTTACCCTGCTTCCCGTATTTTACGCTCATAGCAATTTCGGCGGGGTTGCGCCGCATTACGGCCAACGGCGCTTCATCCATAATCTCGATAGTTTTGCCAAATTGCTTGATGCTTGCCGCCCATTGCTCGCTGAGGGTGATCAACTCGGCGTAGCGCCGCATAGTTTGCGCGCAGTAACGGCGGACGAGCTTGCAGCACTTATTGAGATGCACCGCGAAGGCCCGATCCATATCCACGCGGCTGAACAACAAAAGGAAGTGCACGATAGCCTCAATTTTTCAGGACAACGCCCCGTCGAATGGCTGCTCAATCATGCTGAGATTGATGAGCGCTGGTGCCTCATCCACGCGACACATGTCAACGAAGCTGAAGTTGATGCCTTGGCAGAGAGCGGCGCGGTCGCGGGACTATGCCCGATCACTGAGGCGAATCTGGGCGACGGTATCTTCCCCGCGTTGCGGTTTCTAGGCAACGGCGGGCGTATCGGCATCGGCACTGATTCGAACATTTTGATTGACCCTGCGCAGGAATTGCGCGCGCTTGAATATAGCCAGCGGCTCGCACACCAAGCGCGCAATGTGCTGGCGAGTGACAGCCACAGTTCAGTTGCACGGCGGCTGTTCTCTGAAGGTCTCACGGGCGGCGCGCAGGCGGTGGGGATTGCACCGGGTCTTGCGGTTGGTCACGCAGCCGATTTCGTTACGCTTAACGTCGCCCACCCCGCGCTCCATGGCCGCAACGGTGATCAGCTGCTCGACAATTGGATATTTGCCGCGCGCAATTCTTGTATAGATACAGTCTGGAAGCGCGGGCGCAAAGTGGTGTCAGGCGGCAGGCACCTGAACAATGCGGATATCACTGCGCGTTATTTAAGCGTGGTAAGCCGGATAATGGCCGCGTGACGATTGCGCAGCGGATACGCTCAGAGATTGAAGCGCGTATCGCATCGGGTGAATGGCCGCCAGGCTACCGCATTCCCTTCGAACATGAACTTGTCACTCACTATGGCTGTGCGCGAGCGACGGTGAATAAAGCGATTAGCGCGCTCGTCCATTCAGGGTTGATCGAACGAAGGCGCAAGGCGGGCTCATTTGTCGCTTATCCCCATGTTCATTCGGCAATGCTCGACATTCCCGACATCGGCAAAGCGATTGCTGAGCGCACGGGCAGCTATGGCTTCGATTTGCTGACATCGAACATCCGCATTGACGACGGGCTGAGCGGAGATTTCGTAGAGGGCACATGCGTGCGGCACGTCACGGGCATTCATCAGGGGAGCGACGGCCCGTTCGCCTTTGAAGACCGCTTGATCAGCCTGACAAGCGTGCCCGAAGCAGCACATGCCGATTTCACGATCATCTCACCAAGCGCATGGCTGCTCCAATCGGTGCCGTGGACACAAGCTCGTCACCGGATCAGCGCGATTGGTGCGAGCGCTGAGGTGAGCCGCCATCTTGGTGTTGCGCGCCATACGCCCTGCTTACTTGTCGAACGCTCGACATGGCGCACGCGCGAACCCGTCACCTATGTCAGCCAGATATTTCGCGGAGACCGTTTCGATCTCGTCGCGACCTTCACGCCTGAGGGGCGCTAGAGCATACCGCCTTAAATATGAATCGTCTTTGCGAGGAGCGCAGCGACGCGGCAATCCACTCGCGGCACCATAGTATGGATTGCCGCGCTTCGCTCGCAAAGACGAGTGTTGCAGATTTATCG
>JAYUAU010000121.1:0-16484 GCA_043741135.1 Sphingomonadales bacterium | reverse complement strand
GACAATTGCTTTGGCGGGGTGCATTACAAATTCGGCGGCCATGCCAATCCGCAACGCAGTGTGCAGGCCTATGCGTGGGCATTACAGGATCTCGGCGGCAAGATCGTTCAGCATAGCCCTGTGACCGGCTTTGAAACCGCAGGCGGCAAAGTGACCGCGGTGAAGACCGCCACCGCAACTTATGGCTGTGATGCGGTCGTCGTTGCCGCTGGACCGCAAATTCCGCAGCTGATGGCGCAGCTCGGCATCACCGTCCCGCTCGCCGCAGCACGCGCCGAAATGATCGTCACTGAACCAGCCCCGATGATGCCAATTGGCGGCGTTGATGGTCATAAGCTTTACGGCCGCCAAACGTTGCGCGGGAACCTCGCTTATGGCGGCGGCCCGCACGAATGGATCGATGATGAGGAAAACGGCCCGGCGGCACGGCCCGCCACTCCGCTCGCGCGCAACCTCGCAAAACGGTTGGCTGAGATGTTTCCCAAGGCAGCGCATCTGAGCGTCATCCGTAGCTGGGCGGGCGTGATTGAAAACTCCCCCGACGGCCGCCCGATCATTGACCGGTTGACCAGCCCAGACAATGTCGTTGTTGCCTCAATGTCGAGCGTGGGCTTTGGCCTGTCGCCCGCATCAGGCCATGCGATCCGCGATTTGGTGATTGACGGTAAATGCTCGTTCGCTGATATCGATATATTCAAACTATCGCGCTTCGATACCCTTGAGGCGGACTGGCGTGAGAAACGCGGGTGGATGCCGATTACATGAACCGATATTCGGCGTTGAGTCTGCTACGCGGCGCGCTCACCGGGCAAAAGCATTGGCAACCCGCATGGCGCGATCCCGAACCCAAAGCGCATTATGATATCATCATCATTGGCGGCGGCGGGCACGGGCTGGCGACCGCTTATTACCTTGCGAAAGTGCACGGCCTCAAAAATATCGCGGTGCTTGAAAAAGGCTGGATTGGCGGCGGCAATACCGGGCGTAACACAACGATTGTGCGTTCCAATTACCGGCTAAAACCGTTGCATGATCTGTTCGAATTTGGCCTTAAACTTTGGCATGGGCTTAGCGATGACCTCAATTACAACGTCATGTTCTCGCCGCGTGGCACCATGTTTTTGGGCCATAGCGACGCTGATATGACAATGCTGGCGCAGCGCGGCGATGCGATGCGGTGTGACGGAATTGACGCTGATTTGATGAGCCGTGATGACGTGGCCAAGCTGGAGCCTCTGCTCGATATGTCACGAACCACCCGCTTTCCCATCGATGGTGGCCTAATCCAAAAGCGTGGCGGTACCGCGCGCCATGATGCGGTTGCGTGGGGATATGCGCGCGCGGCGGACAGCTTTGGCGTGGATATCATCCAGAAATGCGAAGTCACCGGGTTCGTGCGTGACGGCGGCGCGGTTGTCGGCGTTGAAACCACGCGCGGGCGAATTGGCGCAGGTCGCGTCGGCATTTGCGTCGCGGGGAATAGTGGCCATGTCGCGGGGCTAGCGGGGCTGCGTCTCCCCATCGAATCGCAGACCTTGCAGGCGATGGTGACTGAGGGCGTGAAGCCAATGATCAACAGCGTGATCATGTCGCAATCCTTGCACTGCTACATCAGCCAATCGGATAAGGGCGGCATCGTGTTCGGCGGTGATCCCGATAATTGGCCAAGCTATGCACAGCGCGGCAACCCCATGGTGATAGAACATGCGATTGCGCAAGGCATCGCGCTCGTCCCCGCACTCTCCCGCCTCCGGATGGTGCGGACATGGTCTGGCGTGACTGATATGAGCTGTGACGGCGCGCCGATCATTGGTGAAACGCCGGTGCGCAATCTCTACTTGAACGGCGGCTGGTGCTACGGCGGGTTCAAGGCAACGCCGGCTTCGGGCTGGACTTACGCGCATACGCTCGCGACGGGAAAGCCGCACGCGCTGAACGCGCCCTTCGCGCTTGACCGCTTCAAACGCGGCGCAACGATCGATGAAACCGGCACTGGCCCGATGCCGAGTAGCCGATAATGATGTTGATAAGCTGCCCCCGCTGCGGCCCGCGCGCGCAAGCTGAGTTTGTGTTTGAGCGGACGGTTGATTCGGTTGTGACCTTGGATGCTTCACCTGAGGATGCGATGAACACGCTCTTCACGCGCAACAATCCGCGCGGGGAGGATGATGAGATTTGGCGGCACACTTATGGTTGTCGCGCGTGGCTGGTGATGACGCGCCACCGCGTGACGAACGAGATCAGCAATGTGCGCGCGGTTGGGCCGGAGGCGTTACCATGACCATCCACAATGTTGTTCCCCTGCGAAGGCAGGGGCCCAGTCCTCGCATAAACGACGGTGCGAAGTCTCAGATATCTGGCCCGACTAGGCTCCTGCCTTCGCAGGAGAATGATAAATGATTAACTTCACTTTCGATGGCAAAGCCTATCAGGCGCAGCCGGGTGACACACTCGCCGCTGCGCTGTTGAGGAACGGCATTGGCCTCGTCGGGCGTAGTTTCAAATATCACCGCCCGCGCGGGATTATGACGGCAGGCATTGAGGAACCCAATGCGCTTGTTACCGTTGGAACCGGCGGGCGCGCCGAACCCAATACGCGCGCGACTGATGTGTTCGTTTACGACGGCTTGGTTGCAGTAAGCCAGAACCGCTGGCCGAATTTGGCGCTTGATTTCGGCGCTGTGCTGGGACTTGCTGCCCCGATCTTGTCAGCAGGCTTTTACTACAAAACCTTTTTCGGTTCGGCCAAGCGCTGGATGTTTTACGAATATTTCATCCGCAAGGCAGCGGGGCTTGGCAATGCGCCGACGCTGGCTGACCCCGACCGTTTCAGCCAGCGCGCTGCGTTTTGTGATGTGCTCGTGGTGGGTGCCGGGCCAGCGGGCTTGTCGGCAGCGCTTGAGGCTGCCGAGGCTGGCAAGCGCGTTATCATCGTCGAGCAAGACAATATCCTGGGTGCCTCGCTGATCCGCGACGCTCAGGAACAAGACGCTGGATGGATCGAAACCACCGCCGCGCGCATCACCGCACTGGGTGGCAGCATAGTGACGCGCACCACAGCGTCGGGATATTGGGAGCATGATCTTGTCACGTTGACGCAGCGTATCGCCGAACCGGGGCAAGTGCCGACCAACGGTCTAGCGCAGCGGCTGTGGCATGTGCGCGCGGGTCAAGTGATCCTCGCCACCGGCAGCATCGAACGGCCTATGGCCTTTGCCAATAACGACCGTCCCGGGGTGATGCTCAGCCAAGCCGTGCGGACATATGTGCAGCGCTTCGGCGTGGTGCCGGGCAAGCGCGTCGTGATCTCGACCAATAATGATGATGCTTACAAGACTGCACATGCGCTCAAAGACGCAGGTGCCGAAATTGTTGCCATCCTCGATGCGCGGCCTTTGCCAGCCGGGGCCGACAGCGGCTTTCTCGTGTTGAGCAACGCCATTCCGCTCTCGACCAAAGGTGCGCGGCACCGGCTTAAAAGCGTGAGCGCTTCGGTGGATGGTGTAATCAAAAGCTGGGAAGCCGATTTGCTCGCGGTCTCGGGCGGGTTCACACCTGTCGTCCATCTTCATATGCAATCAGGCGGCACTCTCGATTGGAACGATGCCGCGCAGGCCTTTGTCCCCGCGATCAGCCGCCAGAATGTCACAACGATTGGCGGCGCTGCCAATCCGCAGCCGGTCTTCACACCTTATCCAGTTCCCCTGCGAAGGCAGGGGTCTAAGCCCCTCAAAAGTGACGCGGCAAAGCATCATCAATCCAGCCCGTCTGGCCCCCTGCCTGCGCAGGGGAACAGCCATCTGATGTCTTCGCCCAAAAAGAGCTTCATCGATTTCCAAAATGATGTGACGCTTGCTGATATCGATCAAGCATGGGCCGAAGGATATCGCTCGGTCGAGCATCTCAAACGCTACACGACACTGGGCATGGCGACCGATCAGGGCAAATTGAGCAATATGGCAGCGCTTGGGCGGCTGGCGGAGAAACAGGGCGTGGCGATCCCTGATGCGGGCCTCACCACCTTCCGCCCGCCTTATACGCCCGTTACTATGGGCTTACTAGCGGGTGCTGGCGCAAAGGACGGCGGCGCGCATGTCCGGCGATTGGCGCTTTATGATGTCCACGCCGCGAAGCACCCTATCTGGCAACCGCTCGGCTATTGGTTCCGTCCTCGCGCCTATCTGGTGGGGAGCGAAACACTTGCGCAAGCCGCGCTGCGTGAGGCGAAAGCGGTGCGAACCTCCGTCGGGATGACCGATGTTTCAACGCTCGCAAAATTTGAAGTCAGCGGGCCAGACGCCGCTGCTTTACTCGAAATTATCTGTGCAACAAGCGTTGCCAAACTTGCGCTTGGGCGCGGGCGCTATACGTTCATGCTGCGTGAAGATGGCTTTGTCTTCGATGATGGCACCGTTTGGCGCTTGGACGAAAACCGTTATTTGCTGACGAGCTCAACCGGCGGCGCTGATCGGATGGCGACGCATATTTCTTATGTCCGCAACTATCTCTGCCCCCATTTACGTGTTTCGGCGGTTAATGTGCAAGAGCATTATGCGGGGAATGCGGTGGCGGGGCCAAAGGCAAAAGCAGTGCTTACCGCGCTGATTGGCGAAGAACCGCCGCGCCATATGTCAACGATCCCCGCGCATATCGCAGGTGTGCCCGTGATCATTCTCGCGGCAAGCTATAGCGGCGAACGCGCGTTTGAAATCTATATCGAAACCAGCCACGCCGCACCCGTCTGGAACGCTTGTAAGGCCGCAGTGAGCGCAGCAGGCGGCTGCCTCTACGGGATGGAGGCAATGGAATTCCTCCGCATCGAAAAAGGCCATTTGGTTGTTGGCGGGGAGATTGACAGTCGGCTGATCCCGCATGATTTGGCGCTTGATAAGATGCTCAACAAAGCCGGCGGCTATATCGGCGCATCAGGGCTTAGCCGGCCTGCTCTTTTGGCGCCGGGGCGCCTTCAGTTGGTTGGGCTAGAAGCGATTGAAGGCGATATTCCCGAAGGTGCGATGCTGATCAACCGCGCCGGTGAAACCCCGCATGGCCACGTCAGCGCGGCCGCTTTTCGCATTATCGAAGGCGGATCGATTGCACTTGGGCAATTGAAAGATGGCTTCAGCCGCCACGGTGAGGAACTGATCGCGACATCACCCACACGCGGAATACAGACACGCGTCCGCGTTGTTGCGCCGCATTTCTACGATGCGAGCGGGGGGCGCTATCGTGACTGAAGTTACCATCACACAACTCCCCGATGCCCTGCTCCATGCATTTGAAATCTGGAGCAACGCGCCCGCTGTGGCTAAACGGTTTGAGGCGGCAACGGGCTTTGCGCTCCCGCCTATGGGGCGATCAGCGGGAAATGCAGCGCTCACCCTTATTCGCTATGAACCCACTGTCTGGCTGGTCGAGGGCGACGCGCCTGCCCTAACCGATATACTAGCCGAAGACGGCGCACTCACCGCCATCGGCGGCGGCATCACTCGCGTCCGCCTCTCAGGCAAGGGCTGGCGCACATTATTGATGGAAGGCGGCGTGTTCGATGCTGAAAGCTCGGCATTTACACTTGGCTGTAGCGCCGCCACAATCATCGACCACGTCGCTGTCCGCCTTCATGTAGTGAGTGCGGATGCCTGCGACGTCTATGTGCCGCTTAGTTACAGCGCGGGGCTAGTCTATTTCTGGGAAGTTGCTTCAAAAACCTTGCTTCGATAATTCCAATTTCAAGCCCGCGGCTGCCAAAGCTCGATTTTGCGGCCTTCGGGGTCGATGATATGCGCAAAGCAGCCCATGCCTTCGTCAGGAAAGCTCTTGATCGGCAACACGCCTTGTTCAGCACAGCGGTTCAGCATCGCGTCAAGATCATCGACCATGAGGTTAAACATAAACTCCTTATCCGAAGGCTCGAAATAGTCAGTATCGGCTTTGAACGGTGAAAAGACCGTTGCCGCGCCGGGGTGGGCCGCTGCGGCTTCGGGTGTGAAGGCCATGCCCCACGGCTCAAATGCTATGCCAAGCACGCGGCTATACCATGACTTCACTGCCTCAGGATCAGCCGATTTGAAAAACAAGCCGCCGATACCAATCACTTTTGCCATGATGCCTCTCCTTGCCCAATTGCTTCCTCAATCCACGCACGCGCATCGGGGAAGTTACGCTCTACCTCCGGCAGGTCATTTACGCATAGAAATTTGATCTCGTGTCGCTCAGCGCTGCGGAGATATAAGTGCACATCATCAGCCGTCCATTTCTCAAACGCGCCAACCTCAACATGGAGATAATCGCGCTGTTCGAGAATATGCCCGCGCGCCGATTGTAGTGCTGCATGATTATGAAGGCTTTGCGGCAGAAATTGCTCGGTACAACGGAACCTGTATGCAGCGTTAGTGATGAAGGCATCGCGGTGTGTGTCGAACAAGCCTGCCATGATCGAACATTGCATCGGGTGAACAACATGCGCGCTCGCAAAGATATGGTGGGCTGGATAACCGACCATCGCGGCCGATTTGATCTGGTTATAATGATTGAGCAAACTCGCTTCATCGCGGCTTTCATCGCAATCTGGCAGATGCGAATAGTCGACCCATTTTCCTCGTAACACGGGGCCAATATCGGTAAAGAAATCGCTGACCTCAACTGGAGCAGTCAAAAAAACATCATCGTTGAAATAGAGAAAATGTTCAGAGAGACCCGATATACGCCACAGCATCGTTTCGATTGATAGTGAATTGAACGTAGGTAGCGCGTTTTCAAAGCCCGCGAAAATATGCTTGTGATCCACGATGCCAATCTTGGCGGCAAAATCGGCGGACAGGGGTGCAATTTCGGGGATTTGATTATCGGTGACAATCCACACACGCCGCACCCACGGCGCGTTATTGGCGATGGAACGCAGGCAAAAATTGAGTTCATCACTACACACCCAGCGGTGCGGATTGATGCCATTATCGTGTAACGGCGTTTGCGCGCGTGAGAGATAATGATCGCGATGGCGCTTTAGCGCAGGGTCAGACCCATCAACCCACGTAATCACAGCATCAACATCAAACATGTTTTCGACCCTTTGGGCAGCGCGATAGCCTATTTATAATGTTCACGGCGATCACCAAAATCGCGCACGCGTTTGCGCCAAGCGCGGTAACTGCCTGACTTCAGATTTGACCGCATCAGCGCCTTCACGCCCTCTGCGTTCAGCCCGTGCTGCGCTTCGATTGTGCTAAAGCTGACATGATCGCTCAGCGCCATTTCGATGATTTCGCTAATCGCAGCATCGGAAAGCGGTGTTTTCACCTTCTAATCACGCAGCAATTCGTTGATCGCCGTCTTGGCACGAGTTTGGGCGTCAACACGTTTGACGATCACCGCGCACGAAAGGCTCGGGCCTGCGCTGCCGTCGGGGAGGGGTTTGCCGGGCAGTGATCCGGGCACGACAACTGAATAAGCGGGCACGCGGCCCACGAAGATTTCGCCGGTTGTGCGGTCGATGATCTTGCTTGTTGAGCTAATGAAGACACCCATTGAGAGAACAGCGCCGCGTTCAACGATCACGCCTTCAACCACTTCACTGCGCGCGCCGATGAAGCAATCATCCTCAATCACAACAGGCCCTGCTTGAAGCGGCTCAAGCACACCGCCGATACCAACGCCGCCTGACAGATGCACATTCGCGCCAATCTGAGCACAGCTGCCAACCGTTGCCCACGCGTCTACCATTGAATTTTCGCCGACATAAGCGCCGAGATTAACAAAGCTAGGCATCAGTACAACGCCCTTTGCAATATGCGCGCCGCGCCGCACGATAGAACCAGGCACTGCGCGGAAGCCCGCATTACGGAAGCGGCTTTCGCCCCAGCCGTCAAATTTTGATGGCACCTTATCCCACCATGATGCGCCGCCGGGGCCGCCGGGGATGAGGCTCATGTCGTTCAATCGGAAGGACAGCAGAACCGCCTTTTTCAACCATTGATTGACCTGCCAGCCTTCTGCCGATGGTTCGGCGACACGCGCGCTGCCATCATCAAGCATGGTGAGTGCGGTTTCCACAGCATCGCGAACTTCGCCCGCTGTCGCGCTATTGACCGTATCACGCGCGTCCCACGCAGCTTCGATTATCGATTGCAATTGCTTGTTCATCTTCACATCTTTCCCATGGTGGAGGTTAGCCAGTCGGTGACTTCATCAGTTTCATAATCGATGAATGACGGGCACGCTTCAGCCGCGCCGTAATCCGATCCGTTGTTGATCCAAACAGTGGCCATGCCGAGCGCTTTTGCGGGACGAAGATTGCGCGCCATATCCTCAACGAACAGTGCGCGGCGGGGTTCAACATTTAGCTTATCGCACATTTTATCGTAAGCAGACGCATCGGGTTTGGGCACATAACCACTGTCATGAATATCAAACATCGCCTCAAAACAATCACCTAGCCCAAGCGCATCAAGCACCTTCTGTGCATAAGGCACATCTCCGTTAGTGAAAATCAGTTTGCGGCCCGGCAATGCCGAGATAGCCGCTGCGAGTGTTGGATTCGGTGTGAGTCGATCCATCTCAATATCATGGACGAAGCCCAAAAAGTGATGCGGATCAACGCCGTGTTCGCGCATTAACCCTGATAATGTCGTTCCGTGATTGTGGAAATAATGCTTCTGCACGCGGTATGCCTCAGCGGGATCAACGCTGAGGAGAGTCTGGATAAACTCACCCATTTTCGCGTCAATCAGCGCGAACAAATTACTGCTTGACGGGTAGAGTGTATTATCGAGATCGAAAATCCACGTATCGATTGCGGTGAGCGAAGCGTCCATCGCTGCCCATTAACTACCTATCTGAATTGACGCAAACATCACGATCTAAGACCTGCATTACGGTAAATAAAATCTTAACGTAGATCAGGGGTGAGTCGAGAATGTCACGTCTTTTGGTTAATCGGGTACTCAAGGCAGGCGCGGCGCTCTCAGTGCTAGCGTTCGTATCTGCGTGCGGTGGCGTATCGTCGTCGGGCGTCAGTTCAACGCCCACTCCACCAGTTGCGACGATGGCAAGTTCGGTTTCGCCGCCGCCTGCACCACCAGCAGCGACAATCACGCCGTCGAGTGCCGATTTCAATACCGCCGAATATACGCGCTCAAATGGAGCCGCGCAGGCTAAGGCAATCAGGGCCTATGAAGCTGGGGCGAGCGGTGCGGGTATCATTGCCGCAGTGATCGACAGCGGGATTGCGAGCGCGAACAGTGAATTTACGGGGCGGATTCACGCCGCGTCAACCGATCTAGCTGGCAACCGTGGCATTATCGATGAAGATGGCCATGGCACGATGGTATCAAGCGTATTGGCAGGTGCGCGCAACACCCTAGGCGCGCACGGCGTTGCTTACGGCGCGACATTGCTCGTGGTGCGTACTGACACGCCGGGATCATGCACATCATCCACGGGCGATAAAGACTGTTCGCATGATGATAATGCGATTGCGCGCGGCGTTGACCTTGCGATCAACAACAATGCGCGCGTGATCAACATTTCGCTTGGCGGTGCGCCTGCGAACAATCTGCTGCGCAGCGCGATCAACCGCGCGACGGCGGCGGGGGCGATCATCGTGATCTCAGCGGGGAACCAAGGCGTTGATGATCCACAAGCTGCTATCAACCCCGATTCGCTCGCGCAGATTGCGAACGATCCGCTATCGCGCAATTTGATCATCGTTGCGGGCGCTCTTGATTCAACAAACACCGCACTCGCCAATTTTTCGAACCGGGCGGGCAATGGTGCTACGCATTATCTGGGTGCGCTTGGCAGCCGCGTTCGCGCGATTGATCATCAGGGCGTTGCCGTGCTCGCGAGTGGCTCAAGCTTTTCTGCGCCGATCATATCAGGCGCTGTCGCCTTGCTTGCGGAGGCTTTCCCCAATCTTACCAGCGCGCAAATCGTTGATCTGCTGTTTCGCTCCGCTACTGACCTTGGCGCGAGCGGCGTTGACGGTGAATTTGGTCACGGTGCGCTTGATATAGCGCGCGCGTTTCAGCCTATCGGGCAGACCTCGCTCGCCGGAACAACGAAGACGGTGTCTCTAATCAGCCAAGCGACTAAGCTCTCATCAGCGATGGGTGATGCTTCTGTCTCCGGCCTATCGACCGTGATCCTTGACGAATATGCGCGGGCATTTGATGTCAATTTAGGCGGATATGTGCGCCGCGCTGCGATTGCGCCGCGGCTTGGTGCGGCACTTGGCCTCGGTGTGCGCGGGTTTAGCGGCACAGCAGGCTCGATTGCGGTATCGCTTAGCGCGTTATCAGCGGTGCCCACTGACCTTCGCCTTTCGCCAGAGGCGCATAAAAGTGCGCGCGCAATTGCGGGCGCTGTGATTGCGAGACTTGACCGTAAAACGAGCATTGCGCTCGGCATTTCACGCAGCGCAGCGAGCCTCGCAAGTCAATTGAGCGGCAAGGGCGGCGCAAGCTTCCTCGTGAGCGAAACCGCTGATTCTGGTCTTGGCTTTGAGGCGCGTGCTGGTTCAGCCTTTGCCTTACGTCGCGATATTGGCGGCTTTCACATCAGCACATCGGCTGAGACAGGCGCGGTTGAGCGCTTTGACCGCGGCTTCATCCCACAAGCGCATGACCGTTATTCGCTGATGAGCTTAAGCGCTGAACGCCGTTTTGGCGCGCTTAACCTCTCGACTCGCGCGACGTATCTTGCTGAGCAAGACAGTGTGCTCGGCGCGCGCTTTGACGGGCTTCTCGGCGCGAACGGTGC
Source organism: Sphingomonadales bacterium (assembly GCA_043741135.1). Classification (GTDB taxonomy): domain Bacteria; phylum Pseudomonadota; class Alphaproteobacteria; order Sphingomonadales; family Sphingomonadaceae; genus Aquisediminimonas. The sequence goes on along the minus strand of JAYUAU010000121.1, from coordinate 5,729 downwards.
GCGCACTTTGTTTGCTGATTTCGGCGCAGACGTGGCGCTTGGCAAGAATTGGCAGGCGAGCGCTGCGCTACGCCAAGGCTTTACAGCGGTTGCCGCAGGCGGCGCGCGGTTGGCGAGCGACCATATTCGCTCAACCAGTTGGTCTTTCGATATCAGCAAGGCGCGGCTGTTTACTTCAAGTGACCAATTCGCCCTCCGCATCGCGCAGCCGCTGCGCGTTATCGGCGGTGGCTTCGATGTGACGCTCGCGCAGAGTTACGATTATGCCACACAAAGTGCGATCTTTGGCACTCAGCGCGTGAACCTTGCCCCGATTGGCCGTGAGAGCAATCTGGAAGCACTTTATGCCCGCGCAATCGGCGGTGGCATCCTCTCAACCAACCTCTATTGGCGGCGAAACCCCGGCAATATCGCAGCGGCTCCGCAAGATTACGGCGCAGCGATCCGCTACACGCTTGGGTATTGAGACTGATAGCTGGGCACCTCCATCAACCTTCCGTCATTCCCGCGAAAGCGGGAACAAATGGTTCCAACGTGTCAAAATTGGGAGTCTTACGTTACATATTTGCCCCCGCTTTCGCGAGGGTGACGGTGTGCTAGGGTAAATGGAGGTGCCCAGCTTATCCTGAGCGCCTGCAAGCATGTCCTTAGCTTCGCCGAAGGGGCAGTCGAAGGACTCACAAAGACGATTCAGCGATATGCCATCCAACTCTAAACCGTAAAGCTCTCCCCGCAGCCGCACGCGCCTTTGGCGTTGGGATTATTGAACACAAAACCAGCGGTGAAATCATCTTCGACCCAATCCATATTAGATCCGATCAGATAAAGAATTGATCCGCCATCAACAAAGAATGTGCCGCCGGGCGTGTCAATCCGTTCATCAAACGCCACCGCTTCGCTGACATAATCAACCGAATATGCGAGGCCCGAACATCCCCTGCGCGGGGTGGACAGCTTCACACCAATCGTGCCAACAGGCGCCTTTGCCATCAGCGAGGCTATCCGCGCCTCGGCAGTTGCTGTGAGCGTAAGCGCAGCGGGGCGAATTCGTGTGGTTGTGGTCATAACATCCCCAGTTCAAGCTTAGCCTCATCGCTCATCTTTTGGGGATCCCACGCGGGTTCCCAGACGAGATTGACTTCAGCCTCACGAACGCCGGGCACGCTTTCGACGCGCAGTTCAACTTCTTGCGGCATGCTCTCCGCCACGGGGCAATGCGGGGTGGTGAGCGTCATCGTCACAATCGCGTGGCCATCATTTACCTCAACATTATAGATGAGGCCAAGGTCGTAGATATTGACGGGGATTTCGGGATCGTAAATCTCCTTGATCGCAGCAACCACGGCTTCATAAACGTCGCCGCCAACGGGTAAAGCTGCGGGCTTTTGTGCGAGGAAGCCTTCGAGATAATCCTTCTTGCGCTCAAGCCGATCCGCTGCGGTTTCAATCTCAACGCGCGCTTTGGGGGGAGATGCCACAGATTCGACCACTTCGACTTCAATCGTCATCCAAAAATCCTCTGAACTCTGCTCAATCCGCGCACGAGTGCGGCGACATCACTTTCATCATTGTAAATCCCAAAGCTCGCGCGTGCGGTTGCGGACACGCCCAGATGCTCCATCAGCGGCTGACAACAATGATGCCCTGCGCGGATCGCAACACCTTCTTCATCCAAGATAGTGCCGATGTCATGCGGATGCACCCCCTCCATCACAAACGACACAATCCCGGCAGACTCCTCAGGCCCAAACAATGTGATCGAGTTGAACTCACGCAAGGCATCGCGCGCCTGTTTGACTAGCTTTGTTTCATGAGCGTGGATCGCCTCAACCCCAATTGCAGCCACATAATCAATCGCCGTGTGAAGCCCAATCGCCTCGATGATCATCGGCGTCCCCGCCTCGAACCGCTGAGGAACGGGAGCATAAGTCGTGCCACTAAAGCTCACCCGATCAATCATTGCGCCGCCGCCTTGATAAGGCGGCATCGCGTCAAGGATTTCAGACCGTGCCCATAATACGCCAATGCCAGTAGGGCCGTAAAGTTTATGCCCCGAAAAAACGAGGAAATCACAATCGAGCGATACCACATCAAGCGGCAAATGCGGCACAGATTGACAAGCATCCAACATCAATTTCGCGCCTACCTTATGCGCCATCTCCGCTGCGCGTTTGGCATCAAGCACCGAACCCAGAACGTTTGACACATGCGCGAATGAAACAAGCGAATGGTCAGGCGTCAACATTCGTTCAGCAGCGTCGAGATCAATCTGGCCATCGGGCGTCAGCGGGCAAACATCAATGTCATACCCCGCCAATTGCCACGGCACGATATTGGAATGATGTTCAAGCTGACTGAGCAGGATGCGGCCCGCTTTTGGCAGGCTTTGCGCCACAAGGTTGATCCCCTCAGTCGCGCCCTTGGTAAAGACGATCTCATCAGTCTGCGCACCAATAAAGCCCGCCACGCGCGCGCGCGCCGCTTCAAACGCAATCGTCATATCGGCAGAGCGTTTGTATACGCCGCGGTGGACGGTCGCATAATCAACCCCGCCCGCGCGCATCATCGCATCGAGCACGACCTGAGGCTTTTGCGCGGTGGCACCGGTATCGAGATAATGCCAGTTATTGGCGAGACCGGGGAAGTCCTTCTTAGCGGCGGAAAAATCCGCATGGCTGAGCTTGTCGAAGCCCTGCCTTTCTTCTCGTCCATGCCCAAAAGATAAGGACAGCCCTTCGACAAGCTCAGGGTAGTCGGTGTTGATTGTCATACCATCACTTCCAACTTACTAAGCGCCGCATCGGTGAGCTTTGATTCGCCCTCAGCCCCCTCAAAAACGCTTGCGATGAACGCCTGAAGCAGCAGTTTCTTCGCACTCGCAGGCGGAAGCCCGCGCGCAGCGAGGTAGAACATCGCTTGCTTATCCAACTCTCCCACCGTCGCGCCGTGCGCGCATTTTACGTCGTCGGCGTAGATTTCGAGCTCGGGCTTGGCGTTCGCGGTTGCGGTTCGATCAAGCAGCATGGCCTTCACCGATTGCTCGCTATCGGTTTTCTGCGCATCGCGCGCCACCGCGACTTTGCCGAGATAGGAGCCGGTTGCCTTGCCGCCTAGGATTGATCGCACGATCTGGCGGCTCGTCGCGTTTGGCTCAATGTGGCGCACCGTCGTGATCAGCTCAACCGTCTGCGCACCCGTGCCAAGCTGCACCGCGCCAAGGCTAAAATCGGCACCGTCGTGAAGCGTGACATCAAGGCTGATCCGCCCGAGCCGTCCGCCAGCGTTCAAGATATGAAGTGCAGCGGTGGAACCAGCCTCTAGCGTGAGCGTTAGATTTTGGACAACAACCTCATCCGCACCCGCAACATTGATGATCTGACGCACAAAATGCTCACCCGCACTGACCACCACAGCCTCGACAGCACCGCGCGACGGCGCACTGAGCAGCGCGTCGATATCCGAATAGCGAAACGCCTCGTCCTTGCGGGTTGGAAGGAGTACCGCGCTCACAGCGACGTTCCCTTTGCGCCTTTGCGTGAACCACCCTCTTTTTGTCTCACGCCAAGGCGCAAAGGCGCAAAGAAGAAAGCGCAGGGCTTCACTCACGCCGCAATCCCCACATAGCCGTCACGCTCAAGCTCAAGCGCGAGTTCCGCGCCGCCAGTGCGCGTGATGCGGCCATCGGCGAGAACGTGAACGAAATCAGGCTTCACATAATCGAGCAAGCGCTGGTAATGCGTGATCAGCAGCACGGCTTTGTCAGGGCGGCGCATGATCCGGTTGATCCCATCACCCACCACGCGCAGCGCGTCGATATCAAGGCCGGAGTCAGTCTCATCAAGGATCGCGAGCGCGGGGTCGATGATACCCATCTGCACCATCTCATTGCGCTTCTTCTCGCCGCCCGAAAAGCCCACATTCACCGGACGCTTGAGCATTTCCATATCCATCCCCATCGCGGCGGCCTGTTCGCGCGCGATTTTGAGGAATTCGCCGCCCGAAAGCGGAGCCTCACCGCGAGCCCCACGCTGTGCATTCAGCGCCTCACGCAGGAACTGGACGTTCGAGACGCCGGGGATTTCGACCGGATATTGAAAGCCGAGGAACAGCCCAGCGGCTGCTCGTTCGTGGGGGGCGAGGGCGAGGAGGTCTAAGCCCCTCCCCTTTAGGGGAGGGGTTGGGGTGGGGGCTGTCCGCGTGTCAGTATGTCCGACATTGGAATGGGGGACAGCCCCCACCCCCAGCCCCTCCCCTGAAGGGGAGGGGGAAAAGAACGTAACCGACCCGCCCGTCACCTCATACCCAGGCCTCCCACTGAGCACATAGCCAAGCGTAGATTTCCCCGCGCCATTCGGCCCCATAATCGCATGGATCTCCCCCGCGTTTAGCGAGAGCGTAAGGCCCTTGAGAATAGGCTTGTCGCCAACAGTGGCGTGGAGGTTATGGATTTGGAGCATTGTTAGACAATTCGACCGTGTACAGTTATCTGTTGAAGCAATCCCTGTGCCATTGATGAGAGAAAATGCTCTACAGAGGTAACTTCAAATCGAAATTTCTCGCCCTCGACGTAGTTAAATTCGACTTGGTTCCCAACACTAGGAAGAATGGAGAGGCCGCTGCCATTAAAGCGCCGAATTGCGCCATCAATCTCGACTTCAAATGTAACAATTAAATCTTCAGATTCAGGTATCATCCTAAATTCCCTTCTAAATCGTGGCTAAGCCCCTCCCCTTCAGGGGAGGGGTTGGGGTGGGGGTTGTGACGTGAACCACGACCTTGGGCCGCCAAACCGATCATCGTCAACACACCATCGGCATTGCTCATCACATCGTAATTCGTCACCCGCAGCACCAGAAAACCGAAGTCCGCCAGCACGTCATCGCGCAACCGATCTTTTGTCTCGTCATGCGTGTCGCCATCGACCTCGACAATGAGCGAACGGGCGGGGCACATAAAATCGGCGATGTAGCGACCGATCACTTCCTGCCTACGAAACTTCAGGCCCTGCAATTGGCCGTTCGAGAGGTTCCGCCACAGTCGCATTTCTGGTTCGGTGGGGTTGCGGCGCATGTCTCTTGCTCTCGCATGAAGCCATTTGATTTGATCTTGGGACAAGCCCCACCCCAAACCCCTCCCCTGAAGGGGAGGGGCTTCAGAGCGCCAACCTTTATCTAAGCCCCTACCCTTTAGGAGTTGGTCAGCCTCGTCCCCCGGACGAGACCGAGAGGCCAACTGGGTTGGGGTGGGGACTGTCATCACCCCACACTCCCCTCAAGCGAAATCCCCAGCAGCTTCTGCGCCTCAACCGCAAACTCCATCGGCAATTGCTGCAGCACTTCCTTCGCAAACCCATTCACGATCAGCGCCACCGCTTCCTCAGCATTCAACCCCCGCGCTTGGGCGTAGAACATCTGATCGTCCGAAATCTTACTCGTCGTCGCCTCATGCTCGATCTGCGCGCTGGGGTTGCGCACTTCGATATAGGGCACTGTATGCGCGCCGCTCAAACTCCCGAGCAGCAGCGAATCGCACTGGGTGAAATTGCGCACGCCTTCCGCATTCGGCGCGACCCTAACCAACCCGCGGTAGGTGTTGTTGCTATGCCCCGCGCTGATGCCCTTGCTCACAATCGTCGAGCGCGAGCCCTTGCCATTGTGGATCATCTTGGTGCCGGTATCGGCCTGCTGGTAATTGTTGGTCACCGCGACCGAGTAAAATTCGCCGACGCT
>JAYUAU010000120.1:0-7114 GCA_043741135.1 Sphingomonadales bacterium | reverse complement strand
TTATTTAGTCTAACGCTAAGCCGCGTTACAAGCAATTCAGCATCCGAACCCGAAGGCGGCTTCCAATATGGCTTCAACTGCGAATATATCCGTGCGTTTAAGCTTGATTTCTGAGCGCCGGTCATTTGCGCAAGGCTGACCCCAGTAGCAGCACTCTGGCTTGGCACTGAATTGACGCCCGGTTTCGCCGCGCTGGTTGTCGGCCGCGCTTTTGTTGGCGTATCGCTGAGCCCGGCTAACAAATCACGCGAAAGCCCAGGGCGACGGCGATCGCGTGTGTCAGTCATTATGGGCTTTGTCGGCTTGGCAATGGATTTGCTTGGTTTCGCAACTGGTTTAGCAACAGGCTTTGGCGCGAGAATGGGCTTGGGCACGATCTTGGGTGTCGGCGTCGGCTTGGGCACTGGCTGGGGCTTCGCAACGGGTGGCGGCGGGCTGACGGATTCAGGCGGCGCTGGTTCAGGCTCAGCAGGCGCTGGCGGCGCGCTAGCTGTAGGTGGGCTTGGCGCGGGAGCCGAAGACGCCAAATCATCTTCGCTCACCAGATCAACCTCAATCGGATCGCTGATAATTTTAGGCAGTTCAGGCGGCGTCAGCGCAAGATACGTCAGCAAACCAAACAGCGCGACATGCCCGACCAAGGCAACGCTTAAGCCCGTAGTTTCAGCGCGATCCATTACGGCTTCTTTTCAGTCCCGCTCGTGGTAACAAGCGAAACGCGGTTAAGCCCTGCGCGGTTAAGTTCACCCATCACACGCATCACCGCGCCGTAATCAAGGTTGGTATCGGCACGCAATTGTATCTGCGGCGGCTCCGCCCCATCAGTCGGTGCAAGGGCGGCAAAGCGTGCGGGGATGGCGGTGGCGGGGATGAGTTCATCGCCCAGATACACCGCCCCGCCATCATCAAGCGATAATTGCACTGGCACCTTTTCCTCGGATTGCAGCGGCTTGGCATTGCTATCAGGCAAGTTGACGGGAACCCCTGCCATCAAAAGCGGCGCGGTCACCATGAAGATGATCAGCAGCACGAGCATCACATCAACCATCGGCGTGACGTTGATATCAGCCATCGGTGCGCGCCGGTTGCGCCCGCGCGATGAGGAAGGGAGCGGGCTCATTGACATCAGCGTGCCATTTCCAATTCACGGCTGAGCGTTGCGTGAAAGCCATCAGCAAAGCGGTTGAGCCGCGCCTCCAGTTTGTTGAGGCCATGGCTGAAACGGTTGTAAGCAATCAGCGCAGGGATCGCCGCAAACAGCCCAAGCGCGGTGGCAAACAACGCCTCTGCAATGCCGGGCGCGACCACCGCGAGCGAACTATTCTGTTCAGCCGCAATTGCGGTAAAGCTGCGCATGATGCCCCAGACGGTGCCAAACAGGCCAATGAAGGGCGCTGCACTGCTCACCGTTGCCAGGATGTTGAGGCGGTCACCAATCTTATCGATTTCAGCCGCCACACTTGCGCCCATTGCAGTCGCAAGCCGCGCGCGGGTGCCGTCGCGGTCAATCGTCCCTTTGGTTGAGCGACGCCATTCGGCCAGTCCCGCTGAAACAACTTTGGAACCCGGCAGATCAGACGAGCGGTTAGCATCCTGAAACGCATCGACATCTTCAGCGCCCCAAAATTCGCGTTCATAGCGATCCGACCCCTTGTTGATCCGCCGCATTTTGATCCACTGCGCGATGATGATGCCCCACGTCCAGACGCTCGCGAGGAGCAATCCCACCATCACGATTTTGACAATGATATCAGCTTGTAAAAACAGGCCGAGCGGAGAAATCGTCGCGCCAGCGGCTAAGGCGGACAGGGTTGCGTCAATCACACTCACTCATTCACTCCTTCGTTCAGCCACAAATGCGGGTCAACTATACTATATTCGCGCTGCATATGACTCTGTGATGAATCACCATGCGACCCGTACTTAGCCATCGTCGAATAATCCCTCCTGTACGTCAGCAGGCGGGTTTAGCCCCAAATGTTTCCACGCCTTTGCATTCAGGCAGCGCCCTCGCGCGGTGCGCGCGATCAGGCCAAGCTGAATGAGATAGGGCTCAATCACTTCCTCAACGGTATCGCGCGGTTCGGACAAGCCCGCCGCGAGCGTTTCAACCCCCACCGGCCCGCCGCGATAAACGTCAGCAATCATCATCAGATAGCGCCTGTCCATCGCATCCAGCCCAAGCCCGTCGACCTCCAACCGTGTGAGTGAGGCATCGGCCATTTTCGCTGAGACCGTCGCCTCACCCGCAACATTAGCAAAATCACGCACGCGGCGAAGGAGTCTCCCCGCAATCCGCGGCGTCCCCCGCGCGCGCCTCGCAATTTCGCGCGCGCCGTCCTCAGTAATGCCAAGATCAAGCAAGCCCGCCGCGCGGCGGATTACGCTTTCCAATTCATCAACGGTGTAGAAATTGAGTCGCACGGGAATCCCGAAACGATCACGTAAGGGGGTGGTGAGCAGTCCCTGCCGCGTTGTCGCGCCGACGAGCGTGAACTTGGGCAAATCAATCCGCACCGACCGCGCTGACGGGCCTTCGCCAATCATCTAATCCAGCGCGCGGTCTTCCATCGCGGGATAGAGCACTTCTTCGACAGCGGGCGAAAGGCGGTGAATTTCATCGATGAACAACACATCGCCGTCCTCAAGGTTGGTGAGCAGCGCGGCGAGATCGCCAGACTTTGCGATGACAGGGCCGGACGTCGCGCGGAAGCCAACCCCCATTTCCTTGGCGACAATCTGCGCAAGCGTCGTCTTGCCAAGCCCGGGCGGGCCGAAGAAAAGCACATGATCAAGCGCATCACCGCGCTGCTTTGCGGCCTCAATAAAGATACGAAGATTCTCCCGCGCCGCCTTCTGCCCGACGAATTCGTCGAGCGTTTTCGGGCGGAGCGCGGCGTCAACGTCTTCGGGGCGGCGGTTAGCCGTTGAGAGGCGATCTTCAGTCACACTCGGCTTCAAAGCATCCTGTGCCTCAAAAGCAAGCACAATCGTTAAATGAGACGCTTAGTTGATCAGAATAGCGTGTACCGCCTGCTTACCAATGCTTGGTGCCATCACCGCATGATAACCGAGCAAGGGGGCGAACGATTACACGGCAATTCTTCAGCTTGCCATCATTCGTATTACAGCTATACAACCGATCTTCGATCCAATTTTAGTTGAGTATTTAGATGTCAAAATTAGCGAAGCAGTTTTTAATTTTCACTTCCACATTTGTGTTCTTCGTGCAGTTTTTTGTCGCAATACCCGCCATCGCGCGCGATTTTAATGCGACGACTTTCCCCATTCTTGGCCAAAGTGCTGAGCAATTGGGTGTGATTATTGCGAAAGGGACCAGAGAGAAGGACGGTAAGCGGCTGATCATGACCGCCCACCTCAGTTTTCCGGTAGAACGGAAACGCGCCCTAGTGATCAAAGTCGAGGAAAATAGCGCAAATACGAAAATTACTGGCGAGAAAGATCTAGTCAGCGGAGAAAGTAAGATTTTTCTGAATGTTGAGGAAACGTTAAGCGGTGCTCCGTACACCCCGCCAATTATGTTGATGTTCGATGGAGAAATATCCACCGAGGTCCCGTTGATCGAAATTTCTAGGCATGAAAGTACAGTAAGCGGAACTTGGAGCCGAGTTTGCAGCAATGCTGGCTGTTTCCCCGTTCCTATAGCTGGTTATAACCAGCAGCATTACGTCTGGCGCTCTGAACTACAAATAACTGCGTTGCGCGCGTTTGTTAACCGCGAGGGCAAGCCAAATGACCGATTGGTCTTTTGGGTCGGCACTTGGCTTAACGATGCTCCGAAACAAGCGCGCAAAACGTCGGATGGAAATTATCTGCTCTTTCGCAACCAAGCAAAGGCAGTTTTAGACGCGCTCGAAATTGCGCCACGCTGATCACGGCCAATGCCTTACGCTGAAAGAATACCATTATGTCGATCTGCCGATATTCCTTGAAGAGCCTTTTGCTTTTGCTCACATGCGCAGGATCATCAAACTTATTCGCGCAAGTGGTGCCCATCGATCAGCGTTTACCGGGTGTTGCGCCCTATTGGGCGAAGCAGAGCTATAAGAAAGTGCGGTACGAAGGCTATTCGTTCTGGGTCGATGCCTATGACGCTGCGGTTCGCCAAGCTAATGTGAGCCTGTGTCGCAATAGTGTGCCATCACAATTTCTGCTTGTCCGCTTGCCGGGCGTTGATACCGCGTCGATTGCGTGGCGGACGGGAAGCGAAAGTGGTTATGATTGGCGAATTTTTGCCGATTATAGTGTTGGTGACGTGGTCTGGGCTGACGACGCACAATCCGGCGGCTTAAGAACCGGCGATGTTGTTATATCTGTTCGCGGAATTATTCCACCCGCAAAGCGAAAGATGAGGATTGCTCCCAATCTCACTCTTCCCAAGCTCGACGCGGGCGAATCCGAATTTGAAAAACTTCTATCGCGCCGCGATCCTGTGGACGGCGGGTATTACCGCTACCGCGACGGGCTGCTTTCGCCGATTGAAGCCGCAAAAACATACGGCGTGGCCCCATTGGCGTGTAGTGGAAAAGGCTCCGTCAGCTTTGGAGGCTGGGGCGTCAGCTTTTCGTCGATGGTAAATAATGCAACTGGTATTGGTAAGGCACTCATTGATGATGATCCTAACCGTTATTATCGCGGAAGCGGCGTGCCAGTTTTTCGTCGTTTCACAGCGGATGTGTTTTCTGAAGAGCAGTTGCGGTGGATGATTGTCGACCAATTCGCAGTCGATCTAGCTGAAGGGATGTTTGGCGAGGTTGACCGGGACAGGTTTGATGTGGCGCTGCGGCAACTTGAATCTTCCACCGCCATTCGGCTCGGGCATCCCGTCGGAACAGAGTCTTTCGGAAAGAATTGGCGTGCCCGCGCTGCTTTTATCTCTGTTTTTGCTGGGCTACGGCTTGGCTTAACCGAGAGGGATTATGTCAGTTTTCTGGATGAACGGGACAAAGTTATCGGCGGGGGACTCAATAACGCCAGAGCGGCGGTTAGGTCTGAGATACTGAGAAAATGGTTCGCTGCTGCGTCGCAGAACGCTAACCGCAATCGGATGACCGCGGAGGACATTCTCAATAGCGTAAAGGAACTGGGCGAGAAATTACCGTGATGTCATAACCCTAATGTGCCGCCTTCTTGAGCGCCAGTCGCACCGGCGCATCCCTTCAATTCAACGCTTTTCGCGCATCTCTCGCATGATAAATGATGCGGACAATCACCACGGTATCGCCGTTCACCGTTTAGAAAACCCGGTGCTTGCGGTGGACAATGCAGCGAACGCCTTTGCTAAACTCGGGATGCGCTGCACCAGCCTCTGGATGACGGCGGAGCAGGTCAAATGTCTGATTGAAACCGCGAGCGTAGGCATCTGCCACGTCATGGCCAAATTGATCGGTGCTGTAATCATCAATGTCAGCAAGGTCAGCTTTCGCTAAAGGGCCGAATTCGACCTTAGCCACGCCGCGCGCGTCGTTCGGCTATAATGTCCTCAATAACTTCGCTGGCATCTTTTTCAATCACCCCCGAAGCCAACCCCTCCTCGATCAATCCACGCAGCCAGACGGTTTCATCCGCCGCAGAGTCCTGATCACGTCGCAACAAATCACGCACAAGGTCACTAGCGCTTGTGTGCCGTCCCTCAGCGACACGCACGTCAATCCAGGATTTAAGCGCGGGCGGGATTGAAACGTTAAGCTGAGTCATAGGTTATTTATAGAGAATTGTAGGAATTTGTCGAGCATATTATCGCGCCGCCTTCTTCAACGCCAGCCGCACGAGCGCGTCCAAGCTTGCGCCTTCGCCCAACTCGGCCTCAGCCGCCGCGACTGCCGCGCCTGCCTCAGCGGGTTTGAAGCCGAGGTTGGCGAGCGCGGATACCGCGTCCGCTGCTGCCCCCGCCGCCGCCTTGGGCAAGCTCCCCGCAGCGCCCAGCGTAACGCCGCCGATTTTGTCTTTAAGCTCCATCACAATCCGCTGCGCCAATTTCGGCCCGACACCATTCGCGCGTGCGACCATGGCTTTATCGCCGCTTGATACCGCGCGGCTGAGTTCATCGGCTTCGAGCGTTGAGAGGATCGCGAGCGCTACCCTGCCGCCGACACCCTGCACGCTAATCAGCAAGCGGAACCAGTCGCGCTCGCCCGCCGAGCCAAAGCCGAACAGCGTCATACTATCCTCACGCACTTGCATTTCGGTGAGGAGCATCACGGTGCCACCAACGGGGCCAATTGCTGAGAGCGTGCGCGCTGAGGCCTGAATAAGATACCCAACACCGCCGACATCAAGCACGGCGTGATCAGCGGTGGTTTCAGCGAGAATTCCGGTGAGGCGCGCAATCATTGGCCTCGCTTACCCCATCATCCGCTTTGACGCCATATGGTGCGCGTGGCAGATGGCGACCGCGAGCGCATCGGCGGCATCGCTGCCTGCAATCTTCACGCCCGGAAGTAGGTGCGAGACCATCGCGTGAATTTGTGCTTTCTCAGCATTGCCCACACCGACTATGGCTTTTTTGACGAGCCGCGCGGCATATTCACCAACAATCAAGCCAGACTTGGCGGCACCGAGTAAGATAACCCCGCGTGCTTGGCCAAGCTTGAGCGTTGATTGGGGATTAGCGTTGACGAACACTTCCTCGACGGCGGCGGCTTGCGGCTGATGCTCAAGCATCACATCGGTCAGCGCGCGGTCAAGCGCCACCAAACGCTCGGCTAGTGGCATTTTGGCGTCGGTGCTGATCTGGCCGTTGGCGATATGAGTGAGCCGATTGCCAACCGCCGCAATCACGCCCCAACCGGTGGTGCCAAGCCCGGGATCAAGGCCGAGGATGATCAAAGTTGGTTCACGCGGAGGCGCGGAGGCAACGACTTTTCTGCTCTTCTTGGCGTCTTTGCGTCTTTGCGTGAGCAAGACTTTTTATCACGCAAAGACGCAAAGGCGCTAAGAAGAGCTGAGGAGCGCTTGCAAATCACCCTCCGCGCCGCCGCGTCTCCGCGTGAACGCATTATTCTAGACTCAGAATCGATCACATCTGCACATTCGTCTTTGCGAGGAGCCCTTCGACTGGCTGGCAAGCCAGCCGCTCTGGACAGGCTGGGGC
>JAYUAU010000119.1:0-38286 GCA_043741135.1 Sphingomonadales bacterium | reverse complement strand
GCGATGACTTTGACAATGTCATCACCGCTGGCGCTGGGTTTGATACGATCACCAGCGGCGGGGGGACGAATACGTTGATTGGCGGCGACGGCGGCGATCTTTACTTTGTCCAAGGCGTGAATGATGTGATTATCGAGGCGGTCGGTGGCGGCTATGATATTGTTCTGTCGCAGGTTAATTTCACGCTCGGCGCGGGGTCTGAGGTTGAGGCTCTTGCGGTTAACACCAGCGCTGGCATTAGCCTTACGGGCAATGAATTCCAGCAAGTGCTCACGGGCAATGTCGGCAGTGATACTCTCGATGGCGGCGGCGGGAATGATTTGATCATTAGCGGGCTTGGCACCAACACGCTGATCGGCGGAACGGGCGATGATATTTATTACTCCGAAGGGCTGAATGATATCATCACCGAAGCCGCAGGTGGTGGCTTTGATGTTGTTCTCGCGAGCGGTAATCTCACGCTCGCGGCGGGATCAGAAGTTGAGTTCATTGCGGTCAACACCGCGAACGGCGTGACGATCACCGGCAGCAACAGCAATCAAACAATCCAGGGCGCAGGCGGCAATGATCGGCTGATCGGTGGGCTTGGCAATGATCGGTTGCAAGGCAGCGGCGGCGCGGACACCTTCGTCCTCGGCAACACATTTGCAGACCGCGACTTCATCGTTGACTTTGCGAGTGGCTCCGACAGACTCGAAATCAGTGCGGCTTTGTTCGGTGGTGGGCTGGCAGCGGGCGTATTGTCCGCAAGCCAGTTCCTATCAGGCGCAGGGGTAACAGCGGCGACAACAGCGGGTCAGCGCTTCATCTACAACAGCTCAAACGGCAATTTGCTGTTCGATGCAGACGGCAATGGTGCAGGGGCAGCTGTGCTCTTCGCCAGCATACTTAACGTCCCCGCGCTGACGGCGGCCGATTTCCTGATCGCGGGGTGAGGGGGCGCATTTACAACCCCGACCTCAATGCGGGCTGATGATGAGATCATCGACATCAAGGGGGGGGGGGAGCGTCGCTTCGCTCAGGGTTGCCGTGTGATATCTATCACAATCGGGTGCGCGGTGATCGACTAATGCCACCCGCTCTAATGGCGATAAATCTGTTCGCTAAACCCGAAACTATCATGGACGTCTTATGGATTGCTGAGTATGCGGTGCTTTTGACGCACATATTCGTTCATATTTGATCGTCCTACGGAAGCAGAGTTAATGACGCCCACATCTTTGTTGACCGCTTCACTTATTGCGGTGGTCGTCACATTTTTCCTATGCCTGCGCGCTCATCAGATTTCGCTAGCGCTGGGCATAATGGACACGCCCGATGATCGGAAGCTTCACCGTGTAGAAACGCCGCTGATGGGGGGCGTCGCGTTGCTGCTGGGGTTTATCCCTATCGCTTTGGCCTATGTGATTTTGAGCGCGCCAATTGAAACACGGGACACCTTGACGCTCTGCCTTGCGTGCATTGCGGCAGTGACAATGGTTGGCCTTGCCGATGATCGGCACACGCTTTCGGCGCGTAATCGGCTTCTCATCACATTTGCTGTTTTTGGCGCGGCTGCTCTTGCTGACCCACTGTTTAACGTTCGTGCGCTCAGTTTTGAGATTTCTGGTATTGGTTTTGGACTTGGTACGGGCTGGATTGCGGCGATTTTTACAGTGGTGTGCTGTGTCGGCTTGTTGAATGCAGTCAATATGGCGGACGGAAAAAATGGATTGGTTATCGGCCTATGCCTTGGCTGGACGATCTTATTAGCGATGCGGTCGCCCGCAGCCTTGCTACCAATGCTCGTGCTTTTGGCCTCGACGCTCACTATACTCTTGCTATTCAATTTACGCGGACGGCTGTTTTTGGGCGATGGCGGTGCTTACGGCATTGCAACTGCAATTGGCATGTTAGCGATTGCCATCTATAATACGCCTGGCGCTCATGCTGGTCGTGCGGTTGCGGCTGATGAACTGATGCTCCTGTTCGCTGTGCCCGTGATTGATTCGTTCCGCCTTACATTTGCGCGGATCAGGCGCGGGCAATCACCAATGTCGGCTGACCGCGATCATTTGCATCATCATCTGCAAAATTGGTTTGGGTGGCCCGGTGGCTTGATCGTCTATCTGCTCGCGGCGTTGTTGCCAGGTGTCTTCCTGTTTGCAAGTTAGACCCCTATTCGCCTCACCCACTTGCCCAGTCTGAACAACCATCAGCAAACCCCCTTGCGCATTGCCCGCTGATCAGGCATTGCGCCGCTTCCTCTGTGACAGGGGGCGATTAGCTCAGTTGGTAGAGCGCCTGCTTTACACGCAGGATGTCGGCGGTTCGAGCCCGTCATCGCCCACCATCGTTCACGCGTTAGGGCCTAGCAAGTTCGAAGCAAGCTTCAAAATCGAACGCATCAGCTTTCGGACGTCGCTTTGCCAAATCTTTGGCAATCCCCATCGCCTTATCGCTTTCCACCTCTGACTTTCCGCCTGCGCGCAATTCATCGCGCGCACGGGCGTCGAGCACAGCGGCAAAGGTTGCCAAATCCTTTGCGGTTTTCGAAAGCCTCTCCGCCTTGTAAACCTCATCATAGGCAAGGCTGAGCATGGCGGCACAAGCGGCAAGCGACGGCGGTGGAATAATCGCCTCCATCATCGCGACACAGGGCTGAACCAAATCGCGGAGCAAGCGACCATACTGATCCGAAGCCCCCGCTTCCTTCTGGAGCGAAGCCACGGCGGCAAACATATCAGCACGCACGATTTCGCGGGTTCGCCCGCTGCTTTTGACGAGATCATCACCCACGATCGCCGCGAATCGAGCGCCTTTGTTCGCAAGGTTCTGGACATCCTCCCAACTGCCAACCCCGCGTGACTGTTCGTTCGCGATAATCGCCAGCCCCGCAACGCAGCGCAACCGTGACGCCTGTTCAGTCGTTAGCTTCGGTGGTAACGGCGCTGCGATAGACGGTGGCACTGCGGCGGCGATCAGTGATGCAATGAGGAAGATGTTCATGACCTTTGTTTCCCCCAACAAGCCGAGAAATACAAGGACACGCTTTGCAAAGGTTGAGCGTGTGATGCGCCACATCCCCTCGATGCCATACGCATTCCTCGCAGGCGCCGTTTCTGCACTTGGCTTTGCGCCGCTTGGATTATGGCCGCTGACAATCATAGCGTTCGCCATCTTGCTAAGGCTTGTTGAGGCTGCACCCAATTTACGCAGCGCACTTGCGCGCGGCTATTGGTTTGGCGCGGGTCATTTCATCATTGGTCTTAATTGGATTGCCGGAGCCTTTGCGTTTCAAGACGCGATGCCAGTGTGGTTCGGCTGGATAGCGGTGGTGGGGCTTTCACTTTTCCTCAGCCTTTATCCAGCGATGGCAAGCGGGCTTGCATGGCTCATCGGGCGCAGCAACGCGCTGCGCTTTACGCTCGTTTTTGCAGGCGCGTGGATCATCAGCGAATGGCTGCGCGCCACACTGCTCACGGGCTTTGCGTGGAATCCGGTTGCGGTGGTGCTGGTTGACCTACCGCTGATCCGCGATAATGCGCGGATAGTCGGGACATACGGCCTCTCCGCGTGGGTAACGATAGCGGCGGGCGTAATCGCTTTCGACGCGCCGCGATGGGTGGCATCAATCCGCGCGAATATGGCCAATGGCACTTGGCTCACTTACCTGATCGGTGCGCCAATTGCGCTAAGTGCGCTCGCGTTTGTGACGGCGGCGGGGATCAACCGGATTGACCTTTATATCTATCCCGAAGCACCGAGCGCTGTCACGCCGCCGCGTCTGCTGCGGATTGTTCAGCCCAATATCGGGCAGGAAAACAAGCATAAGCCCGCTTTTGACAAGATCAATTTTGATAAGCTGACTATGCTTACGGGCAAACCGCAAGCCACGCCGCGGTTGATCTTGTGGCCCGAAGCCGCGATCCCCGATTACCTAGAGGATGAGGTGTGGGCGCGCGAACGGATCGCTGCGTTGATGGGGCCGAAAGATGTTCTGCTAACCGGCGGTGTCGCGCTTGTTGAAGGCAAGGACGGCAAGATTGTTGCCGCGCGCAATAGTCTGTTTGCACTGACTGCTGATGCTAAAATCATCGCGCGCTACGATAAATCGCACCTTGTGCCAGGCGGGGAATATCTGCCGATGCGCGGGGTGATGGCGGCGCTTGGTCTATCGCGGCTGGTGCCCGGTGATCTTGATTTCCTCGCAGGCCCCGGCGCGCGCAGTTTTACATTGCCGGGCTTTGGCAAAGTCGGCGTCCAGATTTGCTATGAAATCGTCTTTTCTGGCCGCGTGATTGACAAAGCTAACCGCCCTGATTTCATGTTCAACCCCTCGAACGATGCGTGGTTTGGCTCTTGGGGGCCACCGCAACATCTTGCCCAAGCACGGCTGCGTGCAATTGAAGAGGCGATGTCCATCGTTCGCTCAACCCCTACGGGAATTTCAGCTGTGATCAACGCACAGGGGCAGATCATCAAACGGCTGCGCTTTCAAAAGCCAGGGGTTATCTCAGCAACTCTACCGCTACCCGCTGCGCCCACTTTTTTCTCTGCTCACGGGAACATGATCGGCTTAGCGTTCGCCTTCATACTCGGTGCGCTAGGCGTTGCACTTGGGCGATTGCGTCGCTAAGGCGTCCACATAAAGCATTCCTTATATCAAGAAGAAGGTTCATATTCGATGCGCAGCGATTATCTTTTCACATCTGAATCAGTGTCTGAGGGCCATCCTGACAAAGTCTCTGATCAGATTTCGGATTCGATTGTCGATCTGTTTTTGTCAAAAGACCCCGAAGCGCGGATTGCTTGCGAAACGCTCACCACCACGCAACTTGTTGTGCTTGCGGGCGAAATTCGCTGCAAAGGCGTGTATGAAAATGGTGAGTGGGCAGCGGGCGCGAAGGAAGAGATCGAAGCAACCGTTCGCAACACCGTGCGTGAAATTGGCTATGAGCAAGACGGTTTTCACTGGAAAACTTTGACCTTTATGAACAACCTCCACGGCCAATCAGCGCATATTGCGCAGGGCGTTGACGCGAGCAGCAACAAGGATGAAGGCGCTGGCGATCAGGGGATCATGTTTGGCTATGCGACTGATGAAACGCCTGATCTGATGCCCGCCACGCTCTATTACAGCCACAAAATCCTTGAGCAGATGGCAGCCGATCGCCATTCAGGCGCTGCGCCATTTCTTGAGCCTGATACTAAGAGCCAAGTGACGCTTCGTTATGAAGGCAGCGTTCCCGTCGCAGCCACTGCCGTCGTCGTCTCGACGCAGCATGCCAAGGGCTATGATGAAGGCGCGAAGGAGGCTGAACTCCACGCTTATGTGAAGCAAGTGATTGCCAACTGCATCCCAGCCAATTTGCTGACCGAAACTGAATATCACATCAACCCAACAGGCAGCTTTGAAATCGGCGGACCCGACGGTGATGCTGGCTTGACCGGTCGCAAGATCATCGTTGACACTTACGGTGGTGCTGCCCCGCACGGTGGCGGCGCATTCTCTGGCAAAGACCCTACGAAGGTTGACCGCTCAGCGGCTTATATCACGCGCTATCTTGCGAAGAATATTGTGGCAGCGGGCCTTGCGACGCGCTGCACGATCCAGCTGGCTTATGCGATTGGCGTTTCAAAGCCGCTTTCGCTTTATGTCGATACGCATGAAACGGGGACTGTCGGTGATGACAAAATCGAAGCCGCGATCATGAGCATTGCCGCACTCGGCGGCCTTACTCCGCGTGCTATCCGCACGCATCTTGGCCTAAACAAGCCAATTTACCGCAAGACGGCTGCTTACGGTCATTTTGGTCAAAAAGCCGAAGGCGATTTCTTCCCTTGGGAGCGGCTTGATCTGGTGGATGCATTGAAGGCGGCGCTGTAAAAGCGCCGCCCCATCCCCTATTTCCAGCTGGCGAGGATAGCGCCAGCCACAACATGGCCGGTCAGCAAGTGCGCGCTATCGATGAGCGGGCCTAGGCAGGGCCCGACGCCGTAAACCCAGCCATACCAAAGTGCTGGCAATGCTGAGGCACAGGCGACCAATGCGCTGAACTTTACGCCGTTTGATAGGCCTGAAACACCTGCCCATTTGAACAATATCGCCATCCCAATCGCAGTCACAATCGGCATGATCGGGCTGTAGGGCATACGCGCCGTGCCCATCGCGTCCATCTGTTCCTTCGTAATGCCCGATGCCGCCATCCACATCTCCTGCGGCACTAAAAAGCCGTAGATCACCATTCCAACGACATAAATCGCAACCGCCGCTACCAAAATTGCGAGCGCATTATACCCCATAATTTTCATGATATTTCCCCTGCTATGCCCTGCATGATCTGCGGGCGGTGGGATGATATCATCGATTACCGTAACGTCAAATTTACGGGGCAAATCCTATTTTAGCAGACGCACATTTCTTCGCGCGGGAGAGGGGTAAATCATTCACGCTGGACAATCCGCGTGAATATTGGCAATTACAGAATGTGACCGCGAGACTTGCCCTCCTCCTTCGACTTACGCGCCCTTAGGCGCGGGGCTGGGGCATGCCTGCGGTGCGCGGGCTTCATATCAGCAGCGCTTAAGGGCAATCAAATGAACCGCGGCACAGCTTTATGCTTGCGCATTGCTCCCATTTGTTAAAAGCGAAACTCCCATGACTATGCTGCTCAATCCATCGACCAAATACCGTCCCTTTCCGCAAATCGATTTGCCGAACCGGACGTGGCCATCCAATATGATCACGCAAGCGCCGCGCTGGCTATCAACCGATATGCGCGACGGCAATCAAGCGCTGATCGATCCGATGGATAGCCAGAAAAAGCAGCGTTTCTTTGATCTGTTGCTTAAGGTCGGCATTAAAGAGATCGAAGTCGGTTTTCCAGCGGCTGGTGCGACTGAATTTGATTTTATCTCAGGATTGGTGAGCGGCGGGAAAATTCCTGATGATGTGATCATCCAAGTCCTTACGCAATCGCGCCGCGATTTGATCGAGACGAGTTTTCAGTCTCTCAAAGGCGCGCGCGCGGCAATCGTCCATCTTTACAACGCCGTCTCGCCCGCGTGGCGCAAGATCGTTTTCCAAATGGATATGGCGCAGATTAAGGACATTGCGGTTACCGGCGCGAAAATCCTCCGCGATGAGGCCGCTAAGCAACCCAGCACTGATTGGCATTTTGAATATAGCCCCGAGACGTTCTCAACCGCTGAGCTTGATTTCTCAATCGAATGTTGTGCAGCGGTGATGGATATCCTTCAGCCTAGCCCTGAGCGCCCGATCATTTTCAATCTGCCCGCCACTGTTGAGGCGGCGACGCCCAATATATATGCTGATCAGATCGAATATTTCGGACGGCATATTCCGAACCGCGACGCTGTCATCATTAGCCTGCACACGCATAATGATCGCGGGACTGGCGTTGCCGCAACTGAGCTTGGTTTACTTGCGGGTGCTGACCGTGTTGAGGGCTGCCTGTTTGGTAACGGTGAACGCACGGGCAATGTCGATCTCGTCACCGTTGCGCTCAACATGTACACCCAAGGAATCAATCCGGGCCTCGACTTTTCCGATATCGACGCCGTGATCAAAACGGTTGAATATTGCAATGCGCTGCCCGTCCATCCGCGCCATCCTTACGCTGGGGAACTTGTCTTCACCGCATTTTCAGGCTCACATCAGGATGCGATCAAAAAGGGCTTTGCCGCGCACGACGCACAGAATGATGAATTTTGGGAAGTGCCCTATCTCCCGATCGACCCTGCTGACCTTGGCCGCTCGTATGAGGCGGTGATCCGAGTCAATTCCCAGTCGGGCAAGGGCGGCGTTGCGTGGGTGCTTGAACAGGATCAAGGGCTAAAACTCCCCAAACGCTTGCAAGCCGATTTCAGTCGCCATGTCCAAGCGCTTGCTGATGAAACGAGCAGAGAGCTCAATGCCGAAGATATCTGGGGCTGCTTCACGCGCACCTACGGCCTCGATCAACCACAGCATTTTACGCTCGTTGATTATGAGGAAAGCAAAGCCGTAAACGGAGACCGCATTTTCGTTGGCAAAATCGCAGTCGGCGGCGTCGAACAATCGGTCAGTGGGCGCGGCAATGGGTTGATCTCAAGCATCGTCGCAGCACTGTCTGAAAGCTTCGGCGTCTCGATTAACATCATCGATTATAGCGAACACGCCATCGGCCATGGCACAGACGCGCGCGCGGCGGCCTATCTCGAATGCAAAATGGCAGATGGTTCGGTTAAGTGGGGCGTCGGCATCGACGAAGATATCGCGACGGCAAGTGTACGGGCAGTGCTTAGCGCGGCGCGGGGGAATTGAGGCTGGGCACCTCGATTTATCCTGTAGCGGGATGACTTTGCATTGAATCGACTCCCGCAAGGAGTGAAACGACGCGGCAATCCACTCGCTGCACCATAGTATGGATTGCTTCGCTTCGCTCGCAAAGACGAGGTTGTAGATTCATCGCGAGACGCTCTAGTCGGCCTCTACCCCGGGACTGTCAACGCCCCCGTGATCCAGATCGCCGATAAAGCCACAATCGCTAGGGTGAGCGATATCAGCAAAATATAGCGAACAATGTGCGGCGATGTGCCGCCGCTGGCTTCCTCTGTCGTGAGTTCGACTTGGTCTCCGTTGCGTTTCATTATAAACCTCCTTGGCTGAGCAAGCACGAATCTGGCGCCACCATGTAGGTATAACTGAGGCGGGGCTTCATTGGTTCCACCGCAGCCTAAGTCATTTTTATCACCGCCGCCCGAACAATTTCTCAATATCACCGTGCGCGAGCTTAACCCATGTTGGCCGCCCGTGATTACACTGGCCAGAATGCGGCGTGACTTCCATTTCACGCAGCAATGCGTTCATTTCGGCAACTGATAATACTCTCCCCGCGCGCACCGATCCGTGGCACGCCATCGTGCCCGCGACGGCGTCGATGCGTTCCTTGAGGCTGAGCGCTTCACCGTGTGCAGCGAGTTCATCGGCAATATCAGTCACGAGCGCGCGCACATCGCCGTGGCCAAGCACTGCGGGGGTCGCACGGACGAGCATCGCGCCCGCCCCGAACCGTTCAAGATCAAGCCCAAATGCCGCGAGATCAAGTATCCGCGCTTCAAGCCGGTCACACGCACTTTCGTCAAGTTCAACGACTTCGGGAAGCAACAACGCCTGGCTCGCTGCCTCGCCAGCTTCAACCGCGCGGCGCATCCGTTCGAGAACGAGCCGTTCGTGCGCAGCGTGCTGATCAACAAGGACAAGCCCGTCTTCGGCTTCGGCAACGATATAGGTTTGCGCAATTTGCCCGCGCGCGACGCCCATGGGATGCGCAATCGCCTCAGGCGGCTCGGCATAAGCCATTTCAGCGCGCGCGAGCGGTGGTGGTGCTTTGAAATGGGTGCGGTTATCCCACACACGCGGTTGATACGCCGGTGCGCTTGATGGCGCGGCAGGCCAAAGCGGGGTTTGCATTGTTTCACTTTGCCAATTTTGCAGCGCTGCGGTTGAGGGAAGCGGAACCCGCGCTTGCCCGACTTCATCAAGCGCGCGCCGCAGTCCGCTGACGATCATCCCGCGAACTAGAGCTGGATCGCGGAAACGCACCTCGGTTTTGGCGGGGTGAACGTTTACATCGACTTCGCTGCTCGGCACATCAAGGAACAGCGCGACGACCGCATGGCGATCACGCGCAAGCATATCAGCATATGCCCCGCGCACAGCCCCTGCGAGCAAACGATCTTTCACCGGCCGGCCATTAACGAACAGATATTGATGATCCGCCACACCGCGATTGAAGGTGGGAAGCCCCGCAACGCCCGTAAGCCGATGCCCTTCGCGTTCAAAATCAAGCCCAACGCTTGAGGCAGTAAGCGCGCGGTCAGTGAGCGCAGCCACCCGTTCCGGCCCAGTCTCTCCGCCTGCGACCATCAACGTGCGCCGACCGCAGTGATCAAGGCTGAAACCGATATCAGGCCGCGCCATCGCGAGCCGCTTCACCACATCAACACACGCGCCGTACTCTGCGCGCTCGGAGCGCAGAAATTTGCGTCGCGCAGGCACTTTAGCAAACAGCGCTTCAACACGGATGCGCGTGCCCGGCGGGATGGCGGCAGGGCCTTCGCCCTCAAGCACGCCGTTATCGACGATCCGGCTCCAGCCATCGCCGCCACGTACGCGGCTTTCGATTGTCATCCGCGCGACGCTCGCGATTGAGGGGAGTGCTTCACCCCGAAAGCCAAGCGTCGTGACCTCCTCAATCGCTTCATTGGGCAGTTTTGATGTGGCATGACGCTCAAGCGCCAATGCCATATCGGGCGGCGTCATCCCCGTTCCGTCATCACTCACTTCGATCAAATCAATCCCGCCGCTGATCAGCCGGATATCAATTCGCGTAGCACCCGCATCAATCGCATTTTCGATCAACTCCTTAAGCGCGCTAGCGGGTCGTTCGACCACTTCACCCGCGGCGATGCGATTTACGAGCGTTACGGGGAGGCGACGTATTGACATGGCACAGTCTCTAGCCCAATCGCCCCCCTTCCGCGAGATCATTAACGAAGATTCAACGGGATTTTTCCCGATTTGACTGCTAACGGTCTCGCTTTGTAATTTTAACTATGATCAGTGGTTGCGTCATAGACTTTCAGGATGGTGCTTAATGGCTTTTTTCTCGCGATTTAACCCCCTCAAAATGATTAAGATGATGTCAAACGATATGGCTATCGATCTTGGCACGGCGAACACGATTGTTTACCTTCGCGGGCACGGCATCGTGCTCAACGAACCATCGGTTGTGGCGATTGAAACGATCAACGGCATCAAGCGTGTCAAGGCTGTCGGAGTTGACGCCAAAATGATGATGGGCAAAACGCCCGGATCAATCGAAGCCATTCGCCCGCTTCGTGACGGTGTGATCGCTGATATCGAAGTCGCCGAACAAATGATCAAGCATTTCATCCAAAAGGTTCACGGCAAAAGCCGCTTCCCCAGCTGGCCCGAAATCGTGATTTGCGTGCCATCGGGATCAACCTCAGTTGAACGCCGCGCGATCCGCGATGCGGCATCAAATGCGGGGGCGAGTTCGGTTCACCTGATCCTTGAACCCATGGCCGCTGCCATTGGTGCTGATATGCCCGTGACAGAGCCAATTGGTTCGATGGTAGTTGATATCGGCGGCGGCACAACCGAAGTCGCGGTGCTCTCACTGCGCGGGCTTGCTTATACCAATTCAGTGCGCGTGGGCGGCGACAAGATGGATGAAGCGCTCGTTTCCTATGTTCGCCGCAATCACAATCTGCTGATTGGAGAAGCCACCGCTGAACGGATCAAGCAAGAAGTCGGCGTTGCCAAAGCGCCTGCTGACGGTGTTGGTAAAACGATCTTCATCAAGGGCCGCGATCTCGTAAACGGCGTGCCCAAGGAAATTTCGATCAACCAAGGCCAAATTGCCGAAGCACTGGCAGAACCCGTTGGCACCATCGTTGAAGGCGTTCGCATCGCGCTTGAAAATACCGCGCCAGAGCTTGCAGCAGACATCGTTGATCAGGGTATCGTTCTGACGGGCGGCGGCGCACTGCTGCAAGGGATTGATGAGGTCTTGCGCGATGAGACGGGACTTCCGGTCACAATCGCTGATGATCCGCTCACCTGCGTTGCGCTTGGCACGGGGCGCGCGCTGGAGGATCCAATCTTCCGCGGCGTTCTGTTGACGGCTTAAAGAGAGACTAAAGTCGTCATGGCGCCGCCTTCCTCCAGGCGACCCGGATTTTCGAGGCGCGCCCAATATAGTCTCTTCGCGGGCTATGTTGTGGCGGTTTTTGGTGCACTTTTGGCGCTGCTCCTGATCATCACCGCGCGGTTTGATCCTGCTGGCAATGCCGCGTTGCAGAATTTCTTCGGTGATGTGTTTGCGCCTGTCTCTTCTGCAGGGCGCGCCATAGTCCGCAGCGCGCGCGCGGGTGGTGAGGGGGTGTCTGCTTATTTCTTTGCGGCCTCAAAAAATCGCGCGATGGCGGGGGAACTTAAATCAGCGCGCCTCAAACTCATTCAAGGTCAGCGCGATGCGAGCGACGTCAAACGGTTAAAGGCGATGCTCGGTGTCGTAGAACGCCTGCCTACCCCCGTCGTTACCGCCTATTTGGTCAGCTCAACGGGTGCGAGCAGCCGCCGCTATGCGATGTTAGCCGCTGGCCGCAGCGATGGTATTTTGCCCGGCCAGCCGGTGCGCTCGCTCGACGGGCTTGTTGGCCGGATCGTCCAAGCCGGACAGTGGAGTGCGCGCGTTCTGCTCATTGTTGATAGCGGTAATATCGTGCCCGTTAAGCGCGCAAGCGATGGTGTGCCAGCCTTTGCGTACGGCCTTGGTGATGGTCGGCTTGATGTGCGACCGCTCTCGGTGGGCAGCAATCCTTTCAAAGCAGGCGATATTTTTATCACGTCAGGCACGGGAGGAGTTTATCAGCCCGGCATTCCCGTCGCAGTTGGTGTTCGATCAAGCCGAGATGGCACCATCGGACGTCCGCTTGCTGATCCTGCGCGGCTTGATTTCGCCATCGTTGAACGCGAATTCATCGAACCAATGCCGCCGCCTGCGGAAACGCAGCCCGCGCCGGACGGTCAGTGATGGCACGTTCGTCCGCCTCCAAGATTGGCAGAACGCCCTCAGGTTTTCGTCGTGTCGCCGTGCCGATTGGCTTGACGATTCTGGGATCACTCGCGGTTCTGCTCCCCTTTATAGCTAGCGCACCGCTGATGCCGCCGATGGGGTTGATCATATTCTTAGGCTGGCGTGCGCTTCACCGCCATATGTGGCCCGTCTGGATTGGGCTGCCCCTTGGCGCATGGGATGATATTTTCAGCGGCGCAGTCTTTGGGTCAGCAATGCTATTGTGGACAATCATTCTGATCGTATACGAACTGATTGATCGCCGAATGATCTGGCGCGATTTTGGCGAAGAATGGGCATTAGCTAGCCTCATCATAATCGTCACTTTGGTTACTGGCCACTTAATTGCGACCTTCACTGGCGGTGGCTTCCGTCCTGAATTGCTCATTCCCCAAGCGTTGATTTCAGCCCTCATTTTTCCAATAGTAACGCGGTTTTGCGGTGCGCTTGATAGCTGGCGTCTGAGCTGATGGCACGCTTCCCGCGCAGCATGAACGAGGCGCAACAGGCGATGAGCTTCAGCCGCCGCGCTCTGTTTGTGGGTGGCGCACAAGCGGGGTTGGCAGTCGTTCTAGGCGGACGGATGGCGTGGCTTTCGATCGTTGAAAACCAAAGGTACGCACTGCTAGCCGAAAGCAACCGTGTTAACTTCACACTGATCCCCCCGCGCCGAGGTTGGATTATTGACCGCGCGGGCAAACCACTTGCGCTCAATCGCACGGCGTTCCGTGTCGATATCATTCCTGACCGACTCGTGGATAAAGATCAAACGCTCGCGCAATTGCGAACATTGCTTGGCCTTTCGCCTGATGAAATGGCGCGGATTGAGAGAGATTTGAAGGGCGCGGCTGGCTTTCAACCCGTCCAAGTCGCTGAGAATATTGAGTGGGAACGCTTCGCCGCGATCAGCATTCGCGCCAACGAACTGCCCGGCGTAGCCCCCGCGCAATCCTATTCACGCCACTATCCCGAAGGCGCAGCTGTTGGACATTTGCTAGGCTATGTCGGTTCTGCTTCGGCTAAAGACTATGAGAAGACCAAAGACCCGCTGTTGATCACGCCGGGCTTCAAGGTTGGTAAAGAAGGCCTTGAACGCACCGTTGAGGCGACTCTGCGCGGGAAGCCCGGCGCAAAGCGAACCGAGGTGACCGCAAGTGGAAAGCTCGTTCGTGATCTTACCTCACGCCCCGATGTCAGTGGCCGCTCAGTTAAGCTGACCATCGATGCGGGGCTTCAAGCGTATACCGCGCGGCGGCTGGGGCTTGAATCTGGCTCTGCGGTGTTCATCGATTGCACAAGCGGCGGGATCCTCGCGCTCGCCTCAATGCCGTCATTTGATCCCAACAGCTTTTCAGATGGGATTGGCAGCCTTGAGTGGGCAAGCTTACGTGAAGATGATCATGTGCCGTTGCTCAATAAATCAGTGCAGGGCCTTTACCCGCCGGGGTCAACTGCAAAGCCTGTGGCAGCGCTCGCCTTGCTTAGGCACGGTGTTGATCCTGAAGAGACTGTTTTTTGTAATGGCGGATACCGCTTAGGAAACCGCACCTTCAAATGCCTTGGCCATCACGGTACAATCAGCATGGCGAACGCGATCATGAAAAGCTGCAACACTTATTTCTATTCGATGGGGCGGCGGATTGGTTATGACAAGATTGCAGCGGTTGCGCGCGAGCTAGGATGGGGGCAGGAATTTGATTTGCCACTCACCTCGCAGCGCTACGGCACCGTTCCGGATAGCGAATGGAAGATGCGCAAATATAAGAAAGAATGGAGCCAAGCTGATACGCTCAACGCCACCATCGGCCAAGGCTATGTGCAAGCGAGCCCATTACAATTGGCAATGATGGTCTCGCGGATCGCGTCGGGTAAAATGCTTGCCCCGCACTTGATCGCTGGCAAGCATAAACCAGCCGCCTTATTGAGCTTCCCGCCCGAACATCTCGCCATCGTGCGCGAAGGGATGAACCGCGTGGTCAACAGCGCTGGCACCGGCGCGCGTAGCCGTTTGCCGCTTGACGGCGTCAAGATGGCAGGAAAAACGGGCACCGCACAAGTCCGCAAAATCGAAGGCACTCAGCGTGGCCAATCGGGCGCATGGAAATTCCGTGATCACGGCCTGTTCATCTGCTTTGCCCCCGTCGAAGCGCCGCTCTATGCCGCTGCCGTTGTGATTGAACACGGGCTGGGCGGCGCGCGTGCGGCGGCTCCTGTCGCGCGTGACTGCTTGACCTATATATATGATCCCGCCAAAGCGATGGCGACACTCGAAGAACTTGAACGCGGCTGGGGGGGCAATATCCTTGAACGCTCCGCGCGTGCGCAGGAAAAGCTCAAAAGCCCAAAACCAATTGCGCCACCTGCAGAAGCGCCCGCGACGATTGATAACAAATCGGTTGCAGTAGTGCCCGCGCCAAAGCCAGTTGAAGTGGCTGCGCCAATCGCGACCGAACAGCCGCTCACCGCCTCACCCGTCGTCAGCAATGCAACCACTACTGTGGATGAGGACTGATGCAATCGTCAATCATCCCCGCACCCCTTGCCGCGCTGCCGTGGCGCGTGATCCTGTTGCTCATGGCAATCGGCGGCTTTGGATCAATCGTGCTTTATTCAGCCGCAGGCGGGCATTTGCGCCCTTGGGCATCAAGCCATGCGATCCGATTTTGCGTTTTCCTTATCATGGCGATCATTCTCTCGCGCTTTTCTGTGCGGTTCTGGCGCGATATCGCGCTGCCCGGCTATGTCATCATCTTGGTCATGCTCATCGGCGTTGAACTTCTTGGTGCGGTGAGCGGTGGCAGTCAGCGCTGGCTAGATTTGGGGATTATAAGATTGCAGCCGTCCGAACTCATGAAATTGTTCATCGTCCTCGCGCTCGCTCGTTTCTTTGATATGTTGCCGTCGGGTGAAATACGTGGCTGGAACGCAATATGGTTACCCGGCGTGATGATCGGCTTTCCCGCACTGCTCGTCATGCTCCAGCCAGACCTTGGCACCGCACTGATGATTGTTGCAGGCGGCGTTACGATCATGTTTTTAGCAGGCCTACCCTTACGTCTCTTCATCGGCGCGGTTGGCGCGGTAGCAGTGATTGCACCACTCTCATTCTTCTTCTTGCTCCATGATTATCAGCGTAACCGCGTGCTGATTTTCCTCAATCCCGAAAGCGATATGCTTGGCGCGGGATATCACATTACACAGTCAAAAATTGCGATTGGTTCGGGCGGTATCTTTGGCAAAGGCTTCCTCAACGGCACGCAGAGCCACCTCAATTACTTACCCGAAGGCCATACCGATTTCGTTTTTGCAACGATGGCAGAGGAATGGGGATTGATGGGCGGATTGCTCCTTATCGGCGCTTTCCTGATGCTCATCCGCTGGGGTATGCGCGTCTCGCACCGCGCGCCAACGCGCTTCGGCCGCCTTGCCGCCGCTGGGCTGATCACAACAATATTCTTCTATGTCGCGATCAACCTCTCGATGGTGATGGGCCTCGCTCCCGTTGTCGGTATCCCGCTGCCAATGGTATCGCATGGCGGAACGGCGATGATGACGGTGATGATCTGCATCGGTATTCTCATGTCAATCGAACGCCACAGCAAAAGCGGAAGGTCGCTTTCCTAAGCAAACGCATTTGCATCACTATTCACACCGTGTTACCGGCCACAATCTGATCGGGCGTTACCCTCCCGAATCACTGGTGCGGACGCATAGCTCAGTTGGTAGAGCAGCTGACTCTTAATCAGCGGGTCCTTGGTTCGAACCCAAGTGTGTCCACCATGTTTTTCAACGACTTAGCCAAAGGCTTCACCATTCGAAATCCATCACCAATTTCGGTTGATACCGCGCAGAGCGAAAGCCCGTGTTCATCTGCAAATGCCTTAATTTCGCGCGGAGCGATTGTGTCATCGGCAACAATGGTGATTTGATCGCCTTCCTCAGCCTCTCGCAACGCGCGGGCGAGTCGCAGCACAGGCCACGGACAGCGCATCCCGCGAGCGTCAATCAGCCTATCCGTCATGAAACGGATTTTTGGCCGCTCTCAGCGTCAATCTAACGGGCACCGCACCAAAACCTAGGTCGCGGCGGATACCGTTGACGAGGTAGCGGCGGTAGCTTTCAGGCAGTTGATCAACGCGGGTGCCAAAGATCACGAAGCTTGGCGGGCGTGTCTTGATTTGGGTCGCGTAGCGCAATTTAATCCGTTTGCCGCCTGGCGCTGGCGGCGGATTCTTTTCAACTGCGGCTTCAAACCAGCGGTTGAGCGCACCCGTCGTCACGCGCTGACTCCACGCCGCGCGCGTATCAAAGGCGGCCTGCATTAAATGATCGATGCCTTTGCCCGTGGCCGCCGAGATGGTGAGCAAGGGCACACCGCGCACTTGGCTGAACCCTTCTTCAAGTGCCGCGCGCACGCCTTGGAATAAGCTTGATCCGTTTTCAGCGACGTCCCATTTATTGAGCGCAATCACCATCGCGCGGCCTTCAGAGAATATCTGATCGGCAATGCGCAAATCCTGCGCTTCAAGCCCGCGCGTGGCATCAAGCAGGAGCACCACAACTTCGGCAAAATCAATCGCATGCTTGGTATCAGCGGCAGAGAGCTTTTCGAGCTTATCCTCAACCTTCGCTTTCTTGCGCAGGCCCGCTGTATCGATCAGTCGCACTTCACGTGGCACGCCGTCCGCGCCGCTCCATGACCAATCGATGGTGATCGAATCGCGCGTGATGCCCGCCTCAGGCCCCGTAATCATCCGGTCTTCGCCGAGCATTTGATTAACGAGCGTTGATTTGCCTGCATTGGGGCGACCGACGATGGCGAGCTTTAATGGCGCAGTGGGAGTTTCGTCATACTCCTCATCCTCCTCAATCGCCTGCACTTCGCGCTCAATATGCGGCTGCAGTTCAGAGAATAATTCGCTTAAGCCTTCGCCGTGTTCAGCGCTGAACGCGATTGGGTCGCCAAATCCCAGACTATAGCATTCAAGGATGCCATTTTCAGCGGCGCGGCCCTCGGCCTTGTTGGCGAGCAGAACGACGGGGGTTGTCGATCCGCGCAGCCAGCGGCCAATTTCCTCATCAAGCGGAACGATTCCGGCGCGCGCATCAACCACGAATAAGGCCACGTCCGCCGCGTCAACCGCAGCTTGCGTTTGCGCGCGCATCCGCCCGGGCAGGCTTTGCGGATCATCTTCTTCAAAACCAGCGGTATCAACAATACGGAAATTAAGGCCGAGCAGCTCAGCATCGCCCTCACGCCGGTCACGCGTGACCCCGGGGCGATCATCAACAAGCGCAAGCTTCTTGCCAACCAAGCGATTAAACAAGGTTGATTTACCAACATTGGGCCGTCCGATAATCGCGACGACGGGGAGTCTTTTCATTCAAATACTTTCTAGCACGAGCGGATCGTTCGCGCTTGCTCACACAATGGCGGAATAACATGATGACATTAACTTCATCGCCATTTCCCTATCCGCATCCCTGAGCCTGTCGAAGGGTTGCCCTTAACTGCCGAGGGCAAGGACAGCCCTTCGACAGGCTCAGGGTAGGCGGGATTTGCCCAATCCGCATGTCTTAATGACCTCAACGCCAAGCGGTCAATCGCCCATCATTGGTCAAAATATAGAGCATATTATTCGCGACAACAGGCGGCAGCAGAACATCACCACCGATTTTGGTTTCGCTTTGGATCGTGCCATCGCTTGGCGATACGCTAACCATTTTACCAAGTGAGCTTGCGAGGATCAAGCGGTTGCCCGCGAGAACGGGGCCAGTCCAGCTGATCGGCGCTTTCTTCTTTTTAACATTTTTATAGTTTGGCAATTGCGTTAGCCAGCGCACTTTGCCCGTGGCGCGCGAAATGCAGAGCAAACGCCCGCCATCATCAACGACAAACAACCATTCACCCACCACCCACGGCGTGGAAATACCCGCGACGTTAATCTCCCACAGCCGCTGACCAGTTAACAGATCAAGGCTGATCATCCGCCCGCCTTTTCCAATCGCAAAGACGCGCCCGCGATCAATCACTGGGCTGGCGTCAACGTCTGAAAGACTAGACACTGATGTTGAAATGCTCGTGCGTGACAGCGCGTCACTCCACAGGCTACGCCCATTTTCATAGCGGTATGCGTTTAATTCGCCCGAGGAAAAGCCAGCAACAACGGTGCCCTGCGCCACCGCAGGCGCACCAACGCCGAAGACGCCTGACAGCTCAAGCGACGCTGACTCAGTCCACGCCACGCTGCCGTCAATGAGGTTTAGTGCAAATATCTGATTATCCTGGCTCATCACAAAGGCATTGCCAATCGCGATGGTCGGGCTTCCGCGCAGCGGCCCGCCGGGGCGCACTTTCCACAACTGCTTGCCACTAGCCGCCTCAAACGCAGCAACATCGCCTAGACCATTGGTCGCGTAAACCCTGCCGTTATCAAAGCTTACCCCTCCGCCAAACAGTGATGCGCGGTCTCGCTTCATGTCATTTGCACTGTCACCGCCCGCGCCAACTTGCGCACTCCACACTTTCGCGCCCGTAGCGGCATCAAATGCGGAAAGCTCAGCAAAGGCATCAACGACGAAAATCTTGCCCTCAGCAACAACTGGCGACGCTGCGAGGCGAACAGTATTCGTCGATCCCGAGATTTTGGCATTCCAAGCTGGGGAAAGCGTAGCAGGAAGCGCTAAATGCTCCATTGTTTTCGATGAATTGCCACCCGGCTGCGCCCATTCAGCATTCGTTACCGCATCAGGCAAGAGGATCGATAACCCCGCGAGCGTGGGATCAGCTTCAACACCCGATTCAGACGTCAGGATCGCAATTCGTTCGCCAACGATCGCAGTTTTGGGCTTTTTGTTGCCACCCCCAAAAACACTGCATCCGGAAAGGGCAAGTGCCGTAACGCCGAGGATGAGTGCGTTTTTCATAATCGTCATTGAGCTTTATCCTTCGCGGCGGTGTCAACCGCATCAACGCCTAAAACACCTGCCATCTGCACCGCGCGTGAACGGATTGTTTCGGGCACAGTTTCATCTTTGCCAATTGCGGCAAATAATTTGCCTGCAAGGTCAGGCTTATTCTGGCGCATATATGAAATTGCCACAAGCTCACCAGCACTGCCGAACCACGGGTTGCCAGACACGGCGAGTGGTTTAAGCCGCGCGATCACTACTTCGGGCTTGATTGTATCGAACTGCGCGACAGTTTGGCGGATCAATGCCAGGTCGCGGTAGGGTTTAGGCAGACTGCTATCAGATGTAACCGCGCCAAACGTCGCTGCGGCCCCTTTTTCATCGCCCTTTTGAAGTTTAAGCCCCGCTTGCGCAAGTTTGGCAGCACCTCGAAATCCGTCGTTTGAGGATGCGCTCAGTGCGGCAAAATCGGCATCGGCCTTCGCGCTGTTACCCGTGCCAAGCGCCGCCATGGCATGGCCAAGCTGTTCGCTTTCAACGCCTGATTTGACGCTCTGCTGATGTTGCCAATAAAGGAAGGCGGCAAATGCGGCGAGGCCAAGCACGACAGCGCCGAGAAGCCAGCGCCCCCAGCGTTTCCAAAAGCGTGCGAGTTGATCGCGACGCAGTTCATCATCAACCTCTTGCAAAAAGGCTTCGTTGGTAGGAGGCATTGATGCCAAAGCTCATCTCCAAAATATCTTAGTGCGCTTCCTTAGCGGGCTAGCGTGTGAAGGGGAAGCCTTGACCTAGTATCCCTCAGGGCAATCGCATTTGAACTTTTTGATGTTCCCCTGCGAAGGCAGGGGCCTAGTCCTGTCTCAAACGAAGCGGCGAAGCTTCAGAAACGTGGCCCGTCTGGGCCCCTGCCTTCGCAGGGGAACATCCAACTCTCAGGTGAAACAAGTAATTCTGTCAAAAAAGTCAAATGCGATTGCCCTGTAGCATCGCCTAAACCTTAGGCTGATACGTCTGTTCAATCCCTGGGAAAGCTCGGCTCCGAACATCTCCGGCATAAGTTTCAACGGCTTGCGAAACATGATCCGCCATCGCGCCAAAGCGTTTGACGAACTTGGGCGTGCGCGCAAACAGCCCGAGCATATCTTCGGTAACGAGCACTTGGCCATCACACTGCGCAGACGCACCGATGCCAATTGTCGGGCATGAAATACGCTTAGTAATCTCAATCGCGATGGGTTCAACCACGCCTTCAATCACCATCGCAAAGGCACCCGCATCAGCAAGCGCAACCGCATCGTGAATGATCGTCTTGGCTTCGGCTTCACTGCGCCCGCGCACGCCGTAACCGCCGAGGATGTTAACCGCTTGCGGGGTTAGCCCGACATGCGCCATCACAGGAATGCCGCGCTTTGTGAGGAATTCAACTGTGGGGGCAAGCACCGCGCCGCCTTCTAGTTTCACGCCCGCTGCGCCGGTTTCTTTGAGCAGTCGTGCTGCACTCAGGAAGGCTTGTTCAGGCGATGCTTCATAACTGCCAAAGGGCATATCAACGATAACCGCTGCTTGATATGATCCGCGTACTACCGCTGCGCCGTGTGCGCACATCATTTCCATCGTCACCGCCACTGTATGCGGAAGGCCATAAATCACTTGGCCAAGCGAATCGCCAACAAGCAGCATATCGCAGTGCGGATCAAGCAATTGTGCCATCCGCACGGTATAAGCAGTCAGCATGACAAGCGGCTCAATCGTGGTGCCATTGGCCTTACGCTGCCTGATGGCAGGCACCGTGAGGCGTTTCATGGGAGCAGGCGTGGGGTTCGCGCGGCTCGTCGATGTATCAAGCGTGAAGGTTGTGGACATGCGTCTTGTTTAGCGACTTTCCTTCGCCGCCGCCAGTCGCTATGGCATCGCCTATGGGGGCCTGAAGTCGAAGTAGTTCAGGGGAAGCGGATATGAAGCAAAGCGCGACATCAAAGACCACTGCATCATTGTGGCTGATCGCCATAATAGTTTTCATTGATACCGCCAGTATTGGCCTGATCATTCCCGTTTTGCCCTCACTGATTGGGGGGCTGGCGGAGGTTAGCGTTGACCGCGCCGCTGAGATTGGTGGACTGTTGTTGTTCGCCTTTGCGATCATGCAATTCTTATTCGCGCCGATCATTGGCGGGTTAAGCGACCGATACGGGCGGCGGCCCATATTATTGATTACGCTCACGGCATTAGGGATTGATTATGCCGTAATGGCATGGGCACCGACGCTTGCGTGGCTGTTCGTGGGACGCATCGTCTCGGGCATTATGGGGGCGACATGGACGGCAGCTAATTCGTGCGTGGCTGATACAATCGCGCCTGAGGAACGCGGGCGGGTGTTTGGTATGCTCGGCGGGGCAGGCGCTTCGGGGTTTGTTCTAGGGCCAGCGATGGGGGGATTGCTTGGGACATATCATGATCGATTGCCCTTTGTTGCGGCGAGCACGCTGGCACTCAGTGGTGCGGTGATTGGCTATTTCATCTTGAAAGAAACACTGCCGCCCGAAAAGCGCCGCGCATTCTCTCTTGCTCGCGCTAACCCACTTGGCAATATCATCCAGATGGCGAAGCTGCCGTTAGTGATTGGCCTGCTTGCGGTCATTTTCCTGATGCAATTGGCGGCGCAAGCCCAGCTTTCGATCTGGTCATTTTACGGCATTCTCAAATTTTCGTGGACGCCGTGGCAGATTGGTTTGACCGTCACCTTCTTCGGCGTGTTGCTCGCGACTGTCCAAGGTGGGTTTACTGGCCCCGCGATCAAGCGTTTCGGCGAAGTGCGCACAGCAACGGTGAGCTTGATGTTCGCTGTGCCTTCATATCTTATCTTCGCTTTTGCAGGATCAACGTCAGCGATGCTTTTCGGGATCGTGATTGGTGTCTGCGGCGCTTTAGCCTTCCCCGCGATGCAAAGCGTAATGACTGCGCGCGTTGCCGAGGATGCACAAGGCGAGCTTCAAGGCGCGATCGCGAGCATGATTAGCGCCACTTCAGTCATCGGGCCGGTGATGATGACAAGCATTTTTGGCGCGTTTTCAGATCCCAAGGGCGCCTATTTCCCGGGCGCGCCCTTCATTGTGGCGGCAATTCTTGGCGGGATTGCCTTCCTGCTCTTCAGGTGGACAATCAGGCGGCACGTTTAAGCGCAGTCATCTCAACCTCAAATTTCATTTCAGGCTTGATGAGGGCAGTGACGATACACGTCGCGGCAGGACGGATTTCGCCAAAGGTGCTCCCAAGTAGATAACCGATGAGATCCCAATAGCTGGCGTCGGTGATGTAATAGGTCACGCGGACAACGTCAGCGAAGGTGAAACCGCCCTCCGCCAGTGCCTTTTCTGATACCTTGAACGCATTTTGAACTTGACCGCGCACATCCTCAGGCATTTCGCGCGTTTCAGGATCATAGCCTGTGGTTCCGCTGAGAAAGCACCAATCGCCCTGAACCACTGCGCGGCTATAGCCAACTTGCGTTTCAAAGGGGGAGCCGGAGGAAATCAATATGCGGGTCATCATAAGTCCTTTGATGTTGTTGAAAGCACTTCGCGGGCCTCGCCAAGCGCAATGAGTAGATCAGCGCGCGCTGGCATTTCGGACATAATATGGCAAGTGAGCCGCTCATAATGCGCGATGAAACGCGCAATCTGCTCGTCGCTCATAGCCGCTGGCAGGCGGTTCGCACCTGCCTTGGCAATCATTTCATGTTCTTGTTCGCACCGCCATTTGTAAACAACGTCAAACGAAGGCGGGCGCAAGTAAATGAGTTTGTCTATCACCGCGAACAGATCAGCCGTAGCCCCGCCAAGATGGTCGTTTACCGCACGCCGCCAAATGGCGTGAGGATCTTCTTCAGCTTCAAGCGGATTGACCGGCTTAGCAAGCGCCGTTTTGCCTTGCGGACGCGCACCAACGCACCAGCCTTCAAACAGGATCACATCACAGTGACCACCAATCAACGGCCATACGCTGCGTGGATGGGGCTCATCAAGACCCTTGGCAAAGCGCGGGAGATGCACCGGTTCGCCACGCGTCAATTTGCCAAACACCTCTAGCCCTAGCGCAACATCATGCGTGCCCGGCGGCCCGCGTGTAGCGAACAGCGGGTGGATGTCTGCGGCAAGCTTGCTCCGCGCGGCACGGCCCAAGTAAAGATCATCAAGCGAAAGCACGGCAATGCGCAACCCTTGTGCTTCAAAATGGGCAGCAACCTGAGCAGATGCGGTCGATTTGCCCGAAGCCTGCGTGCCGCAAATGCCGACGATCAGCGGTTCACCGTTAACCCGCCACCGCTCAATATGGTTAGCGATCAAAGCCGCAATCGGGTTCATATTCCGAATGCCGCCGCCCACTCATCTGGCTTGAATCCCACTAATAGCCCGCCATCATGTTCAATAATTGGCCGCTTAATCATCGAAGGCTGCGCCACCATCAGGCCAACAGCTTTGGCTTGGGTAAGGTCGGTTTTGTGAGCATCGGGCAATTTCTTAAACGTTGTGCCCGCACGGTTGAGCACAGTCTCCCACCCTTTGAGATCGCACCACCCGACAAGTTTGGCGGGGTCAGCGCCAGCCTTTTTATAGTCATGGAACGTGTAAGCTATTGCATTGGCATCAAGCCAAACCCGCGCCTTTTTGACAGTGTCGCAATTGGGGATGCCGTGAAGGGTGATAGTCATGTGAGAAGCTCTACACCCGAAAGTTGAGCGAATTTCTTGTCAAAGGTGAGGGTTTTGGTGCAGGCATTGGCTAGCCCGGTTTCATGGAGGATATTGTCAGCGAGGTCGCCGTGTTGAAACCCCAATGCCGTCTTGATCGCATCGCTATTTTCAAACGTAAGATGAGGCGACGACATCAATCCAAATATTGTATCCGCTACAATCCGAGGGGAAAAACCGTATTGGGTGCGTAACACCCAATCGAGTTCAAGCACTGCCACGTTCGTTACAAAGCCCTGATTGTCGGACGACAATTCGCTTTCAAGGAGTCTTGTTGCGATCCTGCCTTGTGCTAGATCATCCTGGACCAGATAGCGCACGAGGATGTTGGTATCTAAGGCAATCACGAAATCGAACGCTTGTAGCTTTCAACAACCGCCCGCCCAATCGCCGCGTTCATATCCTCAATAGAAACAGGTGGGCCATCATATTTGAGGATGCCCCGCAGCCGCCTGATATCTCCTGTCCTTTGCGGTTTAGGTGTCAGAATGACCTTACCATCAGCCGTTTCCTCAACATCCATCTGCGCACCCTTGACCAACCGCAACTTCGCCCGCGTCGCAGCGGGAAGCGTGATCTGGCCTTTGCTGGTCATCGTGATGGTGGGCACGGGGGATGATCCTTTTGGGGAGCGCCTTACTTAGGGTAAGGAGGTGCGACAATCAACCAATGCATTTTGCGAAGTCAGTCGATCCCTGTAGAAGCCGTTGTAACTGATATAGCGAGGTGCCCCCATCAACCACCCGTCATTCCCGCGAAAGCGGGAACAAATGGTTCCAACGCTTCAAAACTGGAGGTTTTATGTCACACATTTACCCCCGCTTTCGCGAGGGTGACGGTATTTTTGGGAAATCATTGCTAATTTTTTTCGATTTCTAGGATTTTTCCGTCAATCCAATCAAGCTCGCTCGACCACCAATCGATTGCCAATTTCAACACATCTCGTGCGTCTTCGCCCGCATAAAAACCGCTTTCTAAGGGCTTGAATATACATTCGTCGAGATTCGACGGCTCAATAGTCCCGTTGAGTTCAATCCCAAGCGTGATGACGTTGTCAGCATATACATTTGTATCATATTGATGGATCAATTGATCGCGCTCAGCCTTGATAAATTGCGTGAAAATTACTGCGTCCTTTTGGCGCGTTTCAAATGCTTCTCTAATTGCAAGTTTCATAGTTGGGCTAAATTCCGAGTCCACCTTGCGCAGCACATCGCCAATTGTCCGAGCTAAAACAACACCGGCGACCCAAAAAACCCGAAACGTTTGACTATCAGAACAATGTTCCAGCTTATGCCATGCGAATAGACAATCTGCCAACGCGGCACGAGCCTGTTCCGTCATCCCCTTACTCCCACTCAATCCTCCCCCGCCACATGCTAGCGTAATTCAATCATTCGCTCGCCGCTTTCAAGCAGTTCTTCCACGCGCTCCCACCGTTCGTCGATCCACCTTGCCAATGCCTGGTTGGTGGTGTTGCCACAACGCAGCCATAAAAGCGGAAACCTATCTGGCAACCTTATCCTGACGAAATCTTCATCCTTGCTGACCAGCACAAATCCATCCGATTCAGCGCGGGCGGCGATGTCACTGTCGCTTGCCGCCCCTAAGCCAAGATGATGAACATGGGCGGCTTCATGTCCGCGAGCCTCAAACCAGTGCGCCAGCCCTGGCGGCAATTGCGCGTCGATCAGGAATTTCATTCTGCCGCTAGAACAATGGGGTGATCAGCGACGCCTGCCGCATAGGCTAGGCAGGCCCGGACATCCTCTAACGCGACATAGGGGTAATCGGCGACAATCTCCGCTTCGCTTGCGCCGTCGGCCAGCATTTCGAGAATATCGCTTACGCGAACGCGCGTGCCCGCCACTGTGGGGCGACCACCGCAGATAGAGTG
The DNA here is from genome assembly GCA_043741135.1 of Sphingomonadales bacterium. Taxonomy (GTDB): domain Bacteria; phylum Pseudomonadota; class Alphaproteobacteria; order Sphingomonadales; family Sphingomonadaceae; genus Aquisediminimonas. The sequence continues at coordinate 12,080 of JAYUAU010000119.1, read as the reverse complement.
GTCAATAGCAATGCGGGGGTAACCTGCGAGCTTCATTAGCAAAGGTTATGCCGGAACCTTGCGTCTGGCAAGGTCACTCCCACTCGATCGTCCCCGGCGGTTTGCTCGTATAATCATAGACAACGCGGTTGATGCCTTTCACCTCGTTGATGATCCGCGTGCTCACCCGGCTCAAAAACGCGCTTTCGAAGGGGTAGATGTCTGCCGTCATCCCGTCGGTGCTGGTGACGGCGCGGAGTGCACAGACATATTCATATGTCCGGCCATCACCCATCACGCCGACAGTGCGGACGGGGAGTAAGACCGCGAATGCCTGCCAAATCTCGTCATATAATCCGCATTTGCGAATTTCATCGAGATAGACCGCATCGGCCAAGCGCAAGATGTCGCAGCGTTCTTTGGTTACTTCGCCGGGCATGCGGATCGCGAGGCCGGGGCCGGGGAAGGGGTGGCGGCCCACGAACGCGGGATCAAGGCCAAGCTCTTTGCCAAGGATGCGGACTTCATCTTTGAACAATTCGCGCAGTGGCTCAACGAGCTTCATATTCATCCGCGCGGGGAGACCGCCGACATTGTGATGGCTTTTGATCGTCACCGAAGGCCCGCCAGTGAAGCTGACACTCTCAATCACATCGGGATAAAGCGTGCCTTGGGCGAGAAAATCTGCGCCGCCAATTTTCTTGGCCTCTTCTTCAAACACGGTGATGAATTCGCCGCCGATGAATTTACGCTTCGCTTCAGGATCAGTGACGCCCGCCAGACCCGCCATAAAGCGCGCTTCGGCGTCAACAACAACGAGCGGGATGTGGTAATGTTCGCGAAACAATGTCTCGACTTGCTCGCGCTCATTCATGCGGAGCAGGCCGTGATCAACGAAGACGCAGGTGAGTTGATCGCCGATGGCCTCATGGATCAAGATCGCGGCGACTGAGCTATCAACGCCGCCTGACAGCCCGCAAATCACTTTGCCATTGCCCACTTGCGCACGAATATCAGCGATTTTGGTCGCGCGGAATTCAGCCATTGTCCAATCGCCGGCAAGCGCGCATATTTTATGAACGAAATTGCTGATCAGCTTTGCGCCGTCGGGGGTGTGGACGACTTCTGGATGGAACATCGTGGTGTAATAGCGGCGCGCTTCATTGACGAGGATCGCGCACGGCGCACCCGGCGATGTGCCGATGATTTCAAAGCCCTCGGGCACTTGAGTCACGCGGTCACCGTGGCTCATCCAGACCGGATAGTGACCTCCGACGTCCCAAAAACCTTCGAATAAGGGGCTGGATTTCAGGATTTCAACATCCGCACGGCCAAATTCAGCAGCGTGCCCGCCTTCGACTGTGCCGCCCAATTGAGTGCACAATGTCTGCTGACCATAGCAAATGGCGAGGATCGGAAGGCCGCTATCAAAAACCACTTGCGGCGCGCGGGGGGATCCGTCGTCGGTCACCGAGGCAGGGCCGCCAGAAAGGATGATACCCTTGGGCTTCATCCGCGCAAAGGCTTCGGCGGCGGTGTTGAACGGGGCGATTTCGCTGTAAACGCCCGCTTCACGCACGCGCCGTGCGATCAGTTGGGTCACTTGGCTACCGAAATCGATGATAAGGATTGAGTCTTGGGGCTGAACAGTCATGGCCCCCGATAAGTTCGGAAAGTGCGACTGTCCACCGCCTAATCCTCCCCGAGGTGAACCCGGGGAGGATGTGATGGCTTAGCCGTTTAGCCCACGGACGCGAATGTCTGCGACTTGATCATAGCGTGTCACGCATGAGAAGCTGCCGTGGTTATAATCACTATTGTAGCGATCATAATTATAGCCGTAGCGTTCCCAACCATTGCCATAGCCGCGCCGATCATAGTCACGTTGTTCAGCCACTAAACGCCCGCGCACTTCATAGCCGCCGTAAACCCGCTCAATCCTTGTCACATCGGTTACGCGCGCGCGGCCATAACGGTTGGCCTCGCGCTGCGCGGCGCGAACGCATTGTTCAACCGCATAGCGGCTGCCACGATCATAGCGATCATTGTTGTCATAGCCATATTGGCGATCATAGCCGCCGTTTCCGCGATCATAGTTGCGATCATATCCGCGATCATAATCACGCCCATAATCGCGATTGCGGCCATTATTCGATGACGCGCTGGCCACCGCAGCAATCCCGCCGATGATCAGTGCACCCGCAATCACTTCACCAGCGCTGATGCCGCCGCGGTCATAATAGTCACGCGCCACCGCTGGCGCTGTGCTAACCAAAGTGGCGACACTGGCCGCGAGTAAGGTTGTTTTGGACAAGAGTGTCATATCAAATCTCCTTCATGCGACCCGGACGTTTTTTGTGTTCCGGGAATAGTGATGGTCTAGCTGATTCGAATTGATCACAGTCTGAATTGACTTGTAGGCTGGCGTTCAGTTTGGAGGGGGGGGGATTGATCGGGTAGAATCGTCTTTGCGAGCGAAGCGCGGCAATCCAACCTGTGGTGCCGCGAGTGGATTGCCGCGTCGTTGCACTCCTCGCAAAGACGAATCAAGGCATTGTCATCCCGCTTAGTGCTGGAAAATGTGAAAAAGGCGCGAGAGTTGCCCCTCGCGCCGGCACTCTCAAAAAATCGCTGAGTTTAACGCAGCGCCACCGCGTCCTTGTCGATATAAACGCTGTCAACTGAGCCAAACCGCACCGAGCAAGTGAAGCGCTTTTTATCGGCCGAACGATCCCGCCAGCCATCGCGCTGTTCGATGATGCCTTCAACATCCCAGCCATTACTGTTTGCATTCACCGTCGTGATTTCGCGCACACTCGCTGATTGACCACCGCGATCTTCAGCCGCCGTCGCACACGCATCAACTGCGGCGTTTTCGGTATTGATCGATCCGCGCTGTGGGTTCTGCGTGCGTTGATCGTCATTGGGATAACGATTATCAGCATTATCAGGATAGCGCTTTGACGATTTGGATTTTGAAGCCGCAGAAGCGATGGCAGCAATCACGCCGAAAATAGCGATGCCCGCGATCACGTCGCCCGCATCAATCCGGTCATGGTGACGGCCCCGGTGGCGGTTGCCTCGGTAATTATCGTAGCCACCATAACCATTGCCATAACCACCACCGTACCCACCGCCATAGCCGTGATCAGCGAAAGCAGGCGTTACCGATGTTGCAAGCAGTGCCGCGACAATCGCGGAAGAAAGTGAAGTGCGAACTAAACCCATGTCAGTGATCCTTGCCACTAAAAGGCTCCCCTTGAAGCCCAGATGATCTGCATACGCTCATGAATCTGTCGCGTCGATGAACCGGTTGGTAACCACGCCGAAATTAAGCCGCCAAGGCATGATCCACAATCAGTTTCACCACATGTGGCAGCTGCGACGGCGGCAGATCATGCCCCATCGCTTCAACGACTTCCAAACGCGCACCGGGCACGCGCCGCGCGATATCTTCACTGCAAGCGAGGGGAACCAGCGGATCAGCGGCACCGTGGATGACGAGTGTGCGCGCGCGTATTTGCGCTAACCGACCAGCGCGACTGCCATCGGCTATGATCGCGAGCAGCTGACGCTTTGTGCCAAGCGCATTGAAGCCACGATCAAACGCGCGCGCGGCCATTGTTTCAAACGCATCGGTTGCGCGCGCAGGATCAGGGAAAGACATGAGCTTTAGCATTTCGACGGTGGCGGCGATGGCAGCTGCGCGTGTTGGTTTGGCAGGGCGTTTCGCGATCATCCGCTTGCGGAGTGCCGCACTTGGCCCGGGCAATCCCGGCGCGCCGCTTGACGACATGATTGATGTGAGGCTTGCCACGCGGTCTGGCAATGTTGCTGCCATAATTTGCGCGATCATCCCGCCCATCGACGCACCAACAACATGCGCTTTGGCTATCCCCAACTGATCGAGCAGCGCGACCGCATCTGCCGCCATATCCTTAAGCGAATAAGCAACGCGCACTGGCAAACCAAAACGTGACGCGGCAAGCGCCCAAATCAGGTTTGGCGCGGGCGCTCCGGTCAGATGCGTTGAAAGCCCGATATCGCGGTTATCAAATGATATGACGCGAAAGCCAGCATCCGCCAATCCGTTCACAAAGGCTTCGGGCCACGCAATCATCTGTGTGCCAAGCCCCATGATCAGCAGAATGACTGGTGCATCGGGCTTGCCAACATCTTCATAGTAGATATCGATCTGGTTTGCTTTGACTGTTGGCACGGTGTTTCCTTGCGTTGGATGTCAGTGCGATGCTGGCATCACTTCGTGTCGTATCGCTGGCACCCATCGGCTTGGCAGTCAATGCCGTCCAGCCCTTGCCCTAAACCCTAGTCCTGTTATAGAGCCGCGCCTTACAAGTTGCTGTGCGGGCGTGGCGGAATTGGTAGACGCGTCAGATTTAGGTTCTGGTATCGAAAGGTGTGGGGGTTCGAGTCCCTTCGCCCGCACCATTTGTTTCCTTCTGCTTGGGGCAGAAGTTGGTTGAATTTTTTTAAGGTTGATGGGCTGATTATGCAAATTGTTGAGACGGTAAACGAAGGTTTGAAGCGCGCGTTCACGCTGACGATTGCGGCAAAAGATATTGAAGCGATGGTTGAAGGTGAAATCAAGAAAACCGCGCCCAAAATGAACATGCCGGGCTTCCGTCCGGGCAAGGTTCCTGCCAATCTTGTGCGCAAAATGCATGGCCCCGCGATTGAAGCCGATGCGCTCAACACGTCGATCCAGCAAAGCATTCAGGAACTAGTGCAAGTCGAAAAGCTGCGCCCCGCAATGCAGCCTTCGGTTGAACTGACCGAAGGCTATGCCCACGGTAAGGATGCCGAAGTGAAGGTTGCGCTCGAAATTCTGCCCGTCGTGCCAACGCCGCAGATTGACGGGCTGAAGCTTGAGCGGATGATGGTTGTTGCTGATGATGCGGCGATTGACGAAGCGGTGATGAACATCGCCAATCAGCAAAAGAATTATGATGATGCGCCTAAGGGTCACAAAGCGGCGTCGGGCGATCTGGTTGTCATGGATTTCCTTGGCAAGGTTGACGGCGAACCCTTTGACGGCGGTAAGGCGGAAGGCGCATCGATTGAAATCGGTTCGGGCCGTTTGATCCCGGGGTTTGAAGACCAGATGATTGGCCTTAAGGCTGGTGACGAAAAGACAATTTCGGTCACTTTCCCAACCGAATATAATGTTGAATATTTGAAGGGGAAGCCAGCGACGTTTGACCTTAAAGTCAGCGAAATTCGTTTTGCCAAAGCCGCCGTTGCTGATGATGACTTTGCTAAGTCGCTTGGCCTTGAAGGCATTGATCAGCTCCGCAATTTGCTCAAAGGCAATATCGAGCAAGAGCTCAACGGCCTAACGCGCACGCATATGAAGCGCCGCTTGCTCGATCAATTGGCAGCAAGCCATGATTTCGAAGTGCCGCCATCAATGGTCGAAGCTGAATTTGATCAAATTTGGCAGCAGCTTGTTCAAGAAGCAAACCAAGAGGCTGATCCAGCTGCGGCGCTTGCCGAAATGGAAAATGATAAAGAAGATTACCGCAAAATCGCGGTGCGCCGTGTGCGGCTTGGCCTGTTACTCTCCGAAATCGGTCAATCAAACAATATTGAGATCAGTGCTGCCGAAATGAACCGCTTGATCAGTCAGGCAGCGCAGCAATATGATCCCAAAGATCGTGAGCGCTTCGTGCAATATGTGCAGGAAGAACCGATGGCAGCGGCCCAACTCCGCGCGCCGCTTTATGAAGATAAAGTTGTCGATTTCCTCTTTGCGAAGGCTGAAATCAAAGATCGCCCAGTAACGCGCGCTGAGCTTGAAGCCGCGATTGAAGCTGATGAGGATGAGCCGTCAGGTCATGTCCACGGCCCCGATTGTGGCCATGATCACGGCGACGAAAAGCCAAAAGCTAAAAAGGCTGCGGCCAAGAAGGTTGATGTGGCCGAAGAAGCGGCTGAGGCAGCTCCTGCCAAGCCTGCGGCTAAGAAGAAGGCGGCGCCTAAGGCCGAAACTGTGGAGGCTGAACCAGTGGCTGCCAAAAAGCCGAAGGCAAAGAAGGTGGCTGAATAATCCTTCGCGGCCTTTCCTTTCTTTTTTGCGGCTTTGCGTGAAACGAGTCATTTCGCGCAAAGCCGCTAAGGCTAAGAATAAGGCGCAAAGAGGTTATGCAGGCTAGGCTGTTCAGGGAGTTATCGATGAGTGAACAGCCCTTGCGCGTCGCCGTTCTGCTGCCCTGCTACAACGAAGCCGCAGCGATTGCGCAGACTATCGCCGATTTTCGCGCGGCGCTGCCTGATGCGGCTATCTATGTTTACGACAATAATAGCAGCGACGCGACCGCTGACGTCGCGCGCGCTGCAGGCGCGACCGTGCGCACTGAGCGAATGCAAGGCAAAGGCCATGTTGTCCGCCGGATGTTTGCTGATGTTGAGGCGGATATTTATGTGATGGCAGACGGCGATGCGACTTATGAAGCCGCTGCGGCTCCTGCGCTCGTCCGACTGATGCTTGATGAAACGCTTGATATGGTGGTGGGCGCGCGAAAGTCCGAAGTTGATGCGGCGTACCGGCGTGGGCACCGTTTGGGGAACCGCTTGCTCACCGGCATGCTCGCACGGCTGTTCGGGCGGAGTTTTAGCGATATCCTCTCAGGCTACCGCATATTCTCACGCCGCTTCGTCAAAAGCTTTCCCGTGCTCTCATCCGGCTTTGAGATTGAGACCGAAATCAGTGTTCATGCGCTTGAACTTCGGATGCCCGTTGCTGAACGGATTACGGCTTATGCCGCGCGGCCAGAAGGATCGGAATCAAAGCTCAATACTTACCGCGATGGCTTTCGCATCCTCAACACAATCGTGACGTTGTTCCGGTTTGAACGGCCCTTGCTGTTCTTTGGAAGCATTGGTGTGTTGCTGGCGTTGGTCGCGGTCATCCTTGCTGTGCCATTGGTCATGACATTCTTGGAAACGGGGCTCGTTCCGCGTTTCCCAACCGCTGTTCTGGCCACAGGGTTGATGATCTTGGCATCGCTCAATGTCTTTGCCGGGCTGATCCTTGATACTGTGGTGCGCGGGCGGCGCGAAGTGCGGCGGCTGGCCTATCTCGCTATCAAGGCGCCGGGGGCTTGAACATTGCTTGGCAAACGCTGATATGCAACAGGCTTTAGACTTAAGGACAATTTATGATTTCCGCTTACGATCAATCAGCGCATGCGCCCGAAAAAATGCTCACCATTTATGATGAGGAGCGCGGGCGCACGATAGGGTATGATATCTTTTCGCGCCTGATCAAAGAACGGATCATCTTCGTCAATGGCGGTATCGAAGATCATATGGCGATGCACATTGTGGGGCAATTGCTTTATCTTGAATCGGCAAATCCAAAACAAGACATATGGATGTACATCAATTCGCCTGGTGGTGTTGTGACCGCTGGTATGGCGATCCATGATACGATGCGGTATATCCGACCTAAGGTTGGCACGGTGTGTATCGGGCAATGCGCGTCGATGGGGAGCTTTCTGTTGTCAGCGGGTGAGCCTGGGATGCGCGTGGCGCTGGCCAATTCGCGCGTGATGATCCATCAACCATCGGGCGGCGCTCAGGGACAAGCAACCGATATTGCGATCCAAGCGCAAGAAATATTGCGGTTGCGGGCCAATATGAACGAACTTTATGCCAAATATACTGGCAAAGAGCTTGCTGCGATTGAAAAAGCGATGGAACGTGACAACTTCATGTCAGCGCTCGAAGCCAAGGAATTTGGCCTGATTGACGAGGTTTTTGATAAGCGTCCCGCCGTAGCGGATGAGAATAGCTGATCTTAAGGCGCATTTAAGCCATTGCCGCTAGAAAATCAGGCTGTAACATGGCTGTAGCAATTTTGGGCCGCAACAATTTTCGGGAACGAATGAATGACGAAGTTAACCGGCACCGACGCAAAGAGCACGCTCTATTGCAGCTTCTGCGGCAAATCGCAGCATGAGGTGAGAAAGCTCATCGCGGGGCCAACGGTGTTTATCTGCGATGAATGCGTTGACCTATGCAACGATATCATTCGCGAAGAAACCAAGGGCAGCCTGGTTAGCAAGAAAGACGGCGGTGTTCCAGCGCCTCAAGAGATTTGCGACGTTCTTGATGATTATGTCATTGGTCAGCGCCGGGCAAAGCGCGTGCTGTCAGTCGCGGTGCATAATCATTATAAGCGGCTGAACCACGGCGCAAAGGGCGCAGACGTTGAGCTCGCCAAATCGAATATATTGCTGATGGGCCCCACCGGCTGCGGGAAAACTTTGCTCGCCCAAACGCTTGCGCGTATTCTTGACGTGCCGTTCACGATGGCCGACGCGACCACACTCACCGAGGCGGGCTATGTCGGCGAAGATGTCGAGAATATCATTCTCAAGCTTCTCCAGGCATCGGATTATAACGTCGAACGTGCACAGCGCGGCATCGTCTATATCGATGAAATCGACAAGATTAGCCGTAAGTCCGAAAATCCGTCGATCACCCGCGATGTCAGCGGCGAGGGCGTGCAACAGGCTTTGCTTAAGCTTATGGAAGGCACTACGGCGTCTGTTCCCCCACAAGGTGGGCGCAAGCATCCGCAGCAGGAATTCTTGCAAGTCGATACAACAAACATTCTCTTCATCTGTGGCGGGGCTTTTTCTGGGCTCGACAAGATCATTGGGGATCGTTTGCAAGGCAAATCAATCGGCTTTGGCGCGAATGTGGCAAGTTCTGATGATCGGCGGACGGGTGAAATCCTCAAAAATTGCGAACCTGAAGATTTGCTCAAATTCGGCTTGATCCCCGAATTCGTTGGGCGACTGCCCGTCATCGCAACGCTTGAAGACCTTGACGTTGACGCGCTTGTCAAGATTTTGACTGAGCCAAAGAATGCGCTGGTCAAGCAATATCGCAAGCTATTCGATATGGAAGATGTTGATCTGAGTTTCACTGATGATGCACTCGTCGCGGTTGCCAAAAAGGGCATAGCGCGCAAAACCGGTGCACGGGGCTTGCGGTCAATCCTTGAAACGATTCTGCTCGATACGATGTTCGATTTGCCATCGATGGACGGCGTTGATGAAGTTGTTGTTGATAAGGATGTGGTCGCGGGCACGAAGGAGCCGGTGCGCGTCTATTCACAAACAGCAAAAGAAATGGCGGGCGACGCGGCTTAGTTGATTGTGGCGAAGCTTTCATGATTGGATGAATATTGCTAAGCTTCGGCGTGAAAGCGTCATGATATGGCGTCCATCCAAACGCCGTCTACCCTGAGCCTGTCGAAGGGCTGCCCTTCTCTCCTAAGTCAAGGACAGCCCTTCGACAGGCTCAGGGATACGGATAGGTCGATGGACTCGAGCTTTATTCATCACGTTTTAGTGAACCAGCAGGAGCAACCCCGATGACCATCCTAATCTCCGAATCCGATATCATCGAAAGCGTCGCCGATGCGCTGCAATTCATCTCATACTATCACCCGATGGATTATATCCGCGCACTCGGCGTTGCCTATGAAGCTGAACAGGGGCCAGCGGCGAAGGATGCGATTGCACAAATTTTGACCAACAGCCGGATGTGTGCGGAGGGGCACCGGCCGATTTGTCAGGATACCGGCATCGTCACGGTCTTCATCAAATGGGGGCAGGGCTGCGTGCTCGATTCTGTGCGCTCCTTGCAAGAAGTCGTCGATGAAGGTGTTCGCAAGGCCTATCTTAATCCTGAGAACAAGCTCCGTGCCTCGATCCTTGCAGATCCTGCCTTCACGCGGGTGAATACCAAGGATAACACGCCGTGCGTTCTCAATGTTGAGATGGTGCCGGGCAACAAACTTGATTTCCAAGTCGCGGCGAAGGGCGGCGGGTCTGAGAATAAGAGCAAGTTCAAGATGCTGAATCCTTCGGATAGCATTGTCGATTGGGTGCTTGAAATGCTGCCCCAAATGGGTGCGGGATGGTGCCCGCCGGGAATGCTCGGTATCGGGATTGGCGGCACCGCTGAAAAGGCGATGATCATGGCTAAAGAATCGCTAATGGGCGATATCGATATGGCGCAACTCAAACAACGCGGCGCGGTGACCGATATCGAGAAATTGCGCGTCGAGATTTTCGATAAGGTCAATGCGCTTGGCATTGGCGCTCAGGGGCTTGGCGGCCTATCAACGATTCTTGACGTCAAAATATTCGATTATCCAACGCATGCGGCCTCAAAGCCCGTCGCGATGATCCCCAATTGCGCCGCCACGCGCCATGCGCATTTCGTGCTTGATGGGTCTGGCCCGACCTATTTGGAAGCGCCAAAGCTTAGCGAATGGCCCGATGTGCAATGGGCGCCAGATAAAGCTGCAATCCATGTTGATCTTGATGCGCTGACGCCCGCAATCGTCCAAAGCTGGAAAGCGGGGGATCGGCTGTTGCTCAGTGGCAAGATGCTGACCGGGCGCGATGCGGCGCATAAGAAGATTCAGGATATGCTCGCGCGCGGCGAAAAACTGCCCGTCGATTTTAAGGGCCGCGCAATCTATTATGTCGGCCCGGTCGATCCGATCATGGGCGAAATCGTCGGGCCAGCAGGGCCAACGACGGCAACGCGGATGGATAAATTCACTGATATGATGCTCGATCTCGGTCTGCTCACAATGATTGGCAAGGCCGAACGCGGGCAGGGCGCGGTTGAGTGCATCGCCAAACATAAGGTCGCCTATCTGATGGCGGTCGGCGGCGCAGCCTACCTCGTCGCGCGCGCGATCAAGGCGAGTAAAGTTGTGGGATTCCCAGAGTTAGGCATGGAAGCGATTTACGAATTCACCGTGCAAGATATGCCCGTAACGGTTGCGGTGGATTCGAGCGGCGAAAATGTCCACACGGCGGCCCCCATGATATGGAAAGAAAAGATCGCGCGCGAGGGGTTGTTGGTGTCGCCTAAATAATTGACGACAGTGTGTAAAAATTTATGCTGAAAATATGTTTTGATTATTTGAATTTTGCTCAACTTGGGTTGACTCTTACGAGACTTTTTGAGATATTTTTGCTTCTCGTGTATAGAGGGAGTAAGATCATGAATAAAATCAGACTTATTTTTGTAATATTTGGCGTTTTATCTTCGTCAATGACGATGGCGCAAGTCGCGCCGCCTGGAAAATGCACCGCGTCTCAGCATCGTTCACTACAAGACCTTGTTGATAGTAGTTGTGCCGCCGCGACAAAATGTTTGATAACTGACGACCAGACTACCTTGAATTCGAAAATCACGAAGGTCGACGCATGCATAAGCGCGCGGACGAATATCAACAATCAGTGCTTTTCTGGCGGCGATGCCGGGCATAAACAGGCTATCGTCGAACGTAACAATCAGCTCAATACCTGCAAAGATTATCTCGCAAAGGTGAAACCATGTCCGAACATTCAACTAGCGTGCGATCTATCCCGGAGAATATTCTCGGCATTGGTAATGACGGATATCACCTCGAAGCGCAAAGCGTAGCTGCGAAATATGCGTCTCCTGATGCTGAGATTGGTGAAGACAATGTGGATACAATTGCCCTGATCTATATGAACCTCGATGCCAGATTATATTGGTTACCACGGTTTTTAAACTATTTAAGGACTGAGGCACCTGAAGATTCGTTTCATTTTGACTCGATGAACAGCAAGCTGGCAGACGCCTTATTTGCTTCCGAATTCAAGAGTTTGGCAAATGCGGACGAGATAAACGCGGTTCGTGACTATTTAAGCTGGGTTGAAAGCCATATTTCGATGCGAAATCCCCCTGCGTTGCAGCAAGCCGCGCATAATTACGCGAAAGAGCTTTGGAAAGAGTGAGGCCAACGCGGATCGAAAAGGCCTTAACCAATCAGACGACAGCCGTCGCAGAGGCGGCGCCACCTATCTCGTCGCGCGTGCAATCAAGGCGAGTCGAGTGGTTGCTTTCCCCGAACTAGGCATGGAAGCGATTTACGAATTCACCGTGCAGGATATGCCAGTGACGGTTGCGGTCGATAGCTGGGCACCTCCATTAACCGTCATTGCGAGGAGCCAAAGGCGACGCGGCAATCCAGAAAGTCTCACATTTCCGCCACCTTCTGGATTGCTTCGCTACGC
>JAYUAU010000118.1:0-3082 GCA_043741135.1 Sphingomonadales bacterium | reverse complement strand
GACGACATCCCGGCACTCGCCCTTACCCCGGAACAGGCAGAGCTGCTCCATCACGGACAGGTCTTGACCGGGATCGCTGCACAAGACGGCCTTGCGCTCGCGTTGAACGGTGAAAATCCGCTTGCGCTGGTTGAGGTTTCAGACGGAAACGTTCGGTCTGTGCGACGATTTAATCTTTGATCGGGATGTCGAAGGAAAAAGACAATGACAATTACTGCTGAGCGCAAGCAAGAGCTGATCACCGAACATGCCCGCCATGAGGGCGATACGGGTTCACCCGAAGTGCAAGTCGCGATCCTGACAACACGCATCATCAACCTCACCGAGCATTTCAAAATCCACGCCAAGGATAATCATTCACGGCGCGGGCTTTTGATGCTGGTAAACAACCGCCGTTCGCTGCTTGATTATCTCAAAAAGATTGATCACGCGCGGTATAGCGATTTAATCGCGAAACTTGGTCTTCGTAAATAGAAATTGGCCCCGTGTGGGCCATTTTCGTGTCCCGGCGAAGGCCGGGATCCAGTCCCCCAACAAAGACGTTTTCGTTGAGGGCTGGGCCCCGGCCTTCGCTGGGGAACAGAGATATCCGGTCACCGTAATAAGGCGGTTGATCGGCGACGCGGGCAGGGAAGCCCGCACAATGAAGGAACCCCGCATTCGCAACTGGCGACGGGGACAAAGGAAATAAAATGTTCAATATGAAAACAGTCGAAATCGAGTGGGGCGGACAGGTCCTCAAGCTCGAAACGGGCCGCGTTGCCCGCCAAGCTGACGGTGCGGTGATCGCGACGCTCGGCGAAACCGTGGTTTTGTGCGCGGTTACTGCCGCACGCTCGGTCAAAGAAGGGCAGGATTTCTTCCCGCTCACCGTCCATTATCAGGAAAAATATTCAGCCGCGGGCCGTATCCCGGGTGGCTTCTTTAAGCGCGAACGCGGCGCGACGGAAAAGGAAACTTTGGTTTCACGCCTCATCGATCGCCCGATCCGCCCGCTTTTCCCCGAAGGTTTCTACAACGAAATCAACGTGATCTGCCAAGTGCTCAGCTATGACGGCGAAAATGAACCTGATATTCTCGCGATGGTGGCGGCCTCTGCGGCGCTCACGCTGTCTGGCGTTCCGTTCATGGGCCCCATCGGTGCTGCGCGCGTTGGTTATGTTGAGGGCGAATATATCCTCAACCCAACTGATGATCAGGTGGCAGCGGGCGAACTCGATCTCGTCGTGGCGGGCACGAACGGCGCCGTAATGATGGTCGAATCCGAAGCAAAAGAGCTTTCGGAAGATGTCATGCTCGGCGCTGTGATGTTTGCCCACCGCGGCATCCAAAGCGTTATCGGCGCGATCATCAACTTGGCCGAACAAGCCGCCAAAGAACCGTGGCCAATGGCGGCGCAGGCTGATCTCTCGGCTGCGAAAGACAAGCTTAAAAAGCTGATCGGCAAAGATATTGCCGCCGCTTATAAGATCATAGACAAATCGGCACGCTCAACTGCGCTCAATGAAGCCCGCGCGAAAGCAAAGGCAGCCTTTGCTGATGCAAGTCCGCAGGATCAGATGGCAGCAGGCAAGCTTGGCAAAAAGCTTGAAGCTGAAATCGTTCGCGGCGCGATCTTGAAGGATGGCAAGCGGATTGATGGTCGGACGACCACGCAAATTCGTCCAATTGATGCCATTGTTGGCTTCCTGCCACGCACTCATGGTTCGGCGCTTTTCACGCGCGGTGAAACGCAGTCAATCTGCACGACGACGCTTGGCACTAAAGAATCTGAACAGATGATCGATGGCTTGGGTGGCCTGCGTTATGAAAATTTCATGTTGCATTATAACTTCCCGCCTTATTCGGTTGGCGAAGTTGGTCGTTTCGGTGCGCCTGGCCGTCGCGAAGTTGGGCACGGCAAGCTAGCGTGGCGCGCTCTTCATCCGGTTCTGCCGACCAAGGAAGAATTTCCTTATACGATCCGCGTTCTCAGCGACATTACAGAAAGCAACGGTTCGTCATCAATGGCAACCGTCTGCGGTGGTTCGCTCTCGATGATGGATGCAGGCGTTCCTTTGGCGCGCCCTGTATCAGGCATTGCGATGGGCCTAATCCTTGAGGGCAAGGATTTTGCGGTTCTTTCGGATATCCTTGGTGACGAAGATCATCTTGGCGATATGGATTTCAAGGTAGCAGGCACATCCAAGGGCATCACCACGATGCAAATGGATATCAAGATTGCCGGAATCACCGAAGAAATCATGAAGGTGGCGCTGCATCAGGCCGCTGAAGGCCGCACGCACATTCTTGGTGAAATGGCGAAGGCGCTTGATAGCACGCGGACGGAGCTTTCAGCACATGCGCCGCGCATCGAAAGCATCCAGATTGATAAGGCCAAAATTCGTGATGTCATCGGAACCGGCGGCAAGGTCATTCGCGAAATCGTTGCGACCACCGGCGCAAAGGTTGATATCGATGATGAAGGCCTGATCAAGATCAGCTCATCAGACCCAGCGCAAATCGAAGCTGCGCGTGCGATGATCCTTGGTATCGTTGAAGAAGCTGAAGTTGGCAAAGTCTATGACGGCAAGGTCGTTAACATGGTCGATTTCGGCGCGTTCGTGAATTTCATGGGTGGCAAGGACGGCCTTGTCCACGTCTCCGAAATTCGTAACGAACGCACTGAAAAGGTAAGCGACGTACTGAGCGAAGGCCAGTTGGTCAAGGTCAAGGTGCTTGAAATTGATCAACGCGGAAAGGTTCGCCTGTCAATGCGCGTGGTTGATCAAGAAACTGGCGAAGCGCTTGAAGACACGCGCCCGCCACGTGAAGAAAGACCGCGCGGTGATCGTCCTGATCGTGGCCCCAGAAGAGATGGTGGGGGTCGTGATGATCGTGGCCCGCGTCGTGATGGCGGCGGTGGTCGTGATCGTGGGCCTCGCCGGGATGGCGGCAACGAAGGGGGTGATCCTAACTTCGTTCCTGCGTTCCTGAAGGAAGATTAGAGCGGGATGAGGATTAGTTGAATCGTTCCCCTGCGGAGGCAGGGGTCCAGACCTTAACAAAGACTCTTTTTGTCTGGGACTGGACCCCTGCCTAC
>JAYUAU010000117.1:0-16702 GCA_043741135.1 Sphingomonadales bacterium | reverse complement strand
TCGGCAAGGACGCGCCTTATGTGCCCGGTTGGGATTGCCACGGCCTGCCCATCGAGTGGAAGGTCGAGGAGCAGTATCACAAGAAAAAGCTGAACAAGGACGAGGTTCCGCAGCAAGAGTTCCGCGCCGAATGCCGCGCTTATGCGCAAGGCTGGGTCGATATGATATCCTCATACTCAACCTCGGCCTCGGCGAGCGCGGTCTTCTCGACCGGGGACCACATGACCGGCTTGGCGCCGCGATAGAGCTGGCCGCTCTCGGCAAATTTCATTAGCTCCGAAACAATCGTGGCCTCGGCCTGGAAATCCATCGTCAGATAGGGATTGTCCCAATCGCCATTGATGCCCAGGCGCTTCAGCTGCTCGCGCTGCGTATCCACCCAGCCTTGCGCATAAGCGCGGCATTCGGCGCGAAATTCTTGCTGCGGAACCTCATCTTTATTGAGCTTTTTCTTGCGATATTGCTCCTCGACCTTCCACTCGATGGGCAGGCCGTGGCAATCCCAACCGGGCACATAAGGCGCGTCCTTGCCGAGCAGGGTCTGCGTGCGGACGACCATGTCTTTCAGGATATGGTTGAGCGCATGGCCGATATGCATGTCGCCATTGGCATAAGGCGGGCCGTCATGGAGGATGAATTTCTCGCGGCCCTTGCGCCGGTTACGCAGTTCGCGGTAAATATCCATGCCCAGCCAGCGTGCGAGCGTGATCGGCTCCTTGGCAGGAAGGCCAGCCTTCATGGGGAAATCAGTCTTGGGTAAGAAGACGGTGTCTCTATAGTCTTTTTCTTCAGTCATAATAGTTGGGGGCTTAGGCGAAGCTGACGATCAAATAAACCCTCTGCGGCCTCTGCGTCTCTGCGCGATAAAAAAGAAGGGGGTTGCGCGCAGAGGCGCAGAGATCGCAGAGGGTTTATGCCAACAAGCGCCTTGCCTCGGCACAATCCTTGTCCATCTGCGCGACAAGGCTGTCGAGATCATCAAATTTCGCCTCTGGCCGCAGAAAGGCGATCAGTTCAACTTCGATGCGTTGATCATAGAGCTGTTCATCAAAATCAAACAAGAACACCTCAAGCAATTCAATCGGCGGATCAAAGCTGGGGCGGATGCCGATATTGGCAGCACCATCAACCACGCGGCCATCGGCCAATCGCGCGCGCACGGCGTAAATCCCGTAACGCGGGCGGAGGTAGCTGCCGAGGATGATATTGGCGGTGGGATAACCAATGCTCCGCCCCAGTTTCGCGCCGTGTTGGACGATACCCTCAATCGCAAAGGGTCTTGTGAGCAGCCGCGTCGCGGTGTCGCAATCTCCGGCTTGGAGGGCAGCGCGGATGCGGCTTGATGAGATTGTTTCGCCGCCCATTGCGACCGGAGCAACCGCCTGAGTGCTAAAGCCAAACTCTGCGCCCAGTTCAGCAAGCACCGCGACGTTGCCGCTGCGCTGGTTGCCAAAGGTGAAATCCTCGCCCGTCACCACCGCGCTTAGTCCGCTCAGCTTTTCGCGGGCAAAATCATGCGCTGACAGTGCGGCTAGGTCCGCGTCAAACTGATAAACCAGCATCGCATCAGCACCCGCTGCGCCAAATAGTCGCTCACGCTGGTCAAGGCTGGTCAGGCGAAACGGCGGCGTATCGGGTTTGAAATAGCGCACAGGATGCGGATCAAATGTCGCCACGATGGCTGGCAATCCCGCCGCGCGTGCTAAGGCAATCGCGCGACCGACCACTGCCTGATGCCCCCCGTGAAACCCATCAAAATTACCCAGCGCCACAATTCCGCTCGCAAATTCAGCGGGGATCGCAGCACTTCCGTCAAGTCGCACCATGAGGTCGCTATAGCTGATTGAGGGTGCGCTTCAACTGCACAAAATCAAATGCGGGATAATCGCCTTCTGCCTGATGATGTTCGCGTGAGGCTTCGCTCCAATCGTCGCCAAACGGGTCAAGTCGCGTATCGCCAGCGGGAGACAGATGAACTTCGGTCAGCTCAATGCGGTCAGCATGGGCTAAGAATAATCGATAGATTTCAGCCCCACCAATGACCGAAATATGCGGGGCATTGGCGGACTTTATCGCGTCATCAACGCTCGCGACGCTCTCCGCACCCTCTTCGGCCCATGAGCGATCACGCGTCAGCACGATATGGCGGCGGTCGGGGAGGAGGCCGGGCAGACTGTCAAAGGTCTTGCGCCCCATGATCATCGGCTTGCCGCTGGTCAATCGCTTGAAATGGCGCAAGTCAGCGGGCAGGTGCCAAGGCAGTTTCCCCGCATTGCCAATGATGCCATTTGACGCGCGCGCGACGATCAGGACGATTTCGGGGTGGTTCATATTGCCACCGGCGCAGGAATATGAGACTGCGCGTTGTAATCCTCGATCACAAAATCCTCATATTCATAGCTATCGATACTATCCGCTCGCCGTTTGATTATGAGCTTCGGCAGCGGCCCCGGCGTTCGCGTCAGTTGCAGGCGCGCTTGGTCGATATGGTTTGAATAAAGGTGGCAATCGCCCCCCGTCCACACGAAATCACCCACCTCAAGCCCGCATTGATCGGCGAGCAAATGCGTGAGCAAGGCGTATGAGGCAATGTTAAACGGAACCCCCAAAAACACATCGCATGATCGCTGATAAAGCTGGAGGCTCAATTTCCCATTCGCGACATAAGTCTGGAACAAACAGTGGCACGGCGCGAGCGCCATTTGGGGAAGCTCAGCGGGGTTCCACGCGCTGACAATCTGACGGCGCGAGGCGGGATTGTTGTTGATTTGATCAATCAGCACCGCAATTTGATCAACGCTGATCCCATTCGCGCCCTCAAAGTGACGCCACTGTTTTCCGTAAACGGGGCCAAGATCGCCCCTTTCATCCGCCCATTCGTTCCAGATACTCACCTTGCGATCTTGCAGCCATTTTACATTGGTATCGCCGCGCAAGAACCAGAGCAGCTCGATGAAGATTGACCGGAGATGGAGCTTCTTCGTCGTGAGCAAGGGAAACCCTTTCGACAAATCAAACCGCATCTGCGCGCCAAAGACAGAAATCGTGCCAACGCCAGTGCGGTCATCCTGCTCTGCGCCGTCATCAAGGATGCGCTGCATGAGATCGAGATAGCTTTGCATGATCGGCCTTTATGCGCTGGTGACTGCTTTGGCTAGCGTGCAATGCGAGGCTCGCAGGGCTATCGCATTTGAACTTTTTTGACAGAATTACTTGTTTCACCTGAGAGTTGGATGTTCCCCTGCGCAGGCAGGGGCCCAGACGGGCCACGTTTCTGAGGCTTCGCCGCTTCGTTTGAGAAAGGACTGGGCCCCTGCCTGCGCAGGGGAACATCAAAAAGTTCAAATGCGATTGCCCTCGCGAGGCCCGTCTTTGGCGCAATGACAAACAATCCCTATTGACATAACGAACCTTATTGGTTATATGCCACATTGCCTACGGGGGAAACTCCGCTAGGACGGTCACCGGTTTTAGGCCGGGATGAGGGCGAGGCGCGCGCTTTGGTGGTTGGGATCATGAACCAATCAGGAGCCAAGGAAACCGGTTTCGCTACTATTTGCGTCGTTTCGTGGGCGAGACCCCACAGCTGATATGGTTTCTCTAACTTTGGGCCATTTCAGAGAAATAGCGTGAGAGTAGACAAAGAGCGCTAGGCAATTCAAACCCTGTGTGCGGCCTCGTTGCTGCAAAAACCAAAGGCACTTGGGTAGCAGACAGTGCTGAGGCCGCCTCAGCCCTCATCCCCTTTATTCAAATAGTGGGAGACGTGCGTCCGCCGAAATAGGGTTTGCGCGCGCTCCGCGGTGCGACTAGGCGATTTGTCGTTATGACACAGTCTCCCGCAGCCATAATCCTCCTCTCAGGCGGACTCGACTCAATGGTCGCAGGCGGCATTGCGCGTGCGGCGGGGTATCGACTGTTCGCACTCACGATTGATTATAATCAGCGCCACCGCATCGAACTCAAGGCCGCCGCGCGCGTTGCCGAAATGCTCGGCGTTGAACGCCATGTCTATATGCCGCTTGATCTGACGCGCTTTGGCGGATCGGCGTTAACCGACAGCAATATCGCCGTACCCAAGGGCGGCGTCGAACCGGGCATTCCCGTTACCTACGTGCCCGCGCGCAACACGATTTTTCTCTCGCTCGCGCTCGGCTGGGCAGAGGCAGTTGGTGCGCATGATCTGTTCATTGGGGTTAATGCGCTTGATTATTCGGGCTATCCCGATTGCCGACCAGACTTCATTGCCGCGTTTGAGCTGGTGGCCAATCAGGCGACCAAGGCGGGGGTCGAAGGCACAGGCTTTCGCATCCATACCCCGCTCAGCGCGATGACCAAGGCCGATATCGCGCGCGAGGCTGATCGGCTTGGGCTTGATGCGGGGCTAAGCTGGTCATGCTATGATCCCACGCCGGAAGGCCGGCCGTGCGGCGTGTGCGATTCGTGCCGTTTGCGCGCGAAGGGGTTTGCCGAGGCTGGCCTGATTGACCGCGCATTATGACTTACGCAGTCAAAGAATTGTTCCTGACGTTGCAGGGCGAAGGCGTCCATACCGGCAGACGTGCCGTGTTCCTGCGTTTTGCCGGGTGTAATCTATGGTCAGGTCGCGAGGCTGACCGCGCGTCTGCTATATGTCAATTTTGCGATACCGATTTTGTTGGCACTGACGGGCAAGGCGGTGGAAAGTTTGCAACCGTGGATGAGTTGGCGAGTGCGGTCAGTGAAAGCTGGGGCGATGTTGCGGGCGGCACGCCTTATGTGGTCATCACCGGCGGCGAACCGATGCTCCAGCTTGACCCGGCGCTGATTGATGCGCTTCACGCACGCGAATTTGAAATCGGCGTTGAAAGCAATGGAACGATCGCTGCGCCCGACGGTATTGACTGGCTTTGCATCAGCCCCAAGGCAGGCAGTGATGTGGTTCAGCGCAGCGGCAATGAGCTCAAACTTGTCTGGCCGCAAGCTGGAAGCGATTGGCGCGCTATGGAAGGATGGGCGTTTGATCATTTCCTAATCCAGCCGATGGATTCACCTGCACTTGACCAGAACCGCGTGGCGGCGATTGAATTCATCCACCAAAACCCGCGCTGGCGGCTGTCAACGCAGACGCATAAGGTGCTGGGGATTGCGTGAGCTCCTCAAGGCACCTGCCAATAGCCACAACCACTATTATAATCGCCCTTTTTCCAGCAGCCTTTGGCAAAGCTTGGGTAGCGAAAGCCGGTGTAGGTAAGCTTGGCAAAGCGGAATTGCTGTTCGCCTTCAAATTTCAATCCGTTGCGGAACTTGCGCAGATTTTCGGTGGCAAATGTTACGAAGCGCGTGCGCGGGGTGAAAACGCCGGTCTTGCCGACTTGCCCCGCGACTGAACAGAAATTGAACTGCGCGGTGACCGCTGAAAAGCTACTGTAAACCTGCCCCCCAAATTTATCGAGTGCGGCTTGGCCGGCCTTAGGCGTTTTGTTGACGCGTTTGAAATAGACGCCAAGCAGCGCATATGCTGCGGCAAGCTCAACGCGGTGGTTATAAATGATCGTATTATAATTGGGCAATGTGTGGAGCGTCGGGCTAAAGCTGCATTGCAGTGCGGCGGCATTAAGCCCTGAGCGCATATTCCAAATGATCGCGGCATTTTGTTCGGCAGGCGTTGCGTCGGGGAGCGGCGGGCCCATGCCGGGTTCATAACCGACAAGTGGCAGTCCTGACGAATCGGGTGGTTGCCAGAATATTTGCGCGTGGGCAGGTGCGGCGCTGAGGATCAACAAGGGGAGAAGGAAGAAGGTGATGCGCTGTGCCATAGGGAATTGTCCTGAACGAATGCCTTATCAGCGTCCTACCGTTTTTGCGCGCGTTGCACAGCCAAAAAAAGGCCGCCCAGTCGCCCGGACGGCCTTTTAACTCGTAATGGCGTAAAGCGATTACTTAGCGGCGTTTTCCGCTGCGACTGTTGCGTTCGCTGCTTCAACTGCGTTTGCAGTTGCGGCACCATTTACGTCAGCTGCCATGTTCGCATCTGTGCCAGCGGCTGCGTCAACGTTAGTCATCGCATCGTTGGTTGTGCCTTCCATTGCGTCGGCTGCATTCATTTCTGTTACAGCTGCATTTTCAGTTGCTGCTGGCTCTGCGCCGCCACAAGCTGAAACGAGAAGAGCTGCACCAGCAACCATCGAAAGTGTAAAAATATTGCGCATGTATTTTCTCCATAGGTAAAGGACTTGGACGGCGTTTGCCCTTAATACCCAAATCGTAGTGGAGTTTAGATGATTCGTTTGATTTGCTCAAGAGAAATTTTATAGACGCGATAAAGCTGATAAAAAATTACCAAACGTGGCCAAAAGTGCCGCGTCAAGCGCTGCCATGTCAGCATCATGACCAAGCGCGCGGATTGATGTGACCGCAAAATCAGGCAGGCCACAAGGAACAATCCCATCAAAATGGGATAGATCAGGATCAACGTTGATTGAGAAGCCGTGGAAGCTAACCCAGCGCCTGATCCGCACGCCGATAGCGCCGATTTTGGCTTCCTGATCGCCATCCATCGTCCAGATGCCAATCCGACCCGGCGCGCGCCACGCTTCGATATTTATGTGGGCAAGTGCTGCAATCACCCAGCCTTCAAGCGCATGAACATAACAGCGAACGTCGCGACCCCGCTGCGCTAAATTGAGCATGACATAACCAACCCGCTGCCCCGGCCCGTGGTAAGTGTACCGCCCGCCGCGTCCTGCGGTGAAGACGGGAAAGCGTGGATCGAGCAGTTCGGCCACGTCCGCACTCGTCCCCGCAGTATAAAGCGGCGGATGTTCGATCAGCCAGATTTGTTCAGCCGCATTTCCGCCAGCAATCGCGCTGGCGCGAACATCCATCCTCGATAGCGCATCAGGAAAGTCGATAGCGCGCGTTTCAGTTAGCCATTCAACATCATTGATAAGCGTTGCCGGGTGCGGCATGACTGGAACCTTCAAATGGTTGCGGATTCGCATCGCCTCGTTATTGATTTTCGGTGACAAGTTAAAGGGTGCAGTATGACTGATCTGAAATTCTCATATGATCAAGCGTGGGCGGATTGCGTTGCGATTGCGCGCGTGCACACCAGCCTTTTGCTTGCAATCACGGGGGTTTTCATTCTGTTGCCCCAATTTGCGCAAGGATTGTTCGTATCCCCGCCTGAGATCAAGGGCTTTGACCAAGCCGCGATTGTCGCGTGGAATGCTTATTTCTCTGAGAATTTTTTGACACTTTTCCTGCTCAACCTGCCCGTTGCGCTGGGGCAGGCGGCGATTTTGTCGCTCGTGCTTGCGCCTGAAAAGCCGACTGTGGGCGAGGCGCTTTCGAGCGCCGCGACGTTGCTGGTCAGTATCATCGTGCTCAGCCTTATCGTCAATCTGATGATCTTTGGCGGGTTCATCATGTTCATTGTGCCCGGCATTTATCTGCTCGGGCGGTTGAGCGTGGCGGCAGCGGCGCAAATGGCTGAACGAATCGCAAATCCGATCATCGCGGTGCAAAGGTCGATGGCGCTCACCGCTAAAAATGGATTTGAAATAGCGGGCCTGATGATCTTGATCATTGTCGTTGGCTACATAATCGCAATGGCAATTGGCGCGGTCGTCGGGATCATACTCACTTTGATCGTGCCAAGCGTTGCCGCGTCAACTGCGATATCTTTATTACAGGCCACACTTGCGTCGCTCACTCTGCTCATGCTCACCATCCTGAGCGCGGCGATTTACGCGCAGTGCGTTGCGGGTGCCAAGCAAGCAATCTGAGGTGCGCAGTCACGGGGCAGAATGCCAGAAGCGCGGGGATCATCGAATGTCTCGATTGATCGTTTATAAACGGTGAAGCCGCTCGCGCGGTAAAATCCAAGCGCGGAGGGGCTATCAAGCGTGCACGTGTGCACCCAGACGCGCTCAACATCCTTGCGCCAGCCCAAGTTGAGTGCATTCGCCATCAGCCAGCGACCATAGCCCTTGCCGCTGAGCTCAGGCACCAAACCAAAGTAAGCAAGCTCGCACTCATTCCCGCCGCGGAAATCAAGTTCAAGGATGCCGACTTCAATGCCGTGCGCGTCAATAACGGCATAGACTTCAACCGCAGCGTCATCAATGATCGCCGATAGCTGCTCATCATTCATGATCAGTCGTGAAAACCACAGCCACGGCGCGCCGATGCGTTTGAATAAGGTGCGATATTTATCCGGCGTCGTTTGCTCCCACCGCTTGAGGCTCAGCGGGCAGGGCGGCACGATCTTGAGTGCAGGGCGTGTGCGCATTTCAAGCGCGGTGACGATGGCGGCCAGCTCGCTCGAGTCAATCGGTTTCAGTCCCATGTGGCACGCGGTGGCAGGCTCATAAGGATCGCATCTATATTGCCGCCGGTCTTAAGGCCAAACAAAGTTCCCCGATCATAGACGAGATTAAATTCAGCATAACGACCGCGCCAATTGAGCATCGCAGTTTCATCAGCTTGGCTGAAAGGCTGGTTCATTTGCTTACGAACGATCGCGGGATAGCTTGAGAGAAATGCCTCTCCCACCGCGCGGGTGAACGCTAAGTTTGCGTTAAAACTTGCGTCATCAACCGTTTCGAGATGATCGTAGAATATTCCGCCAACGCCGCGATGAACTTTACGGTGGGGCAAGTAGAAATAATCATCCGCCCAAGCTTTGAACCGCTCATAATAGTCGCCGCCATGCGCGTCGCACGCCTGTTTCATTGCGGCGTGGAACGAGGTGGTGTCAGCGTCGCAAGGCAGCGGCGGGTTCAAATCTGCACCACCGCCAAACCAGCGCTTTTGCGTGACGAGGAAGCGGCAATTCATATGGACTGCGGGCACATGCGGGTTCGCCATGTGCGCTACAAGACTGATCCCTGTCGCGAAAAAGGCCGGATCATCACCCGCACCGTGGATTGTTTTGGCAAATTCGGGCGCAAACGCACCGCCAACGGTTGATACGTTGACGCCGACTTTTTCAAACACTTTGCCTTTCATCACGCCGCGCACGCCACCACCACCTGCGCCGCTAAGATCATCATCACGGTGCCACTGGGTGTAATCAAAACAAGCATCACTGCCCGATTCGCGTTCGATGTTGACAAATTCAGCGCAAATCCGGTCACGCAGTGTTTCGAACCACGTGCGCGCGGCCGCCTGCTGCTCATCAAGTTCGATCATGTCGGTAATCTTCCGGTTTGGCGCAACGCTTCGGAAAGCGCGATGCCAGCCGCGACCGATACATTCAAGGAGCGAACATGAGGAGACAGCGGAATTCTTATCGCGGCGTCGCAACAGGTGCGGACATCATCAGGAACGCCCGCGCTTTCCTGCCCCATCAGCAACACATCATCTGCGTGAAAGCGAAAATCATGCAGGCGGTGCGTCGCTTTGCTTGACAGCAAGATAATCCGTCCGCTCGTCGCCCGCCTGAATGCTGCCCAATCGGCGTGGCGGGCCAGCTCAACATGATCGATATAATCCATGCCCGCACGGCGCAGTCGCTTGTCAGAAAAAGGAAATCCGCAGGGTTCGATCAGGTCTACACCAACGCTAAAGCAGGCTGACAAGCGCAAAACCGCACCGACATTGCCTGGGATTTCTGGTTGATAGAGAGCAATACGCATAGGAATGCCCCTAAACCCAACTGCGCTCAGATGACAAGAATGCACCGCATGCAAATTCTGCATGTGTCAAAACTAAAATTGCGTGTTTGCAAGCGCGCCGAACCCCGCTAAGGGCTGCGCACTTACACCTTAGGGGTAGGTGGCATTGCCGAAAAATTGATGTAGGGAATGTGTCGAGGCACCTAAAAATGCTAAGCTGATAAGGGCAAGTTCGAATATGGCAACGATCAACACTGATCTAGGTGAAGTCGAGGAAACAGGCGAAGTGCGCCGTCGTGACTTCATCAACATTGCTGCAATCAGTTTCGCTGGCGTTGGTGCGGGTGCCATCGTCGTCCCACTGATCAATCAAATGAACCCGAGCGCTGATGTTCTCGCTGAGGCGTCGATTGAAGTTGATCTGTCAACAATTGCCGAGGGCCAAGCGATCAAGACATTGTTTCGCAAACAACCTTTGTTCATCCGCCACCTGACTGCTGCCGAGATTTCCGCTGCTAATAAAGTGAATGTGTCTGATCTTCGCGATCCGCAGACACTTGCTGAGCGCACCAAAGAAGGCAAATCGCAGTGGTTGATCACAATGGGCGTGTGCACGCATCTCGGTTGCGTTCCGCTCGGCGCATCAACAGGCGAAGTTAAGGGTGAGTTTGGCGGCTATTTCTGCCCGTGTCACGGTTCGCACTATGATACCGCTGCGCGCGTGCGCAAAGGGCCAGCGCCAAAGAACCTCATGGTTCCCGAATATGCATTTACAACAGATACAATTGTTCAGGTCGGATAAGGATAGCCGAAAATGAGTTTCGCTTGGGCCGCTCAATACCAGCCACAGAATTCGTTCATGAAATATATGGATTCGCGTCTTCCACTGCCGCGTTTGGTTTATAATGCGATTGGCGCGGGCTATCCTGTGCCGCGCAACCTCAATTATTTCTGGAACTTTGGCGTTCTCGCTGGCGTTGCGCTGGTTTGCCAGATTGTCACCGGGATTGTGCTCGCGATGCACTTTGCCGCGAACGGCGCGCTGGCCTTCGATTCAGTTGAACATATCATGCGTGACGTCAATTCGGGCTGGTTCCTGCGTTATGCTCACTCAAACGGCGCTTCGATGTTTTTCATCGTGATCTACCTCCATATGTTCCGCGGCCTTTATTTCGGGTCTTATAAGGCCCCGCGTGAGATGATCTGGTTGCTTGGCCTCGTCATTTTCTTGCTGATGATGGCGACGGCGTTCATGGGTTATGTGCTGCCATGGGGGCAAATGAGCTTTTGGGGTGCCAAGGTGATCACTGGCCTGTTCGGCGCGATTCCGTTAATTGGTGAACCGATCCAAACTTGGCTGCTCGGTGGATTTGCGCCTGATAATGCCGCGCTTAACCGCTTTTTCTCGCTCCACTATTTGTTGCCCTTCGTGATCTTTGCAGTGATCATCCTGCATGTCTGGGCGCTTCATATCCCGGGGTCATCGAACCCAACGGGAATTGAAGTGAAGAGCGAGCAGGATACCGTGCCCTTCCATCCTTACTACACAGCCAAGGATGGCTTCGGGCTGGCGATTTTCTTCCTCATATTTTCGTCATTATTGTTTTTTGGCCCCAATATGTTGGGTGACCCCGAAAACTATAACGTCGCAAACCCAATGTCGACGCCTGCGAACATCGTTCCTGAATGGTATTTCTGGCCTTTCTACGCCATTCTACGTGCGTTCACGATGGACTTCTTGTTTATCCCCGCAAAGCTGCTCGGCGTGCTCGCGATGTTCCTCTCGATCTTGCTATTGTTCATCCTGCCATGGCTTGACACATCGCCGGTGCGCTCGGGCAATTATCGCCCGCTGTTCAAGAAGTTTTTCTGGTTCGGTCTGATCCCGTGCGTCGCTATCCTAGGCTATTGCGGTGGATCGCATGCGAGTGCTGAAATCGTGCTGGTCAGCCAAATCGCCTCGGCTTATTATTTCGCGCACTTTCTGATCATCCTGCCGCTTGTCTCAAAGCTTGAACGGCCCTTACCGCTGCCGGGGTCAATTACTGAGGCTGTGCTCGGCAAAACCCCCGCACTTGCACTTGCGTAACTGGGAAATCATTTCATGATCCGCATATTCGCCCTCCTCATTGGTCTTTTCTTTTCGGGTTGGCTTGCTATCACCGCTATCTTCGGCGCGGTGAGCTATATCAGCGAACCGCCAGCGCATACCGCTGAACACGTCTTTCACTTGCCCGCAAAGCCCGTTGATTTCTCGTTCGAAGGGCCAATGGGCAAATTTGATCGTGCGCAATTGCAGCGTGGCTTTCAGGTTTATAAGGAAGTCTGTTCAGCGTGCCACAGCATTAACCGCGTTGCGTTCCGTGACCTTCAAAACA
The DNA here is from genome assembly GCA_043741135.1 of Sphingomonadales bacterium. Lineage (GTDB taxonomy): Bacteria > Pseudomonadota > Alphaproteobacteria > Sphingomonadales > Sphingomonadaceae > Aquisediminimonas. The sequence continues at coordinate 4,722 of JAYUAU010000117.1, read as the reverse complement.
TCGGTTATTCCGAAGGCCAAGTAAAAACGTTAGCGACTGAATGGACGACAGAACAGCCATCGATAAATTCAGCCACTGGTGAAGCGGCCACGCGAAAATCAACTGCCGCTGATAAATTCCCGCTGGTGTTTGCCAACGACACCGCCGCGCGCGCTGCGAATAATAATGCGATACCGCCCGATCTTTCGTTGATTACCAAGGCACGTCACGGCGGGGCTGAATATGTTTATTCGCTGCTGACTGGCTATCAAGTGCCGCCCGCGGCGTTGAAGAAGGAGTTCCCCGATTCAATGCCCGGCGCTACAACGCACTATAATCCTTACTTTGCGAACCTGAATATCGCGATGACAGCGCCGCTAACCGCCGACGGCCAAGTGACTTACGGCGAAGGCGCGCCGAAGCCAACCAAGGCGCAAATGGCGCAGGATGTAGCAGCTTTTCTGATGTGGACAGCTGAGCCTAAACTTGAAAATCGCCATCAGGCGGGGCTTGCGGTGATCGCGTTTCTGCTGATCTTTGCTGGTTTATGCTACGCGGCGTATCGTAATGTGTGGGCGAATGTGAAGCATTAGAGTCTAATTACATTGAGTTGATTTACTTCGTCTTTGCGAGCGAAGCGCGGCAATCCATACTATCGTGCCGCGAGTGGTTTGCCGCGTCGCTGAGCTCCTCGTGGGAGACGATTGAACGAACTATCACCGCCGTCTACAGCCGCTTTTCCAACACTACGAAATCTAAATTGCGGCTTTGGGCTATACCAAAACGCGCATCGTCATAGGGGAACGGGCGCGTTTCGCCCGTCACGCTATATCCCCGCCGCACATAAAAAGCGATCAGCTCAGCACGCAGATTGATAACCGTCATCTCGACGCGCGTTGCACCGAAATCATTGGCAAGTGCGGTCTCAGCCGCGGCCATTAACTGCTTGCCGAGTCCGCCGGTTTGCAAATTCGGATCGACCGCAAGCAACCCTAAATAGCCAAGTCCCCCGCCCGCATCCGATATCTGCACGCACCCGCAGAGTTGCATCGCATCCACTGCAATCAGCATCGCCGAGGCTGGATCATTGATGATCGCGCATAAACTGCCCACATCAGTTCGCTGACCGCCCAGAAGGTAGGATTCATGCGTCCACCCCTTCGTCGCGCTTTCACCGCGGTAAGCGCCTTCGATCAGCGCGTGGAGCGCTGGCACGTCGGCCACACCAGCTTTGTGGATGATCACCTCATTCATCATGGATGCGTCGCAACAAGGCCGATTGAGATGAACCTCATCACTATCACATCATCTTGATTAAAAACCCGAATGAGGCTGCGAAATGACCCCATTTCAGGCCGACTGCGCGACGGTGTCTTCTCAATGATCTCAGTTTCGCAGCGTAAAGTATCGCCGGGATAGACGGGTTTGAGCCAACGCAATTCGTCAAGCCCCGGCGAACCAAGTCCGGCTTGTTTGCGCCCCTTCATATTAGCAACGAGCATCGCCATCACCATCGCGCAGGTGTGCCATCCGCTTGCCGAGAGCCGCCCGAAATGCGTCGCAGCGGCGGCCTCGTCACTCAAGTGAAAACCTTGCGGATCATATTTCGTGGCAAATTCGATGACTTCTTCGCGAGTCACTTCGTAATTGCCAAAACGCGATGTTGCGCCGATTTCGATGTCGTCAAAATACTGCATGGGGGCGAGACTCCTAATGGCTGAGTATCAACATCATCTTTACGCAAGCGTCAACTATTTGAGCAAAGGTTCTAGCGTCTCAGCTGAACCATCACCCGCGATTGGCGTCACCCCGATTAGCCGCGCGAGCAGCGGATAGACATCAACATTATCAAACCGCCCGATCACTCCCGTCGCGCGGATTGAGGGGCCGCTCGCAATGAACAAGGCGGCCATATCAGGTGTTGCTGGATCATAGCCATGTGCGCCGCCTGCGCGGATGGGGCGGTCGGGCGTTGGGGGACTGCCGAGTAGTAACCATCCGCTTTCAACGACGCACACGAACGCCGCGACGCGCGGATTTTTGCCGTAATGAAATGCTGCGGGGACATCGGCCTTACGGTAGCATTGCATATGCGGATGCGGGGCGAGCAATGTGGCGGCGAGTGCTTCTTCACGCCCCGGCACAGTGTCAATCGTGCCATATGCCCCGCCATAGATGAAACGGTAGTCAGCCGGATCAGCGATCTCATAAAGTTTGATCAGCCGGTCAGGCGATGTTGCCGCCATGCCGTGATCGGCGGTGATGATCAGATTGGCAGGCTGGCGCAGTGCTGCCAGTTCATCACTTAGCCGTCCGATAGCGGTATCGATTTCGCGCACGGCGGCATTGGTGCCCGCGCCGTCAGGGCCAAATTCATGGCCCGCGCTATCAACCTCATCGAAATAAAGCGTCAGGAAGCGCGGGCGTGTCGACTTTGGACGCCGCAGCCAATCGATGACCCCATCAACGCGCTGGCGGGCATTGTTATCCTTGGTATAAAAATGCCAATCACTCGGCCGAACGCCGGATTGATCGATATTTGATCCTGGCCAAAACATTGTTGCGGTGCGCACCCCGGCCTTTTCAGCGGTTGTCCAGATGGGTTCGGCCTGAGTCCACCAAAACGACTCGGTGCTCGCCATAGTGAACACCATCCCGGGCTTTGTCGGGTCTTCAAACCGGTTGCTGACGATGCCGTTGGTATCGGGGCGTTTGCCCGTGACGATTGTGTAATGATTGGGGAAAGTGACACTTGGAAATGACGGTCGCATCACCGCCTGAGCGCCCTTTGCCGCGAGCGCGTTCAATCGCGGTGTGATTCCGCGTTCCAGATAATCGGAACGGAAACCATCGATTGAGATCAGGATTGTGACGGGCGACTTTATAGGCGCTGGCCGTGCGGAAGCGGGTGTTGCACTAACGGCGAGAATGATTGCGGCGATCAATATGCGCAACATGGTCTATTACCTTTGTTTGTCACATTTATATCCTAGCTCGATCATGTTATATCGTCTTTGCGAGGAGTGAAGCGACGCGGCAATCCACTCGCCGCAGCATAGTATGGATTGCTTCGCTTCGCTCGCAAAGACGGTTCGGTAAAATGTCTTCGCGCTCTAGCATGACACTCAAACATTAAAGCGGAAGTTCATAATGTCGCCGTCCTGCGTCACATATTCCTTACCTTCGGAGCGCCATTTGCCCGCTTCTTTCGCGCCGCTTTCGCCACCATGCTCAACGAAATCAGCATAAGCCATCGTTTCAGCGCGGATGAAGCCTTTTTCGAAATCGGTATGGATCGCGCCTGCGGCTTGCGGGGCTTTGTCGCCCTTACCCACCGTCCACGCGCGCGCTTCCTTGGGGCCAACGGTGAAGAAAGTGATCAAATCAAGCAATTCATAGCCCGCACGGATAACGCGTGACAGGCCCGTTTCTGTGAGGCCCAGATCGCTTAGGAATTCAGTGCGGTCACCGGCGTCCATCGTCGCGATTTCGGCCTCAATCGCAGCGGACACCACGACAGCCTGTGCGCCTTGCGCCTTGGCCATAGCAAACACTTTAGCGGAGAAGTCATTGCCCTCAGCGGCTGACGCCTCATCGACATTGCAGACATAAAGCACAGGCTTTGAGGTGAGCAACTGTGCTTGGGCGAACAGGCGTTCCTCCTCGGGATCGGTTGGTTTGGTAAAGCGCGCGGGGCGGCCTTCGCGGAGCAGTTCAAGCGCCTGACCGAGCACAGCGGCGGCGGCCTTGGCTTCCTTATCGCCCTGCATTCCTTTTTTGAGGAGGTTGGGCACGCGCTTCTCTAAGCTTTCAAGGTCAGACAGCATCAGCTCAGTCTCAACGGTCTCAGCATCGCTGACCGGATCGACTTTATTCTCGACATGTTGGATATCATCATCCTCAAAACAGCGCAGCACATGGATGACGGCGTCAACTTCACGGATATTGCCAAGGAATTGGTTGCCCAGACCCTCACCCTTCGAAGCACCACGGACGAGCCCTGCTATATCGACAAAGCCCAATTGCGTCTCAATGATCTTGGCCGAACCACCAATCTTGGCGATTCGTTGGAGCCGCTCATCGGGAACAGCGACATTGCCGACATTGGGCTCAATCGTACAAAACGGATAGTTTGCTGCTTGTGCAGCGGCCGTTTGCGTCAGCGCATTAAAAAGAGTGGACTTGCCGACATTAGGCAGCCCCACGATACCGCATTTGAAACCCATTATTTGTCCTTCTTGTTCAGCCAGCGCGCATAGACATCAACGTCTTGCTTTTCCCAGCCGACCCTTTTGTAGAAATCTGCGGCAGGATTGCCGCTGCGAACCATCAATTCAACCTTTGGACAATCGCGTTCAATCAGCCAACCTTCTGCGGCATCCGTCAATTGACGTGCAATCCCCTGTTCTCTGCGATCGGGCAGCGTCGCTAAATAGTAAATCCATCCCCGATGTCCGTCGAATCCAACCATTACGGTTCCGACCAGTTCCTTCTCAATTTCAGCCAGGATGATAGTTGATGCAGGACTCTGAATTGCCAATGAAAAGTCAGCAGCAGGATCATTCCAGGGCCGAGTGAGTTCACAGCATTGCCAGATGCCGATGACGGCTTCAACATCCTGAGGTAATGCCTCGCGAATAGAGATAATCAGGACTGCAATTCCAAGCGGCGTTCAATGCGTTCGATGCGCGCCTTGAGCTTATCGATGGTATGACGATCCGAGATCACTTCGGCGAAATTATC
>JAYUAU010000116.1:0-73418 GCA_043741135.1 Sphingomonadales bacterium | reverse complement strand
TGCGAGCGCAAGCGAAGCAATCCAGAATGGCTCAAAAGCTGGATTGCTTCGCTCCGCTCGCAAAGACGAAATGGGTTCACATCAATGCAAGTTGGTATAAGTGGCACGGCCGTGATCGGAAAGTTGAGAATTAAACGAAGCGCTATCCAACTGACGATGACAAATGAGAAAGCGCGAAGCGATGGCTTGGAAAGAACCAAAGTCAGGCCTTACTGGGGAACTTGTGTTGGGTTTTGTCCCATTTCAGGTCTTTGAACGTTTTGATTTTAGCGTATTGAATAATCGCTCTGCGCGCGGCGATTATCGCTATGATGTTGCCGACAATCATTCTTGGCGCTGATCTTAACCCTTCCTGCCAACCATATTCATACGTCACAAATCCAAAACGAAAAGTGATCCGCCAAACGAGCATGATCAAATTCAACTCAAGCAAGATGGTTGTAAAGGATGGAAGCGCCTCAATTTTGAAGCCAAAAACAAACCAAAGGCCGATGTTGATCGTGGTCATGACGAGCGCGAGATAACCCAAGGAGATTATGATAGCGGCAAGTGGTGCTCGACGGTCACGAAATCGCATCCAGTTTTCGAATATATTCGAACTCCAACCAAGGCGATCCCAACCCGCAAAAGCAATCCCAATGATCCACCGGGTTTTTTGCCTGACCGCTGTGTTGAGCGTTGCAGGAAAGTGAGCGCGGATCGCGACTAAAGGCCCATTCCTATGCTCTCGAATGCGCACTAGGATAGTATGTCCACCCATTTGCTTTATGCGGAGGCCAAGTTCATAATCCTCGGTTAGGCTATCGTCATCAAAGGGTGTCCCTCCGCGCGAAATGGCGATTGACTCAATTGCAGTGCGCGAAATGGCGCAACCAACACCCGCTGAGGGAACTGCCGCGCCAATGGCTTCTCGAACGACTAATGATTTTGCATGTGATTCGGCGAATTCATCACAGTAATGGCCTGCAACCCACCGAGATGCTTGATCAGGTAGCGGCAGAACTGGTATCTGAACAAGATCAAACCGCTCGATCAACGTGTCAAAAATCTTAAGTTCGCAGGCGTGCACAAAATCCTCGGCATCGTGGAGCACAATTGCCTTAAACCTCATGAGATTATGCGTTTCATGAAGCACCAGCGCTCGCCAAGCGCAATTGAGACAATCAGCCTTTGTTGTGGGGCCGGGTTTTGGATTGAGAACAATCGTTATCCGAGATGATTTGATCGCTTGAGCGGCATCGACTGTTTTTGGATCATTGGAATAACAGCCGAGAAACACATGAAATTTCTCGTCACCAAACTGCGCTAGAAGATTCGTCAGCATAGGATTTATAACACTGGCTTCATCCCAAGCTGCAATGAAAACCGCAATTTCACCCGGACAAAGTGGCGCGGCTAGCGTCGCCACCGAAACGCGTTCTGTTTTTGTGTAAACCCAAATGCGGCGCCAGCCAGTTCTGATCAACCATATCAGATCAATAGCAATATCATCGAGACCGCCAATCAAAAAACCCAACAACGAAACAAGCAAAACTTCATAATAGAGTGAATGCCACATATGCGCCAATTCATGCGCATATATCATTGCGCTAACTCTTTGACTCGCTTCACCTTTCTCATCCGCGCGGATATCAGCTTCCTTACATTTTGATCACGCGCGCTGGCTGAAATGTCGAGCGGCCCGGCGCGATCCCAAACGCCCTCGGGGCGAATGAGCACCATCGGATCAACATCCTCGACGATGGCATCATGCGTCGGCGATGTATCCAGCGCCATTTCAACATAATCAACACTGGCGAACGCAAAGGCTGGTCTATTGCTGCGGGGCCGAAACCCAAAGACGCTCCAGAACCTAACGAGGTCACTTCGGCTGTGGCCAACGATACGGCTATAGCCCTTTTGTCGGCATAGTTCGACAGCTGCGCGCGCCAGATCAAAGGCTAATTTGCTATTGCGATACTCAATCCGAACTGCGAGCCTTTCAATTTTGGCGAAGTCTGCAAAATAGCGGACACGTACACATCCCGCTGGATCTCCGTTGATTGTGCCCAATAAATGTGTCGAGCAGAAATCGTTGCCATCAAATTCCTCTTCATAATAGCAAAATTGCTCAGCAAGATAAGTTGCCGAGCGAACCGAAAATACTTTGAATATGTCTTCAACAGTTCGCGCTATGGAAACCGCCCGAACACTTCGTTTTACCGGCGCTATCTCTTGGCGGGGAAGTGCGACGATCAATCCCGCACGGCAGTTTGGATAAATCTGTTCGGCGGGGATGAAGCCCATGCCTTCGCTAAGACGTTTTGATTGGAGCGTGACTGACCTTGAGAATACAGGGCAACATTCGCGTGTTAATTCATCAAACCAATTGGCCACGAGGGGAATTGAACGACCAAAAGTGCCGGGCATATAAATCAACCAGATATAGACGGCTTCGGGTTGTTCACTGGGCCCAACGATCCAATCAGGATCAGGGGTCATGCCATCAAGCTTGCCCGTTATCAGCATCTCCACGCCAAGCGCGTTCAACGGAAGATAAGCAAACAATCCCAAAATTTTGCCATCCACACCAGGCGAAGATATGGTTCGGCAAATCGAAGCGTTCTTTGCCAGCAACGTTTCAACGACTTCATCGTCGCAAAGCAAAAGCGTTTGACGCGCAACGTGAAGGATTGGTTTTATCTGGTTGAAAGTGGCGATATCGAGCGTATCTTTGGTGCCATTTCCTCGTCCCAAACACCGATTAACTTTTGGAGAAAAGGCAATTTTTTGGAAACTTCCGGGTAAGTTGTGTTTCATTGCTGTTCTCCTAAACAACTGATAACTTCATCATATGTTAATTTGTCATTTAGGTTTAAACTCAGAAGGCGAATCAGTACGCATCCAAAAAACTGAACGGGGTGTTCTAGAAAATGAGCGATGTAGAGTGAGAGAACGCGTAAGTGCCCTGCATTGGGATGACCTCGATCTGTTGCGCGGAGTTTCTACAGCAAATAGCTTGCGCCAAGCCGCTCTTCGCCTTGGATTGTCAGTCAATACAGTTCGCGCAAGGATTTCACGGCTCGAAGAAGCGCTCGGAACAACGATTATTGATAGAGGAAAAGACCGATCATTTTTGACGAAACAGGGCGTAGAAGTTCTTGATATTGCAATAGAAATGCAAATGTTGCGTGGGCGTCTTCAATTTGGTTCGGGTAACAATAGTGTTGTTAAATCAGGTGAAATATCGATATCCTGCACTGAAGGGCTTGGCGAATTTTGGCTATCGTCGTTTGTCCCTTTGTTACAAGACAAGGTGCCCGGCTATGTGATCTCGTTGAATAATGACTTTGATCAAAATCGGATTCACTCAAACAAATTTGATATATCAGTTGGATTCGCGCGTCCAAATGACCAAGATGCTGTCGTCAAGAAGCTAGCCATGCTTCACTTGATGCCATTTGTTTCGCGGAAGTATGTCGAAAATTCGGTATGCCTCAATCCTTGGATGACCTCGATAACCACACATTCGTGTCTCAGGTAGCACCCGGATTGAATGATCAAGCTATCGATATTTTCGTTGGTTCAGTAAAGGCGGAGCAGTTTGTCACGTTGAAGGTCAATACCAGCTTTTCGCTTTTTAGAGCCATTTTAAATGGTGAGGCGATTGGTGTGCTTCCCACATACGCTGCGGCAATTTCGAACGAAGTTGTTCCCCTAGATTTACCAGTGCTGCTGCGGTTCGAACTTTGGATGTCATTCAACCGTTCAGCAAAGAACTCGATCCCTGTTCGCCATGCGATAAATTGGCTCGAAGACTGCTTCAATGCTTCCAAATTTCCTTGGTTTTCTGATGAATTCTCACACCCGAGTCATTTTTCCACGAACGTCAAAGAGGATTTGTTTCTTGGGCAGAGAGACGATTTTTCACTACACTCAGATCAGGCCATGTGATTTGAAGCTATACTCTTCGCACTCTGCATAGATGATATGGTCATGCAGAGTTATCTCTAGTGGCTGCAAAACTTGCAAAATATTCCTAGTTTGCGTGATGTCGGTTTGACTTGGGTTTGCGTCACCGCTTGGATGATTGTGCATCAAAAGCATTGACCGCGAACCAACACTGAGCGCAGTTTGGATCAAGTCTCGAATTGAAAATTCAACGAAAGAATTGATACCGTTTGCGGCAAAAGCATGGCCAATTGACTGGTGATTGGTGTCGTAGAGAAAGACCAGCACCATTTCAGATTTCGCATCGAAATCCTGATTATAGTGACCAAAATCGACACTGGACATAATTTTTGTTGATATATTTGACCACGAAAATTTTAATGCTGACGTCTCTCCGGGTGAGGCGCGAGTGAGTTTTGAGGGTTTTGCAAATAACATTGACATGATACATGCAAGCAATAACGATATTTTGTAATAGGCAACCTATCCGTTTCGGTAGTGTGAAATATTGCTAATGAATATTTTTGAGTGAAGTTGAAATGACATCTACCATCTGATCTATTTGTGTTTTTTCGACGATCAAGGGCGGCGAGAGCGCGACTGTATCACCCGTTGCCCGTACTAACAGTCCATTGTCGAAACAGTTTGCAAATAATTCATTCGCGCGTTGCCCAGGGGCGTCTGGACGCGGTTTCAGTTCAATGCCAGCAACTAAGCCAAACGTCCGACAGTCGATGATGTGATTTTGCCCTCGAAGCGAATGGATGGCGTCTGCCCAATACGTTTCAAGTGACCGAGATCGTTCGAACAGCCGTTCCTCATGATAGAGAGCAAGTGTTGCTATTCCAGCCGCTGCTGCCAGAGGATGGCCGGAATATGTATAGCCATGAAAGAGCTCAATTCCTGATTGAGTCGCGTTGACAATCGTATCGTGAATGCTTCGCCTTACCGCCAACGCTCCCATCGGCACAGCCGCGTTCGTTAACCCTTTGGCCATCGTTATGATATCAGGCGTGACGGCAAAGCGTGCTGCTGCTGTTGCTGCCCCAATTCGACCAAACGCGGTAATCACTTCATCGAAAATGAGAATTATCCCGTACTTGTCACACAATGAACGCAACCGTTCGAGGTAACCAACAGGTGGGATCAATACGCCTGTTGACCCTGCAATGGGTTCGACGATGACAGCCGCAATCGTCTCCGCTCCGTGGAGGGCAACAATGCGCTCAAGGTCATCAGCGAGTTCTGCACCGTGCAGCGGTTGACTCGCTGAAAAGGCGTTCTTTGTGATATCATGCGTATCACGCATATGATCGACACCGGGCAACAAGGAACCGAAAGCACGACGATTGTTGACGAGACCGCCAACTGAAATGCCGCCGAACCCTGTTCCGTGATAGCCGCGCTCACGACCAATCAATCTGGTGCGCGCCGCTTGACCATTGGCACGGTGATAGGCGAGCGCAATCTTAAGCGCTGAATCAACCGATTCAGAGCCGCTATTGGTAAAGAAAATGCGGTCAAGCCCTTGAGGCATGAGCCGAGCAACCTCGGTCGCAAGTTCAAAGGCTTTGGGATGACCCAATTGAAATGTCGGGCCGAAATCCAATTCGCTCGCTGCGGCTTGGATGGCCTCAACGATTTTTGGCCGACAGTGCCCCGCATTAACGCACCACAAACCAGCTGTTCCATCAAGGATGTCACGCCCATCGGCACTTTTATAGTGCATTCCGCTCGCACTGACGAGCAATCGAGGGTTTTGTTTGAAGGCCTTGTTGGCAGTGAATGGCATCCAAAATGCGGCGAGTGGGTCATTATCAATCATTGAGTGGGTTTGCTCGCTTGCTCCACAAAGGTCAATTTCAGAAAATTTGTTATTGAGTAAAAACTTGGCAAGACCTGCTTCTCAGGGCACATGGGTGTTGGTAATTTGCCTGAGAAGGAGGGTGCGCCTCGCGCACGAACAACATGTCAAATAAGCTTGCTAGTTGGATCAGTGACCACGGAGTCAGCGAGGTTGAGTGCATCGTTCCTGATATGAACGGTGTTCAACGGGGGAAAGTTTTGCCTGCGAATAAGTTTTTGGCATCGGTCAAGGATGGAACGCTGCGCATCCCCGGCAGCGTGTTTTCAGTGACGATAAACGGCGAATATCCTGAAGACGTGAATAGCATTGTCCCTGATATTGATCCTGATCTCATCATGATTCCTGACCCTGACACAATTCGCGAAGCCCCTGGATTTAAGACACCAACTGCCTACATTATTGCCGATGCTTATGATCAAAACAATGAGCCTGTCACTCACGCGCCGCGCATGATCCTTAAGCGCGTTCTGGCTTTATTTGAAGCAAAAGGATGGCAGCCTGTTGTTGCACCTGAGGTTGAGTTTTACCTTGTATCGCAGAATATCGATCCAGATTTTCCGCTGGTTCCGCCGTCGGGTCGCTCAGGTCGTCCTGAAACAGCGAGCCAACCATATGGGCTAGAAGCACTCAACGAGTTTGAGGATATTATCGAGCATATTTATGACAATTGTGAAAAAGCGGCACTTAACATCGATACGATGATCCATGAGGCGGGCGCAGCGCAACTCGAAGTGAATTTCCTTCACGGAGACCCATTGCGGCTTGCTGACGAGGTTTTGCTGTTCAAACGCATCGTTCGTCAAGTTGCTTTGGAACACGGTGTTTATGGGACGTTCCTCGCAAAGCCTATGAGCGATCAGCCAGGGAGTTCAATGCATCTTCATCAATCGCTGGTAGACACAAGCACTGGTAAGAACCTTTTTAGCACCAGCAATGGCAAAGATAGCGTTTTGTTTAGGAGCTATATCGCTGGGCTTGTGCGGCTTCTCCCCCAAATCACCCCAATGTTTGCACCGAACGTGAATTCGTTCCGGCGGATGAGGCCAGACACCGCCGCGCCTATCAACGTTCAGTGGGGCAACGATAATCGGTCATGCGGCTTACGCATTCCGATGTCTGACACCAAGAATCGGCGAATTGAAAACAGGCTGCCAGGCGCTGATGCTAACCCCTATCTATCAATCGCAGCCTCTTTGATTTGTGGGTATGTCGGGATGGTAGACCGGATGGTTCCGCCAAAGATGATGGAAGGCAATGCATATAATCGGGCGCGGACATTGCCACGCACACTCGATGTGGCACTTGATCGGTTCAGCCACTGTAAGCCCGTAAAAGCTTTGCTTGGCGAAGATTTTTTCGACCTATTTCGCGCGATAAAAGAGTGCGAGCTGTTCAATTATCAATCTGTGATCAGCTCATGGGAGCGCGAGCATCTTTTACTGCGGGTATAATTGTGATCGGAAACTTTTACGAAGCGACCCGTAATGGTGTGACAAGCTATGAGCGGCTTAGCGGCGCTCAGCAGGCCGATGTTTGCGTTATCGGCGGTGGATTTACCGGAGTCTCGGCAGCATTGGCGCTTGCTGAGCGAGGGTATAACGTCATTCTCCTTGAGGCTGAGACAATCGGGTTTGGGGCATCGGGGCGGAACGGCGGGCAATTGATCCCGGGTTTGCGATGGTCGATGCCTGAGATATTTGAACATTTTGGCGCTGATCGTGGCCAACAGATTTATGATGTCGCCAAAACCGCTCAAGTTCGGGTAAAAGACCGAATCGAAAAGCACGCGATCAAATGCGATCTAAAGTCAGGTCATTTTGCGGCTGCCCATAAGCCATCTCATTTTGAAGCGATGTGCAGAGAGGTGGATTTTCTTCATAATCATTTGGGTGAGAATAGCGCGAACATTGTCTCGCACGCGGACGTTGCCCAACATGTTGGGGCAGATCATTATCACGGCGGAATTTACGACAGTGATGGCGGCCATTTCCACCCGCTGAATTATTTGCTCGGTCTCACATCTGCTGCAACACACGCTGGCGTCCGTATTTTTGAGAATAGTCGCGTTCGATCGGTTGATGAGGCTCGGAATGTCACAATTACGACTGATACTGGAGCGGTGTCAGCCATATATGCTGTATTAGCCTGTGATACCGAAATGAGCGATGTCGATCATGACATTGGTGGCTACACCGTTCCCATTATGAATTATAACATCGCATCTGCGCTGCTAAATGATAGTCAGGCATCGGAAATTCTGCCAAGTGACGCCTCAGTTGCCGATAGTCGCTTCGTTCTCAATTACTTTCGCTTATCAGCTGATAAACGACTGATTTTTGGCGGTGGGGAGCGTTATAGCACCACGCCTTTGCGCGACATTGCTGCTTTTGTTCGCCCCCATATCGCAGCAGTGTTTCCAACCCTGAAGGACGTTGAGATTGAATTTGGTTGGGGTGGTGCGGTTGGCGTGACGATGAACCGACTTCCCCATCTTGGGAGGCAGGGTAACACATTCTTTGCGCACGGATTTTCAGGTCACGGTGCTTTGATGACAACGCTTGCGGGTGAGCTTATTGCCGAGGCACTTGCCGGTACTGCCGCGCGTTTTGACGTGTTTTCGTCGCTTCCTCACCGAAAATTTCCGGGGGGAAGGCACTTGCAGAAACCTCTTGCGGCGTTAGGTTTGTTATGGTTCGCGCTCCGAGATCGATTTTAGCAAAATGGGAATATAGGAATGAACAAAGATACGCTCGCGTCATCTAAAATTGGGTCTATCGATGAAGCCAAGGCTTTCTTTGCCGCTAATCCTGATGTGGATGCAGTCGATCTGATTTTTACCAATATGTGCGGTGTCCCGCGCGGGAAGCGTTTGCGGCGGCATGAAGCACTTGCCGTTTTTGAAAGTGGCAGGTTTTTGCCTCGCTCGGTTGTCGTTGTTGATATTACAGGCCGTGACACAGAAGAGACGGGGCTTTTGTGGGAGGAGGGCGATTGCGACAGTCGCGTTAGTCCAGTGGCTGGCTCGCTCGTTCGCTGTCCTTGGACGAAGGCACCTGCCGCGCAGTTTTTGACAAGCTTCTACAGTCTTGACGGCACGCCCGACGAACTCGATCCTCGCCATGTTCTCGGCCGCGTTGTCGGTAAGTTTTCAGCAATCGGATTGACGCCCGTTGTCGCGGTCGAACTTGAGTTTTATCTGCTTGATGCAAAACGGAGCGGTCGCGGAAAACCTGTTCCTGCGCACATTCCGCTAAATGGCGAAACACCGGCTGATATCCAAGTCTACGGAATGCAAGAATTGGAAGATTTCCGTGCGTTCTTTGATGAACTTTACGCAGGGGCGGATATACAGGGGCTACCACTTGAATCGGCAATTGCTGAATATGCAGCGGGGCAATTTGAACTGACGTTGCGGCATAAGCCAGACGCGATGGCAGCGTGCGACGACGCAATTATTTATAAACGATTGCTCAAAGCTTTGGCCCAAAAACATGGGATGGAAGCTACATTCATGGCGAAACCTTTTGCCGAAAGTGCCGGCAGTGGCATGCATCTCCATATCTCGTTGCTCGATAAAGAAGGCGTCAACGCTTATGCGAGCGAAGCGGCAGAAGGAACGCCGTTGTTAGGGCAGTCAATTGCCGGAATGCAGGCATTGCTGGCCGACAGTTTCGCGATTTTTGCACCTAATGCAAACAGCTTCCGGCGGTTTAGAGCCAATAGCTATGCGCCCGTTGCTCCCACTTGGGGGATAAACAACCGCACGGTTTCGTTGCGCGTTCCGGCGGGTTCTCCTGTCAGTCGGCATGTTGAACACCGCGCTTGCGGTGCTGACGCCAATCCTTATTTGGCTTTAGCAGCGGTGCTTGCTGGCATACATCACGGGATTGTCAACAAGCTTGACCCCGGGCCAGCGGTAACAGGCAACGGTTACGAAGCACCAACAGGGCAGGGCGATCCTATGCCCAAAAACTGGTTCAGCGCGGTTGATAGGTTCGCTGATTCAACGATAATGAAAGAATATTTGGGGCAAAAGTTTGTTGAGATGTACAGCATCGTAAAACGTACCGAGCAAGATCGGTTCTTCGGCACTATTCCAGACATTGATTATGATTGGTATCTCCGATCAGCATGAGGAGGGGTATTTCAAACGTTGATAGAAACACCCCCTTTTCAAACGAGCAAAAGCAGGGCAGCGTACGCAAAACTAAAAAAGGGTAGGCGATGAACAGCAAAAATGATCTTCATTCACTTGTAGCGGGCAGGCGCTCGCTGCTTAAGGGGCTTGGCGCGGCGGCAATCGGCATCAGCTTTAGCAGTGCTTTAGTCGGGTGTGAGAAAAAACCTGCCGCAAAAACAGGCGGCGGTTCGGGAGAAGAGCCCAAACTCAATTTCTATACGTGGGACACTTACATTGGCGAAACAACGCTCACTGATTTCAACGGCACGAGCGGCATTGATGTCAATTTGAGCTTGTTTGCGAATAATGATGAGCTTTTTGCAAAGCTGCGCGGCGGAAACCCCGGATTCGACGTGATTGTGCCGTCGAATGATTTTGTCGAACGATTGGTGTTGTCCGATCTGGTCTTGCCGATCGATCAATCCAAGATCCCCAACTTTAAGAACATAGCCCCTGAGTTTCAGGACGTGCCATTCGATCCAAAGCGTGCCTATTCAATGCCTTACACTTGGCTTGCGCTCGGTATTGGCTATCGCAAATCAAAGGTAAAATCAGTTCCAGATAGCTGGAAATATCTCTTTGATTCTGATGAATATAAGGGTCGGATTGCGTTGCTGTCGGAAGCCGGCGACCTTTTCCGATTGTCGGCAAAATATTTGGGTAAGTCGGTCAATGAAGTGACACCCGAACTCGTCAAAGCGATTGAGGCAATGCTGACGAAGCAAAAGGCAAATGTGAAAGCGTTCCACGAGGATAATGGCCAAGATATGCTCGCATCGGGCGAGGTCGATCTTGTGCTCGAATATAATGGCGACATTGCTCAGGTGATGGCCGAAGATAATGATATCGGTTTCGTTATTCCCAAAGAAGGAAGCCAGTTGAACGCCGACAATTTGTGCATCCCCAAAGGCGCTAAGCATCCCGAAAATGCGCATGCCTTCATAAACTATTTGCTTGACGCGCAGGCGGGTAAAAAGATCACCGAAACGATCCTGTATCCAACTCCCAATGCGGCGGCGAAGGCACTTATGCCCGACAGCTATAAGAATAATCCGGTTATCTTTCCACCGGCTGATATCCTCGCGAAGTGCGAATATGCAAGGTATCAGAAGAATGTTCAGCCGCTGTATGAGGAAGCGTTCACGCGTATTCGCGCGGCTTAGGTTTAGATGGGGAGGGCATAAATGGAGGATTGGAAACGCCAGCGCAGCTTGTTCGCTAGCATTGCTGGTGTGCCGATTACATGGTTGATCCTCTTCTTCATCGTCCCCTTATCGATTGTTTGGGCTTACAGTTTTGGCCGCAATGTCGGACTGACTGAAATCGACATTTCGGGCACATTTGCCAATTATGCACGCGCAGTTGAGCCGCTCTACCTCGAAATATTTGGCAAATCTGTGGCAGTGGCTGGGTTGACTACTCTGCTTTGTTTAATTGCGGCTTTTCCGGTCGCCCTCGCGATCACCTTTGCACAGCCAAAATCAAAGCCGTGGCTGCTACTTCTGATCATGCTGCCTTTTTGGACAAATCTGCTTATCAGAACATATGCGTTGATCGCTGTGCTTCGCACCGAAGGATATGCGAATTCAACACTCGGTTGGCTTTGGGGCAGTACGAGTTGGGTGAAAGCGTTGCTCGGATTTGCGCCGTTTTCGACATTTGAGCCATTGCCACTTCTCTACAATAATTTCGCTGTTATCCTTGGCTTGGTTTATGTCCATTTGCCGTTCATGGTTCTGCCACTTTATGCTGCCTTAGATAGGCTGGATCGATCATTGATCGAGGCCAGCCTTGATCTTGGCGCGGGACATTTGCGAACGCTCCTCACAATTGTTGTTCCGCTTGCCGCACCCGGTATCATTTCTGGTGTTATCATCACGTTCGTGCCAGCACTCGGCGCATATTTGACACCAGACTTGTTAGGGGGGACCGATAGTCAGATGATCGCCAACGTGATTGAGCGACAGTTCAAACGTGCTAATGATTGGCCATTTGGTGCAGCATTATCATTCTTATTGATGTATGCAATGTTCATTCTGATCGCACTTCAATCGCTATCAAGCCGATCTAAGGCTGACTGAAAATGATGCGCATCGGTCGCCCGCTCGCTCCGCTTGAATATACAAAAAGGCTTTGGATGCGGTGTTGGATGGCGGCAATCGTCTTCTTCCTTTACGCGCCGCTTGTCGCATTGGTTATGTTCAGTTTTAATGATAGCAAGCGGAACATCGTGTGGCGTGGATTTACGTTTAAATATTATCAAAAACTGATGGGCAATGCCTCGCTGATGGAAGCGCTGGGTAACTCGCTCACCATCGCTTTTTTCTGCACATTGTTCAGTGTTATCCTTGGTGCACTCTCGGCGGTCATGCTGTGGCGATTTCGCTTCCCGTTAAAGGCCGGCGTTGAGGGCGCTATGGGGCTGCCGATTGTCGTGCCGGAAATCTGCTTTGGCGTTGCTATGCTTGTGTTTTTTACAGGTATCGGTTGGCCCACTGATTTGCCTTGGCCATTTAGCCTGAGCGCCATTACGATTGCCCATATCACTTTCTGTTTCCCTTTCGTGGCGATGGTCGTGCGGTCGCGTTTGGCTTCATTCAACCGTGAGGAAGAAGAAGCTGCCAAGGATTTGGGTGCGAGTGAATGGCAGGCATTTCGTGATGTCTTACTGCCACATATGCGCCCCGGGCTTGTTGCGGGTGCGCTGCTGTCTTTCACGCTATCGCTTGATGATTTTGTGATCACCTTCTTTACGTCGGGGCCGAATACGATCACATTTCCGGTTAAAATTTATTCAATGGTGCGCTTTTCGGTGACGCCGGAGGTTAACGCAGCATCGGCTTTGCTGATCTTGCTGACGGTTGTGCTCACGACTGTTGCGCTCAAAATGCAAGGGCGCGCGGCCCTATCTCACTCCGCATAAGGCGAATTTAGTATGGCAGCTCAACCAATCATTCAAATTCGTAATGTCGTGAAGAGATTTGGCTCCGTCGCTGCGGTTGATGACGTCTCGCTTGAGATTATGGAGGGCGAATTCTTTGTGCTGCTCGGGCCGTCGGGTTGCGGAAAAACGACATTGCTTCGCATGATCGCTGGTTTTGAATTGCCTACCGAGGGCCAAATTTTGATCGACGGCCAAGACATGGCAAACGTGCCGCCCAACAAGCGTCCCGTTAATATGGTGTTTCAATCATATGCCGTGTTCCCGCACATGTCGGTGGCTGATAATGTTGCTTACGGCCTAAAGATCTCACGTGTTCCCAAGGCAGATATTGCCGAACGTGTGGCTCAATCACTTGAGCTTGTGAAATTAGACGGCTTTGAAGCTAGAATGCCCGATCAACTTTCCGGTGGTCAGCGTCAGCGCGTTGCATTGGCGAGGTCACTCATCATGAGGCCTAAGGTGTTGTTGCTCGACGAGCCTCTATCAGCGCTTGACGCAAAACTACGCGCCGCGATGCAGTTTGAGTTGGCTGACCTGCAAGACCGTGTGGGCATTACGTTCGTGACGGTGACACATGATCAGGATGAAGCGCTATCAATAGCTGGTCGCATTGCTGTCATTAACAAGGGCCAAATCGCGCAACTCGCCGCGCCTTCAGATTTGTATGAATATCCGGCCAATCGCTTTGTAGCCGATTTTATCGGCTCGGTGAATATTTTTGAGGGTCGCTTAACAATTGATGAGCCTGAGCAAGCGGTTGTCGATTGCCCCGAGGTTGGGCGTATCTATCTCAATCACGGGGTTACCGGGCCTCATGAAGCAGCGGTATGGGTAGCCGTCCGACCCGAAAAAATTTCGATGTGCAAAGCTGACGAGTTTATTGCTTTCGGCGACGCGCCGGAGGGACACAATCAGGCGCATGGCGAAATTAAAGGAATGTCGTATCTTGGCGATTGCACGCTCTTTGAAATCAAATTGACGAGTGGGCGCGTGATCCGCGTATCGCGGCCAAATCTATCCCGCTTTGATCAGAGTGATTTCACTTGGGACGATAAAGTGTCGGTGCAGTGGCATCCTTCAAGCCCGATTGTGCTTCAGGCCTGATCATCTTTTTTACCACGGTTGGCAAAAATTAGCGCTGCCGCCACAGCTGCAGAACCAATTCCAATGCCCGCAGCGGTTTTCCAACCGACAGCCCGCTTTGCTTTTGCCGCCTTTTGCTCCTTTACGCGGCGTGCCTCTCGCATTGCCTCATTTTCGAGTGAGGCTGGCTCGGGATTTTCTTCTTCTGACATGATGTGAATTCCCTCAGCCTATCGCGCATAACTTTGGTTCAGCCTCATCTAATGCACTGCTTATGATAGAGATCATATCATCAATTTGCGCATGCGAAATGATGAGTGGGGGGCAAAGCACGATCGTGTCGCGAATTCCGCGCACCATCAGGCCTTTGGCGATACACAGGTCTCGGACGATTGGCCCTGCGGTTCCTTCCTTGCCACCAAATCGCGATCCTGTTTCTTTGTTTGAAATAATTTCGATGCCACCGATCAAACCTAGTGAGCGTGCTTCGCCAACTAATGGGTGATCGCTCAGTGTCGAAAGCCCCGCTGCTAGATAAGGCCCAACGTCATTTTTAACACGCAAAACTAGCTGCTCTCGCTCAATGATTTCAATATTTCTCAGTGCAACCGCAGACGCCACTGGATGTCCTGAATAAGTGAAGCCGTGGATGAAATCGCCGCCGGTTTTCAAGACATCAACAATTGCTGCTGAAACTGCCACTGCTGAGATGGGGAGATATCCAGATGAGAGGCCTTTTGCCATCGCAATCATATCTGGCGAGAAACCAAGCGTCTGATGCCCAAACCATGACCCCGTTCGCCCAAAGCCACAAATCACTTCATCAGCAACGAGCAAAATGCCATATTTGCGAACGATCCGTTCAACCTCTGGCCAATATGTTGAAGGCGGAATTATCACACCGCCTGCGCCCTGAATGGGCTCCCCAATAAATGCTGCAATCTTTTCGGGGCCGATTTCAAGGATTTTGGCTTCGATTTCAGCAGCAGCTTTCAGGCCAAACTCTTCAGGCGTCATATCGCGCCCGTGGTTGAACCAATAAGGCTGCGCGACATGCACAATGCCAGGGATCGGAAGATTTCCTTGCTCATGCATATAGGTCATTCCGCCGAGGCTTACCCCTGCAACGGTCGATCCGTGATAGGCATTATGACGCGAAATAAAGACAGTGCGCTCTGGCTCACCTTTTGTTTTCCAATAATGGCGAACCATCCGGAACACCGTATCATTCGCTTCTGAGCCTGAACTATTGAAGAAAACATGCGGCAGTCGGTCACCGGTTAAGCTCGAAATTTTTTGCGCAAGCAGCACCGCTGGCGGCGTTACTGTCTTGAAAAACGTATTGTAAAAGGGAAGCTCGCGCATTTGTTCGGCGGCGACATCGGCGAGCTCGTCACGCCCATAACCTACGTTTACGCACCATAAGCCTGCCATTCCATCAAGGATCTTGTTGCCATCGCCGTCGTAAATGTAACATCCATCCGCGCTGGTGATAATCCGGCTACCGCCCATATCTTCAATCAACTTGTAATCTTGCTGCGCGGGCAGGTGATGTGCCACGTCTAATCGCTTCAATTCCGCAATATCGTAATTCTTAAGCATCCGCGTCATGGTCTATTTGCCTCGATTTATACCCGAACTCTCAATGACATGATGTCATCAAAGACGCAATTTCTGTAGCGAAGTTTATCGTTTCGTTTACGGCAAGGCGTTATGACATTCCGATGGGAAAAGTGATTGATACGCTGAGCCAAACGCTGATTGGGCTGTTGTTCAGTCCTTTGTCGCGAACTTTTTGGCCATTTTTGATTGCCGCTATGGTCATTGGTGTTTTTGCATGGGCAATTCAAAGCAAGTCCATCTTACGGTCGGACCAACGGCTTTTTTCCAAATTCACATGGTTTAGCCGAAGCGCCGTCAATGATTATGGCTTAGTCACTTTCAATGCGCTGATCATCGCTTTTTTGCTGAGTCCCATTTTTCCCGACGGAGGTGCAAATGTTTCGCTGTTGGTTCACGTTTTGGGGGCATGGTTCGCGCCGATGTCTACTCAGACGCATTGGTGGGCGCCGATTCTGCTCGCGGCGTGCCTATTTGTCGTTGATGATTTTATCCGCTTTGTTGTTCATTATTGCGAACATAAGGTTCCGCTTCTCTGGGAACTACATAAGGTGCACCATTCTGCGACCGCTCTTAATTTCTTAACGGCAGAACGGCATCATCCTTTGTCGATCGTGGTGTTTCAGTTCGCAATCAGCTTTGGATTTTTGGTGGTGAATTCGGCATTCATCCTGTTGTTTGGTGATAAAATTTCACCCACTGCGCTCCTTGGCGGCAACGCATTTTGGATAGCTTCAAACTTGATTGGTGGCGTCTTAAGGCATTCACCGGTTTGGATTTCGTTCGGCCCTCAGATTGAACGGTGGCTAATCTCTCCAGCACAACATCAAATACACCATTCAGATGACGAGCGTCATTTTGACCGCAATTTTGGCGGCGGTCTAGCCATCTGGGATCGCATGTTTGGCACTCTTTATGTCACGAGCGCTGAACGAGAGGATATATGTTATGGTCTGGGAGCTGAGACTGAACACTATAACTCTCTGTGGGATTTGTATAAGCAGCCTTTGATAAAAATTGGCCGTCTGTTAGCTGTTCAAAAGCACGTAAGCGCATGAACCGAGGACGGTCATTTCTTGTTATTGCAATTACGGGCATCGCAGTATTTGTGGGATATCAGGCTATCACTTCAAACGACTCGCCGACCAGCAACGCTGAGATTACGCGCCTGATTGCTCGTCCTGATATCATTGCGTCCCTCACGACAGCTGATCAACATGATCACATGTTGCGGATGAACATCAATAAAAAATGGATCGCTGAATATCCGAAGCCTACGCCGAACGGGCCAATTGCGACATTGATGTCATCTCCATTGTCTCGCCAGTTGAAGCGTGACGCGGCGCTGTCTGACGGGCAGATAGAGCAGATCATGGTGTTTGATAGGGCAGGCTGCTTAGTCGCGGCCGATCATCCAACACATGATTATGACCAATCAGACGAAGATAAATGGAAGCGCACCGTTGGCGCTGGCAATACAAAATTGGTTTTTGAAGGCCAAGACGCCGACCCCCGAGGCACCACTGAGCAAGTCTCTCAGGCGGTTCGCGACGAGCGAGGAGAGATTATTGGGGGCATTACTCTTCGTTGGTGCAACACACGCGGCGGTTGCCTTTAACGCTCAAGCAGCCTTGCGTTCGTTCATTTCCTGATTGAGCATCTCAGCAAGCAAGAACGCGAGCTCCAGCGACTGCCCAGCATTGAGGCGCGGATCACAGTGCGTGTGATAACGATCAGCGAGATTTTGTTCGCTTATGTCCATAGCACCGCCGGTGCATTCAGTCACATTTTGCCCTGTCATTTCGATGTGTATGCCGCCAGCATGCGTTCCTTCGGCCCTGTGAACCGCGAAAAAACCCCTGACTTCAGCAAGAATTCGCTCAAAAGGACGTGTCTTGTAGCCGTTGTTCGCCTTGACAACATTCCCATGCATAGGATCGCAGCTCCACACAACGGGATGACCCGATTGCTTCACTGCGCGAATGAGCTTTGGCAGCAACGCCTCGATTTTGTCATAGCCATAGCGCGTTATCAACGTCATCCGACCTGAAACATGATCAGGGTTCAGCGTATCAAGCATGCGCAATAGTGCATCAGGCTCTAAACTTGGGCCACATTTCATGCCGATTGGATTGCCAATACCACGCAGATATTCGACGTGAGCCGACCCTTCAAATCGAGTTCTATCCCCTATCCAGAGCAAATGCGCGGAAGTGTCATACCATCCACCCGTCAGGCTGTCTTGGCGCGTGAGCGCTTGCTCATAGGGCAGCAGCAGCGCTTCGTGACTGGTGTAGAATTGTGTTCCCTTGAGCTGCGGAACGGTATCGGGATTGATACCGCACGCCGCCATGAATTCCAATGACTCACTAATTCTATCAGCGACATCCTTAAATCGCTTCGTCCACGGGCTGCGCCCCATGAAATCGTGAGTCCATGAATTCACCTGATGAAGGTTGGCATAGCCACCGTTCGCGAACGCCCGCAAAAGGTTCAGCGTTGCTGCAGCCTGCGAATAGGCTTTGATCATGCGTTCGGGATCTGGGCTACGTCCGGCGGCCTCGAACGCCATGTCGTTGATAATATCACCGCGATATGAGGGCAGCGACACACCGTCGATTTCTTCCATATCTGACGATCTAGGCTTAGCAAATTGGCCAGCCATTCGCCCCACTTTAATCGTAGGCAGCTTCGAAGCAAAAGTTAACACTACCGCCATTTGAAGGATGACACGGAAGGTATCGCGAATATTGTTAGGGTGGAACTCTAAGAAGCTTTCCGCGCAATCGCCGCCTTGAAGCAAAAAAGCTTTGCCATCGGCAACTTTGGCAAGGTCAGACGTTAAGTCTCGCGCTTCGCCAGCAAACACGAGCGGGGGATAAGTCGAAAGCAATTTTTCAGACGCTAAGAGCGCAGTTGCATCGGGATAAGTCGGGAGCTGGCGCGCTTCATGCGTCTTCCAGCTGTCAGGAGTCCAATTCACTGTCATAATGGCAGGCGCTTTGGCGCTATTCTGCATATTTGGCAAGTATTGCCGTTGCTAACGACGATCTGGCATGTCAGCGCTCCCAAAAAAATGATCAATTGCGTCGACAATCTGGCTTGCGGCGTTTCCTCTCCCGTAAGGGAAAAACGCTTTGGACATTGCGGCGCGGTGCTCCGCATCAGAGATTAGCTTAATCGCCTCATCAACGATAAACTGGCAATCAGATCCAACGATAATAGCGTTGCCATTGCTGATCACCTCAGGGCGCTCGGTTTCATCGCGAAGCAGAAGGAGAGGGACACCCAAAGCTGCACATTCTTCCTGTATTCCTCCGCTATCGCTTATCACCATGATCGAATTTTTGATGGCACAGATCATATCACGATAGGGTAATGGCGCGACGAGATTCGCTAGCTGATTGCCGGCGAATGCTGTGTGGATGGCCGTACTTACATTTGGGTTTGGGTGAACTGGAATTAGGACAGTTTGACCGGTTCGTTTAATTATCTCGATAAGAGCGTTGCAAATTCGCGACAGCGGCAAGCCAAAATTCTCACGACGATGGCACGTGACTAGAATGTGTGCCTTGGGTCGATCACTTGGCAGAGCATCATATTTGATCATCGCATCAATCACGGGATTTCCGGTTATGAAAACATGTGCGAGGATGCCCTCACTGGCCAAATTCTGCGCCGCAATTTTTGATGGTGCAAAGTGAATAGTGGCCAGTTGGGCAATCTCAATTCGATTTGCTTCTTCGGGGAATGGTCGATTGATGTTGTGGCTTCTAAGCCCCGCTTCAACATGGCCAATCTTGCAACTATTCTTCTTTGCGGCCCGGGCTGTTGCTAAGGCCGTGTTTGTATCGCCTTGAACCAGCACCAAATCGACTTCGCGAGTAATTAAGGCGTTTGAAATTGACGCTTCAAGGCTTTGCATTTGTGCATTCATATCGCCGCCCGGATGATCGCCCAGATGCTCGTCTATCGTGATATCAAAGGCCGATATAGCTTCGTCAAACAAAGCCGATTGCTGACCAGAAGCAATCAATTGGTGAGACATTTGTGGATGCAGTGCAATTGCGACGGCAACGGGTGCCATTTTAATCGCCTCAGGACGAGTTCCGACGATGGAAACGATCTTGAGCGGTTTCATCGTTGAATTCCGCACATCAAATTACAAAGCCTGAATTACCAAGGTCACTTCGTTATCCCAAGCTCTTGCGCAGCATCGGTTAATCGTTGAGTTGCCGACGCGTCCCCAACGAACGCCATTTTTGCTGATACAAAATCCGAATTAGCTTTCCCCGTTTCACCCAATTGAACGCGGCTTCGCATCAGCATGATCCAGCCACTTTCGTTGCGCGGTTTCGCCTGAAGTTTTGCCGCCAGACCATCGACCATAGACTGAACCATGGCGTCTTGCTGACCTTTGGGGAGCTGAGACGCATTCCGCATTTGCTCTGAAGATGGGCCGGGTATGGCGGCAGCGGCAATGCTGGCTCCACCAGCTGATTGCGTCGGGAGAATTGCTGCCAAACGGCTGGTGACGTCAATCTTCTCTTTAGCACCGACTTCAGCAATGAGCCGACGAACATCGGCTTCCCAAGGTGCACCCGCAGGCGTGTCGGCCAAAAGCGCTAACCAATCATCAATGGCACCCTTGTGATTGCCAGACATATCCTTTTCAACCGCGATAAAATAGCGTGACCGTGGGTCTTTTGGGTCTAGCTTGATGGCCTTTGCGAAGGCAGTTTTTGCGTCAGCGGTTACTTGTCCAGGGCCTGCAAGCACACGCGCCTCGCCAAGCGAAGACCAATAGTCTGACTTTGTCGGTTCTAATTGTGTGGCGCGCGCATATGCCGTCGCTGCTTCAGCATATTTCCCTGATTCAAAAAATGCCCATCCCAACATCCGCCAACCATTGGCGTCATTTGGGTTTGTTTTCAGTTTGGCTTCAAGTCCTGAAATCATTGAAATCACATCGCCTTGTTGCTCGCTTTTAGCGCTGACGATCGAAGGCTGGGCGCTAGGCTGCTTGTTTAACGTTGTGACAATAATGGCGATTGAAGCAATGAGCCCAGCCACAACCAGTGCAATCTTTGCATAACGTGAGGATTGCGTGGTGTTTGAAGACTGATCAGGCAAGACTATCGCTTTCGTAAGTGTATTTTGCGCTTTCCTATCTAGCGTATTTGAATCAACATGGTAGGGTGTTTGACGGGATCGCACCTGAAAACAATTTTCAAGTTCATTATGAGCTTTCGTTTTTGGCCTGTTGAAGGGGTGATTGCTAGTGACAGAAATTTTCCGGATTGCCATTATTGGCTCCGGCCCTGCTGGGATCAGCGCAGCATCGCGCGCTGCCAAGCTTGGCATATCGCATGTTTTGATTGAGAAAACCAATCACCTCTCTGATACGATTTATAAGTATCAAAAGGGCAAACATGTGATGGCAACGCCGTCACAATTGGTGCTGCGATCAGAAGTGGATTTTGCCGCTGGTAAGCGTGAATTGGTTTTAGACATTTGGGACGAGCAGACGTTATCAAATAAAGTGTTGGTTCGTAAAAATGCTGAGGTGTCTGCAATAAGCGGCGAAAAAGGTAACTTCAAGATTGAATTAAGCGACGGGCAGGTGCTCGGCGCTGAAACGATCATTCTGGCGATTGGAACACAGGGCAATCCAAATTTGATGCGTTGCCCTGGTGGTGATCTTCCTCATATCCAATATACGCTTGATGATCCCGGTGAATATGTTGACGAACATATCTCAGTCATTGGGGCAGGCGACGCTGGTATCGAGAATGCGCTAGGCTTGGCCGCTGATCCTGAACAACGCAACATTGTCACGATTGTCAATCGCTCGGCAGATTTTGCTACGGCTAAAGAGGCGAATGTCAAGGCATTGCTCGAAGCGCGCGATCTTGGCAGGATTATCATCCGGCCTGAAACATCACCTTCATCAGTTGAGCCTGGTTGGATCACGTTTGATACGCGTGATGGTGAAATCCGCGAACGCTGTGACCGAATAATCGCGAGAATGGGCTCTGCGCCGCCGCGTAAATTCATTGAAGCGTGCGGAATTGAGTTTACGAGTCCAGACCGTGTTGCATTTCCAGTTCTGACACCAACATTTGAGTCAACCAAGCCCGGCATATTCGTGATAGGCGCCTTGGCAGGTTATCCATTGATCAAACATTGTATGAACCAAGGCTATGATGTTGTTGAATTTATCAACGGCAACACTTCGCTGAAACCCGCAGATGAGCCAATTCTTGAAGCAAAGTTTCAGGGCTTGCCGGGGCGTCGCAGCGTTGACGAATGGCTTGAATTTCTACGATCAAATATTGTCATATTAAACGATTTGTCGCCTCTACAAATGCGCGAGTTCATGCTCGATTCCGAAGCTCGTTCGTACCGCAAAGGTGATATCATTTTCCAGCGTAATGATCCGGGGTCATCATTGTTCACCATCGCTGAAGGTTCGGTGCTCGTTGAGATAAATCCAGTTGACGCTTCGATCACAGTCCCAATTCCAAAAGGGCTAATTTTTGGTGAGGTTGGACTAATATCAGGCCGCCGTAGAGGCGCGACTATTCGCGCCGCTGAAAATTGCATTTGTGTTGAAGTGTCAAGAACGGCGGCGCTTAAACTGCAAAGCTCTGTGCCCGCGACAAAGCGCGCGATTGAACGAATTTCTGTCGAGCGACAATTATTGCAGCTTTTTGGATCAGGGCTGCAATCATCTGATCTATCCGAAGTGCTTGATAGCTATGAGGTTCTCTCAATCAGTGCGGGAAAACCAATTATCACCGAAGGTGAAGACGGCGATGATATCTTCGTTATTCGATCTGGGTCGGCTGTTGTTGAGAAAATAATCGGCGGAAAACCAGTGTTTCTCTCATATCTGCCCGCTGGTTCGTATGTTGGTGAAATGGCGTTAATCTCAGGAAGCAAAAGAACTGCCACAGTGCGCGCCGCGATCAAATGTGAGGTTATTAAGCTCCATGGCGTCGCGTTTCGTAACTTGATGGAGAAAAAGCCGCAACTCAGCGTGCGGCTGGCTTCCGATATGGGCGCACGACAAGATATAAATTCGTTCATTGAATCGAAGAAAAACGGATTTTCTAGTGTCGTTGATATGTATTCAAATGTCGCTAACTTCCTTATCGAAAATGGTATTGGCGAAGCCACTGACGTATTACTGATTGACGAAAATCTCTGCGTTGGTTGTGATAATTGTGAGAAAGCCTG
Source organism: Sphingomonadales bacterium (assembly GCA_043741135.1). Classification (GTDB taxonomy): domain Bacteria; phylum Pseudomonadota; class Alphaproteobacteria; order Sphingomonadales; family Sphingomonadaceae; genus Aquisediminimonas. The sequence goes on along the minus strand of JAYUAU010000116.1, from coordinate 50,552 downwards.
CGCCGATAGCCATGACGGTCTTTCTAGATTGGATCGCGAGGCAGGCCGTACATATGCAAATTTGCACGTGCCCACGTCGTGTCGCCACTGTGAGCATCCGCATTGCATGGCTGATTGTCCGCCAAATGCCATTCACCGCGGGCCTGACGGAGAAGTGTTTATCGATGACACGTGCATTGGCTGTGGTAATTGTCAGCGTCACTGTCCCTACGGCGTTATTCGGATGGATTCGACGCCACCCAAAAAGCCAAGCTTGCTCAACTGGTTGTTCTTTGGCGCGGGTCCTGGCCCAGGTGAACCGAGCAAAAAATGGTCATATGCCAATGCAGACCCAAAAGTTGAAAAGGCCAAAAAAGCCATCAAGTGTGATATGTGCGCGGGGATATCAGGTGGCCCCGCCTGCGTTCGCGCCTGCCCAACGGGAGCGGCTATACGCGTAGGCCCTGAAAAATTGCTATCAGTCGCTCGACTTGAACAGGACGGCGTATAATGGCGACAAAGGTTCAAAGCGCCAAGCGACAAACAAGCCGCGTTCGCAGTGATGGGAAACACGAGGGATTCTTGAGGCACAGGAAGTTTCTTTGGCTCAAGCTTTCGGCGTTGATCTCATTGTCATTCATTGTCGGCTACTACATGATCGATGTTCAACCGCGGCATAATGGCGGCAGTTGGTACGGTTATACGCTTGGCTCAATTGGCGTTTTGCTTATTTTATGGCTGACGATGCTCGGTGTTCGCAAGCGCGCGATGACGAATGGAGCTTGGTCACTAAAGGCGTGGACATCTGCTCATGTCTATTTAGGCTTGAGTTTAGTCGTAATCGGCACGCTCCACACTGGGTTTCAATTTGGTCTCAACGTCCACACATTAGCCTATGCACTGATGATGTTTGTGATTTTTTCAGGCATTTTTGGGATTGTGGCCTATACCGTTATCCCTCGTTCCTTGAGCGCTAATCGCGATGAAATGACTGAGAGCGAAATGCTGGCTGGCCTCCGTTCGGCTGATCGACAGCTGCATGACGCGGCCCAGCCATTGTCGCAACATTATGCAGAATCAGTGCAAGCCTCGCTTGATCAAAACCCATTTTCAGGTGGTTTGCTCCGGCGGTTATCGGGAAGTAGCGCACACTGTTTGACCAAGCGAGCACGCGCGGAAGTTCGAACCCAGACGGGGCACCAGCCCAATTTGGGTGATGATCCGCTCGAAAAAATTGATGCATTGCTGACCCGCAAGGAAGCCTTGTTAGCGCGGATCAGACGCCATCTTCAGTTGAAAGCATGGCTTGAAGTCTGGCTTTATGTCCATGTTCCTCTCTCATTTGCTCTGATTGCAGCGCTTATTGCGCACGTGATTAGCGTCTTCTTTTACTGGTAACGCGGGCATGAGCTTCATCATTCGTCAGGTATCGCGCACCGCAGATGGTCGAGAGATTGTTCGTCCATCCAATATTGCCGGCAGTCTCATCACCATCGGTCGCGATGCGGGATGTGAAATTCAACTTGCCGATCTAGCGGTTGAGTTAAAGCATGCATCGGTTGAGCTTAATGACCGAAGCCAGTTAATCGTTCAATCAACATGCGGATTGGGCTTTTCAGTTAATGGCCGCAATACGATCCGAGCGGAAATTGACGTTCAGGATGGCGGTGAACTTCGCTTTGGCGGCCACCGCATAACCATTACGGGCACTGGCGAACCTGTTGTGATAACCGTTGAACGCGTCGACGCATTGTCAGACTCAGCCGTTGATCGCGATGAAAGCGGGCTTTTCACCCTCCAGCGCGTTTTGCTAAGCCGCCGAACCGGAGCGTGGGCGCTAATCGTTGTTGTACTCGCCATTTTTCTAGCGTGGCCGATTTATTCATTTGAATCGATGCAGAATTTCAAAAAACGTCCGATTGCTTTTCATGCAGACTCAATGTGGAGCACAGGCCCGATGAGCAGTGCGCACAAGAGCCTCGCTGGCAATTGCCAAGCTTGCCATACGCAAAAATTTGTGGCGGTCACTGATACGTCGTGCCTCTCTTGCCATACCAAGGACGCGCACAAACATGCTGATCCCGCCAGAATTGCACTTTCAAAAGCATCGCCTGATTTTTTTGGACGCGTCGGTGGATTTTTCAAAACGAGTTTCAACGTTCCCGAGGGGCGCTGCGTTGAATGCCATACCGAGCATGAGGGTGCGGGGAAAATGGAACCAACCGCGCAGAAATTCTGCACTGATTGCCATGCCTCGCTCGACACGCGCCTGAAGGACACTAAACTTCCTAATGCGGGAGATTTTGGCACGCAGCACCCTCAATTCAGACCTGTGATTGTGATTGACCCGACCACAGTCAAACCAACGCTATTACGCGTTTCGCTTGATGCAAAACCGCGCGAAGACAATGGCTTGAAGTTTCCCCACGCGATTCATCTGTCAAAGGTCAACGGGATCGCGCGCATGGCGCAAACGATGAAAGCTGAAAACGGATTTGGAGACGTGCTCGCGTGCAAGGATTGTCACGTTAAGACTGCCGACGGAACGCGGTTTAAGCCCGTTGAAATGGAGCAAGACTGCCAGATGTGTCATAGTCTCGGCTTTGATAATGTGGGTGGTACCGTTCGCACTTTGCGGCACGGGGAGCCTTTACAGGTCGCCGCCGACCTAAGGGCATATTACCGCTCGACAACGCCGGCTCGGCCGATAAACCTCGGAGGAATGGTGAGGCGACGTCCCGGCAACTATGCGCTCGCTGAGACAGCTCAGGATTACGCCATTGGCAGTCAAGCGTGGCCAAGGCGCGGTGAAACTGCTGTGCGGAGCGTATTTACAAAAGGGGGCGCTTGTTTTGATTGCCACGCGATCACGCAGACACCTGCGGGGTGGAATGTGCGCAAGGTGATTCAACCCGCGCGTTATATGAATAAAGGATGGTTCGATCATAATGCCCACAGAACCGAAACATGCCAATCATGCCACGGGGCTGAAACATCCAATTTAGCCTCCGATGTGCTTCTGCCCGATTTGAAATCGTGCCGCACTTGTCATGTTGGAGGAAGTGGTTCCGCGCTCCATTCAGTCAAGAAGCCAGTCGAATCGAGTTGTGCGATGTGCCATGAATATCACGTTGATGGCGGCGCTCCGTGGCGAACTGACGTGCAGCGAAAGAAACGTCAGGATCACCCCAAACGTGCCGATCAGATCGCTTTGCGTTTCAAGTAAATCATGTGATGCGCATCACATAGACTTCTCCTCTTTTAGCTAATGTGTCATAACGTTGGAGCGTGAGTTGAGATTTCAGCCTTCTAACAGGGTATCGCATCTATGCTGATTGGGCAGGTAACAGACGTGCATTTAGGCTTTGAGCCTGACAATGTGCATGAGTTTAATCGGAAAAGATTAGACCAAGTGCTTGATAAACTTGCCCAATTATCAACGCCTTTGGATATGTTGCTTGCAACCGGTGATCTTGTTGATCGTGGGGACGGCGAGTCTTATCGGCAATTGCGCAGCGCATTTGATGGTTGTAATTTTCCTGTATGGCCTTGCCTTGGCAATCACGACAATCGCGCGACCTTTCGCAGTTGGTACCCCGAAATTCCGACAAGCGACGGATTTGTGCAATATGAAGTTGAAACTGGATCGCTGCGAATTCTCGTGCTTGATACACTTGAGGAGGGCAGGCATGGCGGCGCGTTTTGTGCGGCGCGTGCTGATTGGTTGACCTCAAAACTTGCTGAGAAGCCTGATCAACCGACCTTGATCGTCATGCATCACCCGCCGATTGAGGCGGGCCTTGAGTGGATGAACACGCACCCTGATGAACCATGGGTTGGGCGGTTTGCAAATGCGATTGCGGGGCATACCCAAGTTACGAATATAGTCTGTGGCCATATTCATCGATCGATCAGCGTCGGATGGCGCGGAACGACGATCTCAATTTGTCCTTCAACCGCTCCCCAAGTGGCACTCGATCTGGCACCAATTGACGTCGAAACGCCTGACGGACGACCAATGATAATCGCCGATCCACCCGCCTTTGCGCTTCATTGGTGGAATGAACGCGAATTGATCAGCCACTTTGATACCGCTGAGGATCATATCGTCCTCGCAAGATTTGATTATAAAATGCAAGGCCTTGTCAAAAGTTTGATGGGCGAACGGCCCGGCGGCGCACCTTACTATTTCCCTCACTGAATTCGGCCCGTTTTCGGATAATCTCAACGAAGGCATCTGTGTTCGAAAAGTGGGCTTGCCGAATCCGAACAAATCTGGAACGAGTGAGATATGCTTACACATATTTCGGTTCGTGGCGCTCGCGAACATAATCTCAAAAATATCAATGTCGATATTCCGCGCGACACGCTGACCGTGATTACCGGGCTAAGTGGTTCGGGTAAATCAAGTCTCGCGTTCGATACGATTTATGCCGAAGGGCAACGGCGCTACGTTGAATCGCTCTCTGCCTATGCGCGTCAATTTTTGGAAATGATGCAAAAGCCTGATGTCGATCATATTGATGGGCTCAGCCCCGCGATCAGCATTGAGCAGAAAACAACGAGCCGTAATCCGCGTTCGACGGTCGCGACGGTCACTGAAATATACGATTATATGCGGTTATTATGGGCGCGTGTTGGTGTGCCTTATTCGCCTGCAACGGGCTTGCCAATTTCAGCGCAAACCGTCAGTCAAATGGTTGACCGCGTCATGGCGCTTGCTGAGGGAACGCGGCTTTACCTGCTCGCGCCAGTCGTTCGCGGGCGCAAAGGTGAATATCGCAAGGAACTTGCTGAGTGGCAAAAAGCGGGTTTCACACGCGTTCGCATCGATGGCGCGTTTTATGAGATTGAGGACGCCCCTGCACTCGATAAAAAGTATAAGCATGATATTGAGGTTGTTGTTGATCGTATTGTCGTTCGTGATGGGATTGAAAGTCGATTGTCTGACTCGTTTGAACAAGCGTTAAAACTGGCTGACGGTTTGGCCTTTGCTGATCCCGCTGACGCACCCGCAGAGCTTACGGGAAAAAAAGGCGAGCGCGTTCTTGAGGATAATGCACCCGAGGGACGTATCACTTTTTCCGAAAAATTCGCTTGCCCCGTGTCTGGCTTCACAATTGCCGAAATTGAGCCGAGACTTTTTAGCTTTAACGCGCCACAGGGAGCATGCCCCGCATGTGACGGGCTGGGTGAGAAGCTTTACTTCGATCCCGAACTCGTGGTGCCCAATGAGACCCTCAGTCTTAAAAAAGGCGCAATCGTCCCGTGGGCGAAAAGCAACCCGCCAAGTCCCTATTACATGCAAGTCCTTGCGAGCGTAGCGCGGCATTTTGAGTTTGACCTTGAGACGCCGTGGCACGATTTGTCGATCGATCACCGTGACATATTGCTTAACGGAACGCGCGAGATCATTCGTCTGACATTCACCGAGGGGCGAAAGACTTATGATGTTCACAAGCAGTTTCAGGGTGTTATCGGCAATCTAAACCGCCGTCTGCTGCAAACCGAGAGCAATTGGATGCGCGAGGAGTTGAGCAAATATCAATCTTCTGCACCTTGCGAAACCTGCGGTGGCGCTCGCTTAAGACCCGAGGCACGCAGTGTGAAAATTGCGGGCGAAGACATCAGCATCTCAACGCGCCGGTCAGTCGTTGATGCGCTCAACTGGTTTTCGACGCTTGAAAGCAAGCTCAATGGCCAGCAAGCCCAAATTGCCAAAGCCATCCTCAAAGAGATTATCGAACGGCTCGGCTTTCTCAATAATGTTGGTCTCGATTATCTCAATCTCGACAGAACGTCAGGCACGCTGAGCGGAGGCGAGAGTCAGCGAATTCGGCTAGCATCGCAAATTGGGTCGGGGTTGTCGGGCGTTCTCTATGTCCTTGATGAGCCTAGCATTGGCTTGCATCAAAAAGATAATGATCGGCTCCTAATCACTCTGAAACGCCTTCGCGATTTGGGAAACACTGTGATCGTTGTCGAACATGATGAAGATGCCATTCGCAGCGCTGATTACATCATCGATATGGGGCCGGGTGCTGGTGTGCACGGCGGCGCTATCGTGGCTGAGGGTAAACTGGCTGATATTGAGGCGGCCAGTGGGAGTTTGACTGCAGATTATATGACAGGACGGCGCGGCATCCCGATCAATGCAAAGCGACGTAAGGGTAACGGCAAGAAGATCACGGTTCATGGTGCCACCGCCAATAATCTTAAGAACGTAACCGCCAGCATCCCGCTTGGAACCTTCACTTGTATCACAGGTGTTTCGGGGAGCGGAAAATCGAGTTTCACGATTGATACGCTTTATGCGTCGGCTGCGCGTATCTTGAACGGCGCGCGGATTGGTGCTGGCAAACATGAGAAGATAAGCGGCCTGCAACACTGCGATAAAGTGATTGATATCGATCAATCGCCCATCGGACGTACGCCCCGTTCAAACCCGGCGACTTACACGGGGGCGTTTACGAATATCCGCGATTGGTTTGCAGGACTGCCTGAATCGGGCGCGCGCGGCTATAAACCAGGACGGTTTAGCTTTAACGTTAAGGGCGGGCGCTGCGAAGCGTGCAGCGGTGACGGACTGATCAAAATCGAAATGCACTTTCTACCCGATGTTTATGTGACGTGCGAGCAGTGCAAAGGTGCGCGTTACAATCGCGAGACGTTGGAAGTGAAATTCAAAGGAAAAAGCATCGCAGACGTGTTGGATATGACCGTTGAAGATGCGCATGAGTTTTTCAAAGCCGTGCCGCCGATCCGTGAGCGGATGGCAATGCTTGCAGAGGTTGGCCTTGGCTATGTAAAAGTGGGGCAATCCGCCACAACACTATCAGGCGGCGAGGCTCAGCGTGTTAAGCTGGCAAAGGAATTGAGCCGCCGTGCAACCGGGCAAACGCTCTATATCCTTGATGAACCAACTACGGGGCTTCACTTTGATGATGTCCGAAAACTGCTCGAAGTGCTTCACGCGCTGGTTGAACAAGGCAATTCAGTGGTTGTGATTGAGCATAATCTTGACGTGATTAAAACGGCTGACTGGATCATCGATCTAGGGCCTGATGGTGGAGTGAAAGGCGGCGAAATTGTTGCCGAAGGAACGCCTGAACAAGTGGCCAAAGAACCTCGCAGTTATACAGGGCATTATTTGCAAGCTGTGTTGGCGAAAGCTAAGAGCGTTGATATTCCCCCCGTTACTAAAGCACGCAAAAAAGCGATTGACCTAACCCTCATAAGCTGACGATGATGTGATGATGAAGCAGCTGACAAACACCATTTTCCATCCTCATTCTCAAGCTTCATAGTGGCGAAAATCCTTCTCGGCTGGGAACTGGGTTCGAACCGAGGGCATATCCAGCACTTGGTTGATCTTGCGACTTCGCTAGAGGCGCGCGGTGATACAGTTGTTTACGCGCTGCAACAGGTAGACGCCCTCGCTGGTTCAATCGCGAAGCGGCCAGTCGTTATGCAAGCCCCGCTTTGGCCAAGGCTCCTTAAAACGGTCACACAACCACCCGCACCAACGACTGCGACGATGGGCGATATCCTTGATCGCATAGGCTTAACCCAAGCGGGCACTCTCAGCGCCATGGTGGGTGGTTGGGATGCGATTCTGTCGATGGTCAAGCCCGACCTCGTCGTAGCGGATTTTGCCCCAGCGCTCGGTTGTGCGGCGCGCGACCGCATTCCTACGATTGGCATAGGCGTGCCTTTTTGCCATCCCCCCGCGTCAATGGCAAAATTTCCAAATTTTTTTGGAGATATGCCCTCGCTTGATCAAAATGAAATGCTGGCGGTTGTTAATCGAGAATTGAAAACTGCCAATAGTGCAGAGATTAACGCACTTCCAAAATTGTTTGAATTTGACCGGATGGTGGTGATTGGATTTTCAGAAATAGACCCATATGCGCGTTGGCGTACTGAAACCCTGTTTGCTCCGTCGATTGACATTAACACTGACTTACAACTGACTTCGCTTGATAACCGCGACGAGATTTTCGTATATTATTACCAATCGTTTGGAGAGGTAGCGCCGCTATGGGATGCGCTTGAAGCAACGCAATTGCCAGTGCGGGTTTATGTTCCTCGTCTTGATCAAGATGCTGTCTTGGCGCTTGAAAAGCGCGGCTTCATTGTTGAACGAGCGCCGGTTGGGTGGGGTGATATTGCGGCACGATCACGAATTGTGCTGTCGCACGGAGGCGCTGGCTTTGTTAGCACCGCGCTCGCTGTCGGGTTGCCGCAGGTGATTGCTTATTATGATGTTGAAAAAATGCTGACGGCGCGTGCGGTGGGTGAACTCGGCCTTGGGTCTCACGTTTACACGTCTCAAATCAATCCGCAGCTTCTTTCGTCCGAAATACGCCGTTTGTATCACGATCATGACATTGCAGAGCGTGCGAGAAACGCGTCGCATCACTTTCGTCAACAACTGTTCCATTCAGCGCTGACGGGCGCAATCACGGCTGCTGATGAATTACTGGGTCGCAATTAGAGTATGATGACATTAAGTTGACCCACTTCGTCTTTGCGAGCGAAGCGCGGCAATCCATAAGGGTGGTGCCGCGAGTGGATTGCCGCGTCGCTTCGCTCCTCGCAAAGACGATTCAATCATATGTCATCATGCTCTAAACTGCATCGCCAGCGGCCACTCCGCTCGCCCACGCCCACTGAAAATTATATCCGCCGAGCCATCCTGTGACATCAACGGCTTCGCCAATGGCGAATAAGCTGGGCAGATGATTGACGGCCATTGTCCGCTGGTTCAGCCCTGCTGTATCGATCCCGCCAATTGTGACTTCAGCCTTTGCAAACCCTTCGGTGCCATTTGGATGGAATATCCAATTGCTAAGTCTTCGGCCTGCTGCGCTCAGGAGTCTATCTTGTGCGTCGGCCAGATTACCTTTGATAGCCAATTGATCAACGAGCGCATCGACTAGGCGGTTGGGAAGCTTCCCTGCAAGTATTGATCGCACCGTTGATTTTGGCGAGTGATGTTTGGCTTTCAGCAACAAATCAACGCAATCATGATCAGGAAGAAAATCGATCTCGATAGAATCGCCGTGACGCCAATAGCTTGATATTTGCAAAATGGCAGGGCCGCTCAAACCGCGGTGTGTGAAAAGGCTTGCTTCCTCAAATTCGGTTTTCCCGCAGCGAACTTTAGTGCGCGCAGCGACACCTGACAGTTCGCGGAACAATATTTCATCACCACCAAGCGTAAGAGGAACAAGGGCAGGGCGCGGCTCAATCACTTTCAGCCCGAATTGCCGTGCAATCTCATAGGCAAAGCCAGTTGCTCCCATTTTCGGAATGCTCGGGCCACCTGTCGCGATCACGAGGGACTCACATGAAACGGCCGCACTGCCGATTATGAGGAAAAATCTTCCGTCATGATGACTAACTTCGGATACACTTACGCAAGTTGAAATTGTGACATGTGGAAAGGTTGCTTCACACACGAGCATATCGACGATTTGACGCGATGAACCGTCGCAAAATAGTTGCCCTAACGTCTTTTCGTGCCAGCTTATGCCATGGGAATCGACAAGCGCGATAAAGTCTTGCGGGCGATATCGTCCCAGTGCTGACTTTGCGAAGTGAGGGTTCTGCGAGATGAACCGACTTGCGCCTGTGCCAACATTGGTAAAATTGCAGCGGCCACCGCCAGATATCAATATCTTCTTCCCAACGGCATCAGCATGATCAACTAATAAAACTTTTCGTCCGCGTTGGCCGGCTCTTCCTGCACACATAAGGCCCGCAGCGCCAGCGCCAAGGATGATCACATCATAATGCAAGCTAAAGATTCCCTTATCGTCATTTATGCGTTAGTCGCGACGTTCCCTTACAATGAGAGTGCGTAATGAGAAAGAAGCTCCGGAAAGCCGTATTCCCCGTTGGCGGACTCGGCACACGTTTTTTGCCCGCTACCAAGGCAATGCCCAAAGAAATGCTGCCTGTCGTTGATAAGCCACTCATTCAATATGCCGTTGAAGAAGCGCGCGAGGCAGGCATTGAGCAGATGATCTTTGTTACGGGGCGCGGAAAGTCTGCGATCGAGGATCATTTTGATATCTCTTACGAGCTTGAAACGACGCTCAGCGCGCGCGGGAAATCACTTGAGGTTATCGATTCAACACGGTTTCGTCCAGGTGAGGTCGTTTATGTCCGGCAGCAAGATCCCATCGGACTAGGCCACGCCATCTGGTGCGCGCGGCATATTGTAGGTGATGAACCGTTCGCAATTTTCTTGCCTGATGAACTAATGATTGGTGCGCCTGGTTGCATGAAACAAATGGTCGATGCTTATGAACTACTTGGCGGCAATCTGGTGTGCGCGCTTGAAGTCGATCCGGATGAAACAAGTAAATACGGAATCATTACTCCTGGCAAAACCAATGGAGCAATCACGGAAGTTCTAGGACTGATCGAAAAGCCGGTCGCGGGCACCGCGCCGTCAAACCTGATGATCCCAGGGCGCTACATCCTTCAACCCGAAGTGATGCGCGTGCTTGAAAACCAAAGCCGAGGTGCGGGCAATGAAATTCAGCTGACTGATGCAATGGCGCAAATGATCGGCACACAGCCGTTTCACGGCGTCACATTTAACGGACAGCGGTTCGATTGCGGTGATAAGGCTGGGTTTATCACTGCCAATATTGCTGTTTCGTTGAAACGCGACGATATCGGCCCTGTCGTGCGGAATTGGTTGTCAGCTAATACCTAAAATTGGTCACGCTAAAGCGGCGGAGCAAATGCAGAGGCGTCGTGTGCGATTAAGAGGATGGAGTTAACGAAATAGCAGGCACTTTCCCTCTATAGTTGCGATTATACCAATTGAGGGAATTTGCTTTGCAACAGAATTATCGCATTCGACCGTATCCACCGGTCATTGCGCTTATTCTGTTGTTTTTGACAGTGATGGCGTTTTCGCTGTTTCTTGTGTCGCGCGAAATCAACCAAATCGAAATCGCGCGGACAAAAGGCGCCGTCGCAAACGTCCTCAAGGCCGAAGTTCAGCAAATAACTCGCACGGCAGACGAGGCTGCGGTCTGGAAGGATTTCTCGCGAATTGCGTCTCAAGATAGTGAGAGGCAGGAATTTTTTTGGAATAGCTGGAGCATCGCGTCAGCAGAAGAACAAAAGTATGAAACCATTGCGGTCTTCGATGAAGCAAGCCGTGCGGTAATACAATATCGCCAAGGGCACGCGCACCGCAGTGATTTGAAAATGAGGTTTGGTGCGCCTTTGACTGTAATGATCAAAAAAACACAGAGTGACAGTCTCTCAAGGGGCGGTATCGTCGCCACCAACGATGGATTGATGTTGATCGCTACCGCGACGATTTTACCTCCAACAGCGGCGCTTGATCCGCTCAGCCAAAACAAACCCACTTATGTCCTATTGGTAGCAAAGCCGATTGACCAAACTTCTTTATCGCAAATGTCAAAAGAACTCCAGTTACAAGATATCACAGTTTTGCCGCAGTCACGTGACCGTGTGGGATTTGAAATTCGTGACCCCATCGGCGTGAAAATAGCAACACTCAGCTGGCGCTTACCAAACCCAGGCTATCAGAGTCTCCTGCGAGCTCTACCACTGATAGTTTTCGTTGCTTTCATCCATATTTTCTTCGCTCTCCTTCTTGTTCAGCGCGCCTATGCCTCTGTAAAGCAACTGGAAACAGAAGCTCACATTGACAGTTTGAGTAAACTGCCCAATCGCCGTGCGCTTCGTTATCAATTGAACAAACAGCTGGAACGTCGCGAGACAGTTGCACTTGCGCTTATCGATCTCGATGGATTCAAAGTAATCAATGACAATTTTGGGCATGCCGTTGGCGATAGACTGATTGTGGCCGTGGCTGAGATGTTGGCTGATTTATGTGGAAAATCCGCTATCGTTGCACGGTTGGGCGGTGATGAGTTTGCTATCGTCGTTAGTGGCAATCAAAGCATTGAAAAACTCGAAGCAATTGCACGGCAAATTCTAGGGCGGATGGCGCATCCTTTTAGAGTGGATGAGCGCACAGTTGTCGTTGGCGCCAGCATTGGCCTTGCATCAGCGTGCCTCAACGATGTGAGCACAACCGAGCTAATGCGAAGGTCAGATGTCGCAATGTATGCGGCAAAGCGCACCGGCAAGATGCGTATGTGTTGGTATGATGAAATGCTTGATCAAAAGCAGGCGAGTGCGCGAACGATTGAAATCGAGCTGCGTTCCTCAATTGAAGCAGAGGCGTTTGAGATGGTTTACCAGCCAGTGGTATGCGCTGATAGGCTCAGCCTCATCGGGGTTGAGGCATTGCTGCGTTGGGTAAGTCCGACGCGCGGCGATATTGGGCCATCAGAATTCATTCCCGTGGCTGAGGAAACCGGTTTGATTGACCGGATCGGCATGATCGCGCTTCGTAAAGTGTGCATTGATGCGCTTCCTTGGAAGGATATTGATGTATCGATAAATGTTTCGGTCGCGCAGATGCGGAACCCTGAATTTGCGAAAAACCTCTTATTGGTGCTTAAAGAGTCTGGCTTTCCAAGCCACCGCTTAATATTGGACATAAGTGAGGATTATATTTTCTATGATCCAGAAATGTCGAAAAAGACGATATCAACGATCAAGCAAGACGGTGTTCGCATAGCTGTAGACAATTACGGGACGGGGCGCATGACGCTGCCCTATCTGCAGATGTTTAACATCGACAAGATTAAAATCGATGGGTCGCTTTCAGCCAAAGCGTGCAACAGTGAGCAAGGGCTCGTCGTCCTGAATTCGGTGTATACGGTTGCGAAAGCATTGGGTTTTGAAGTGAGCGCAGAAGGGATTGAGACTGCGCACCAAGCGGAATTGGTAAAAATCGTCGGATGTGATCAGTTGCAAGGATGGTTATTTTCGCGTGAGATTTCAGCGGCTGAGATTACTAAATTATTGAATCAAAGCGAAGCGACGACAGTTAACGCTCATCAATACATAGCGTCAGCCTAACCGCGAACTGATTTCGCGATCGCGTCAAGCAGGCCGTTGACGAACCCTTTTTCAGCCTTGGGGAAAAACGCATCGGCAACATTAAGATATTCGTTGATGATCACCCCCGTCGGCAAATCGTTACGCGCGATCAGTTCATACGTTCCCGCGCGCAATATCTGCCGCATTGATCGGTCAAGCCGCTCCAAACTCCAGCCGTTCGCAAGCTTTGCGACAATAGCTGCATCGATTTCTGCGCGCCGAGCGTCAACTCCCGTCACTACGTCATTGAAAAAATCAACCTCAGCGGGCGCATATGTATCATCGCCGATTGTCGCACCGAGACGGTGCTCGTGAAATTCGTGCAAGAGCCGAGCGATAGGCGTCCCCTCCATATCAAGCTGATAAAGCGCCTGCACAGCGGCAAGCCGCGCCGATGACCGTGATTTCGAACGGCTCATTTCAACCGCTCAGCAATTGAATCAGCATGCGCAGGCAATCCTTCCGCATGAGCAAGCGCAATGGCTGAAGGGCCAAGTGCCGCCAGCGCAGACGGGCTGCACCCCAAAAAACTTGTTCGTTTCATAAAATCACTCACTGAAAGGCCTGAAGAAAAGCGCGCGCGCCTTCCTGTTGGCAGCACATGATTGGGGCCACCAATATAATCACCAATCGCCTCGGGTGTATGGCGCCCCAAGAATATCGATCCTGCATGACGCACACGCTGAAAGAGTGCCTCTGGATCAGTAACCGCAAGCTCAAGGTGTTCGGGGGCGAGCGCATCAACTAAATCCACAACATCACCCATCGACGACACGATAATGATCGCGCCATTGGCATCCCAACTTGTCCGGGCCGTAGCGCCAGTCGCAAGCACGCTCAGTTTTTGCTCAATCGCGGTGAGCACATTGTTAGCAAATCCCTCATCATCAGTGATTAAGATCGATTGGCTGGTAGGATCATGTTCGGCTTGGCTCAGTAAATCAGCTGCAATCCAATAGGGATTGTTTGCGCCGTCAGCTACCACGAGTATCTCTGATGGCCCTGCAACCATATCTATGCCGACAACGCCGTAAAGCTGACGCTTCGCTTCGGCCACCCAGGCATTCCCAGGGCCCGTTACGACATCAACGCAGGGCACCAGCGCTGTGCCATAAGCAAGCGCCGCAATCGCATGAGCGCCGCCGATCCGGAAAATACGGTCAACGCCCGCAATTTCGGCGGCGGCGAGAACAAGCGGATTGATGACGCCGTTTGGCGTCGGGGTGACCATGATGATATCCCCCACACCCGCCACCTTCGCGGGAACGGCGTTCATAAGCACGCTCGATGGGTAAGCGGCCCTGCCGCCGGGCACATAAATGCCCGCGCGATCAACCGCATTCCAGCGTGCGCCGAGACGCACACCGAGGCTGTCGATCAGGTCGCTGTCACTAGGCCGCTGAGAAGCATGATAATCGGCAATCCGTGTGTGAGCCAGCTCAAGCGCAGACCTGAGCTCATTTGGCAATTCAGACAAAGCTGAACGGCATTGATCGCGTGAAATTTCCCAACCGCTCGTTGAAAGATCAAATTTATCGAACCGCAACGTAAGCTCACGCACAGCGATGTCGCCGCGTTTCCGCACATCCGCGATAATCGCTGTCACATCCTTCGACACATCGGCGTCGCTCTCTCGCTTCGCGTTCACCAACGCTAAAAACTGAGCTGCAAAATCGGCAGATTGGCTGTTGAGTTTAAGCATTTTCAACAGCCAAGCGAAAAGCATCGACGAGCGCTGCTACATCGCTGCGCGTTTTGAACGCGGCGCGATTAACGATTAGCCGTGCTGAAACTTCGGCAATAATCTCAACCTCAACTAAACCGTTTTCCTTGAGCGTTCGTCCTGAAGAAACCAAATCGACAATCCGGCTTGAAAGACCAAGCGTGGGGGCCAATTCCATGGCACCATTGAGCTTCACACATTCAGCTTGAACCCCGCGCGCCTCGAAATGACGACGGGTGATTGACGGATATTTAGTCGCCACGCGTATATGGCTCCAGCGAAGTGGATCATCGCTTGCCGCTAAATCAGCAGGTTCGGCGACCGAAATCCGGCAATGACCAATCCCAAGATCTACGGGTGCATAAAGTTCGGAGTAAGAAAATTCGTCAATCACGTCTGATCCAACGATGCCCAATTGAGCCGCACCGTGAGCGACAAAAGTCGCAACATCAAACGCGCGAACACGGATCAAATTGATATGTGGATGGTTAGTGGAAAATCGCAGTGCGCGACTATTTTTATCTGAAAATGCAGCTTCGGGCTTGATCCCCGCGCGCTCAAGAAGCGGCAATGCTTCCTCAAGCAGACGCCCCTTTGGGACCGCAATAATTGTATCTTGCCTCATGGTAGAGACGCCTTAGTGTGCAGTTGCAGCAAGGGCAAATTGTGAGTGAAACGAATGAACGTCAATTTTCAATCATTTGCAAAACAAGGTCAGGCATGCCGTGACATGGGGTCTCCCTTCACCGCTTGCGTCCTTGAAACGCTGGCGACAATGCTCGATGAAACGACGCTCACAGGGAGCAGGATTAGCGCTTGGCCAGTTGAACCGCTTGCCGATGCATTGCCACTACGTTTAGCTGGCGGGTTACATGCCATTGCACGGCGCGGCGCCAATCCCGCTTTGACGCAGCTTTACAGCAATTTCGAAGGCGATGCGGCGAGTACACTTCGAGCGGTCTTAATCGCTCACGATTCTGAATTGCTAGCGTGGTTGGATTCCCCCCCGCAAACAAACGAAGTCGGTCGTAGTGGTGCTTTATTTGCTGGACTGTTAGTAATTGCCGACCGTTTCGATCAACCCATTGAGCTGCTCGAACTTGGCGCAAGTGCTGGGTTGAACTTAAACTTGGATAAGTTTTTCTATGTTTTGGGCGGCGAAAGCTTTGGAGACTTGGCGAGCACCGTAAAGATTGAACCACAATGGAAAGGGCAAGCTCCACCAAAATCAAAACCACTGATTTCTGCACGCTCAGGTGTTGACCTAATCCCGTTCGATCTGAGTGATACGCTCGTCGGTGATCGTCTTATTGCTTATGTTTGGCCTGATCAGACTGAACGATTGGATAGAATTGGGGCAGCAATTTCAGTGGCGCGTGCAAATCCGCCTAAAGTTTATGCCGGTGATGCTGCCACTTGGCTTGAGGAGGCGTTAATGCGCCCACAGGTTGAACAGACGGTGCGGGTGATTATGCACAGTGTATTTTGGCAGTATCTTCCCCAGACAAGTCAGCGGAAAATTACCGATTTAATCAAAATGGCGAGCGAGCAGGCGACAGAAGTTCGGCCACTCGCTTATCTGACATTTGAATCCGGAAAATCGCTCTATTCAATGGCGTTGAAGCTCAAAACTTGGCCTGATGATTATAGTCAAACACTTGCCAATTGCCACCCTCACGCGACGGCTATTGACTGGCTGGTTTGATCATATTCGAAGCGGTGCCACCAGAATTTGTGACTGCTTCATTTTCAGTCGTGTTTGACACTTCAAATTCAAGCAGAGCCTCATTCACCATGGCATCGGCTGCCCGTTCAATCGCCTTACCCTGCGCTTCGATTTTAGTTTCGCTCGTTTCGGCTTGAGGGTCGCTCATGCAGCCCCCTAAGAGAAACAAGGCTGCCATCCAGAGCCACATCATTACGCTCATTTTGGTTTCTGATCAGCAAGCAGGTCTTCGGGCGCATCGGCGATTGTCTCAAGCGCAATTATCCACGCCGCGACATTCTGGCGAAGTTGAACCGGATCGATCTTATCAAGCGTATCTTCATCGGTATGATGATAATCAAAATAGCGCATGCCATCTTGTTGAAGTTCGATTGCGGAAACGCCTGAGCCAACAAGCAACCCAACATCAGCGCCACCGCCTGCTAATTCCTTACTTAAGGGGATGCCAAGCGGCGCTAGTGCTGCGCCAAGCCGCGTGCCCAGCGCAACCGCGCTGCTTGGAAATTTGACGTCAAGCCGCCAAATCCGGTCTGCGCCAAAATCCGATTCAGCCGCGAGGGCATGAGGTTCAGTTTTATGACGTTTGAAATAATCGGCACCACCAAAGACCCCGACTTCCTCAGCACCCCACCAGACCACGCGGATCGTGCGGCGAAGCTTTTTGCCTCGGTCTAAGATCGCTTTTGCAGCCGCAGTGGTAATCGCCACACCTGCCGCATCATCAAGTGCTCCCGTGCCCAAATCCCAACTATCCAAATGCCCGCCAATGACAACGAGGCCAGCAGCAGGGTCAGTACCGGACACTTCGGCGATCACATTGCCGGATTGTTGCATGCCGATTTGGCGTGGTGTCAGGACTAATTTCATCACCACGGGTTTTCCACGGGAAAGCATACGCTGAAGGTTTTCAGCATCAGCAATTGATAGTGCGCCTGCGGGGATAGGGGTTACGCCGTTTTGCCAGTTTTGAACGCCAGTATGCGGGCTACGTGAATGATCAGTGCCAATTGAGCGAACGATGATCGCTGCTGCGCCCATTTTGCTTGCAATTGAGGGGCCTTGCCGCCGAGCAGCCCCGAAAGGGCCGTAGCCAGAGCCATCCTGCGCCGCCTTCATCGCGTGGCTGACAAACACGATCTTGCCCTTGACGCTCGCAGGATCAGCCACTTGCAATGCCGCCAGCGTCTCAAAGCCAATAACGGGAAGACTGAACCCCATTTCGCCTGTCGAACCACTATTTCCAAGCGCTGTAACGAGCATTTTTTGGGGGAAGGGCGATACAATCTCAGCCGTTTCGGTGCCGCGCACCCACACGGGCATGTCAAAAGTCTCAATCCGCACATTGCTAAAACCAAGCGCTTTGAGCTTCGCAGTCGCCCAGACCCGCGCGCGCGCCTCGGCTTCGGTTCCCGCAAGCCGCTGGCCCACCTCCGACGTCAATCCTTCGACGATTTCATAAGCGAGGTCAGGCGAGGGCGCTGCAACGGCAGGAAAGCCACAAAGTATGGTGAGGCAAAAGATAAACAAACGAATCATGACGCAGAACATAAACCGAACATGATCAAATAGGAAGGCGTTTTCGTGCGTGCTTCCCAATACCGCGTGGCTCGGCTAAGCGGCACAGCAACTTTACGTATTTTTGCTACAAGGAAACATCATATGGCCGTTCAATATAGCTATGTCATGAAGGGGCTTACTAAGACCTTCCCCGGAGCGGCCAAGCCAATTCTCAACAATGTGCATCTCCAATTTCTCCCAGGCACAAAAATTGCGATTATCGGCGTCAACGGCGCGGGTAAATCGACGTTGATGAAGATCATGGCGGGTTATGATACCGAATTTACGGGCGAAGCATGGGCGGCGGAGGGATGTCGTGTTGGCTATCTTGCGCAGGAACCGCATCTCAATCCCAAAAAAACCGTTCTTGAAAATGTGAAAGACGGCGTTCGTGACGTTGCCAACATGGTTGATCGGTTCAACGCGATCTCGGCTGAAATGGCTGAACCTGATGCTGATTTTGATGCTTTGCTTCCTGAAATGGGCGAATTACAAGAAAAAATTGATGCGGTTGATGGCTGGACGCTTGATAATCAGCTTGAGATTGCAATGGAGGCACTGCGTTGCCCGCCAGGTGATGCTTCGGTTGACAACCTTTCAGGCGGTGAACGCCGCCGCGTGGCGCTGTGCCGTCTGTTACTTGAAAAGCCAGAAGTTCTCCTCCTCGATGAGCCGACCAACCATTTGGACGCGGAAAGTGTGCAGTGGCTTGAAAAGCATCTGATTGATTATGCGGGCAACGTCATCCTCGTGACCCATGATAGATACTTCCTCGATAATGTCGTGGGCTGGGTGCTTGAGCTTGATCGCGGGCGCAGCATCCCGTTTGAGGGCAATTATTCAGCGTGGCTCGAAGGCAAAGCCAAGCGGCTTGAGCAAGAGGATAGCGAGAATGAAAGCCGTGCCAAGGCGATCAAGGAAGAGCTTCAGTGGATCCGCCAATCACCCAAAGCGCGCCAAACTAAATCTAAGGCGCGGATCAGGGCGTTTGATGAACTGGTTGAAAGACAAGCTGACCGCCGCCCGGGGGGATCGCAGATACTCATTCAGATTCCAGCACGCCTAGGCGGCAATGTGATTGAGGCGACGGGCCTTACAAAGGCTTACGGCGATAAATTGCTGTTCGAGGGGCTTGATTTCACACTGCCACCCGGCGGGATTGTGGGCGTCATTGGGCCAAACGGTGCGGGTAAATCGACGCTTTTCAAGCTGATCACGGGGCAGGAAAAGCCCGATAGCGGGACGATATCAGTCGGGACGACTGTAAAGCTCGGATACGTTGATCAAAGCCGCGATGACCTCGATCCCAACAAAAATGTGTGGGAAGAAGTCTCAGGCGGTAACGAGCGTTTCTATTTCGGAAAACATGAAGTCAACACGCGCGCTTATGTCGGCGCGTATAATTTCAAGGGCACTGATCAGCAGAAAAAAGTTGGCCAGCTCTCAGGTGGTGAACGCAACCGCGTTCATCTGGCCAAAATGCTCGCGGCAGGGGGCAATGTGCTGCTCCTCGATGAACCGACCAACGATCTTGACGTTGAAACACTGCGTGCACTGGAGGAAGCTTTGGAATCATTCGCCGGATGCGCAGTGGTGATCAGCCATGACCGCTTCTTCCTAGATCGGTTGGCGACACATATCTTGGCTTTTGAGGGCGATAGCCATGTCGAATGGTTCGAAGGCAACTTCGAAAGCTATGAAGAGGATAAGCGCCGGAGACTGGGCGATGCCGCGGATCGGCCAACGCGGTTGGCTTATAAGAAGTTGACGAGGTGAGGGGCTTAATCACACTAGTTTTTTCATTCGCTGTGCTGTTTGCAATGCCTGCTTTCGCTTCGCCACTGACAGCCGTTCAGTTTCGAGATCTTTTTGCCGTCAGAGCGGAGAAGGTTATCCAAAACCCAACCACGATGATCGACGAGCGCACTTTCAAGACAATATCATCAGACGGCACTGAGCTAACAATAAATGTTGAAAATGCCTATGCGGCTTATCTTGGCGATGAGGCAAAGCTTGAAGACGTTATCGAAAGGTATTTAGCGACCCTAGTGTCTTCGCAAAAAACAGCAATGGAAGCGCTTGATCAACTCGTCGTGATTGTCCGACCAACCGATTACATAAAGAGGAGTCTTCAGGTTGGTTCCTCTTCAGACAATTTTATCGCACCTCGCGATTTTGCAGGCGATTTGTCAATTTTCTTGGCAGTTGACTCACCCATCAGCCTTAGATCAGCCAGTCCTGACGATTTGAAACGGTGGAAAATTGACGAACCGAGCGCATGGAAACGGGCACTAGACAATCATCAAGCACGCGTTGGGCCAATACGATTTGTTCGCTTGGGCAACGAGACTGGAGCGCAGGGCGTAGGAGCGGATAGTGGCCTTGCGCCAAGTATGCTGGCACAGCCATCTCTGTGTAGTGAACAAAAACCTAGCGGTATATCAAACCAAATTGTTTTGCTTTATTCAAAGGACATATTTCTTTTTGCTCTTCCTGCAGATGAACAAATGATGACCACGTTCTGGAGTGTCGTTAAATCTGAAATCGCGACAGGGAGATCTTTGTCGAACACTCCTTTCACCTGCCAAAATGGCCGATGGGCTGTTGTCCCAATTCCGAATTGAACTGAAATAACGGTAAATTTGATAACGATACACTCAAATCAATCCACCCGTATCAACCACCAACCCCGCCACCGTCTCCGCAACCACCCCATCACCAAACGCAACCACCCGCCGCTCCGCATACCCACTCACACCCGGAGCCCAAATTTGGTGAACTACACGCCCATTCACATCGGCGACCCAATATTCGGGGATGCCTTGTGCGGCATAGGTCATTGCTTTGACGCCCAAATCACTTTCAAGCGTTGTGTCTGAAACTTCGATCAGTAGCGCGACCGAGGTGACTGGAATCGGGCCGTCTCCGTCTGGTTCGCTCGTCAGGATCAAGTCAGGTTCGGGCGCGTTATGCGGGGGCATGGCGACGGTGGTTTCGATCATCACTGTGAGTGCTGAAATGTTTGCCCGCACCCAATCGCGTAACTCGTCATAAAGCTTTGCCTTGACGCGGGCGTGGGGGCGGTACTGAGCATTCATATAATAAACATCCCCCTCGATAAGTTCAGTTCTTTTTTCCCCCGCGAAAGCCCCGTTTTTATCGAGCAACAGAAAATCGTCAACGTGCAAGCGCGCTTTTTCACGGGTTAACAAAGAGGGCGACATCGAATTCATTCCAAAGAACATATCAAATGATGCCTTGAATGCAAAGTTATTGCTATATGTTGGCTCCGAACCGCCGTAGCCATTTTAAGGAATCAACCAAACCCCGCGCCACACCCCCGCATCCCGCACAAACCGCGCGCGGCGGTGGCCGTCATGAGCGAGGTAGAGCCATTCGAGAGTTTCGAGTATCACCATCATCACCGCGAAATTGGCGCGTCCGGCTTCGGTTTCGCTCAAGTCGGGAACTCTGCTTTCAACGGCGATGGGGAGGCCTGAGGTCGGTGTATCGCTCGCGCTACCGGGGCCAGGCGACGCGAGGTAGCAGCGGCGGCTGCTAGCATTAGATGAGGCCCAAGCTTTGTCTGCACGTTCGCCTACACTCTCGATCGCGGCAGACCCTGAAACGCGAATTTGGATTTTGGCTGTTGCGTCGTAGCCAAGCACGCTTACCACCGCGCTGTTGCCAATTTCTGTCACTTTATCCGAACGGAGATCGGTGTGGAACCGCATCGTTCGCTCTGCTTGATCGCATTTCCGCAGCACCATTACGCGTTGGCGGGGATCACCTCTTGGGTCAACACTGGCGATTGTCGGCGTATGAAATGCTGATTTTCGGTCAGCTCCGCCGCGCACCAGCCGCATCCAGATATCGGCGAGCACTGCGTCAAGATCATCGGTGGGCGGGGTTAACAAGGGGAGAACGCTCCGCTTTCTTCATCAAGGATGTGCAAAATCCCGTCTTCAATGGCAAAAAACGCCCCGTGGAGTTTAAGTTTTCCCTCACGTTCACGCTCACGGATGCAAGGGAAAGTGCGGAGGTTGGCAAGGCTTACTTTGATACCCTCATGTTCGAGCATCGCGGTATCGCCGCCACAGCTGATCACATGATCTCGCGCATCGTCGAGCAGGTCAATCCATTTGGCGATAAAGCCGCCTTCACCGGGTAGCGCGCCTTCAAACCGCCGCGAAAGTGCCGCCGCTATGCCGCCACAGCCACCGTGACCAAGAACAACGATCTCGGGTACCTCAAGCTGAGTCACCGCAAACTCAAGCGCTGCTGAGACACCGTGCCGTCCCCCGTCCGCCTCAAATGGCGGCACAAGGTTCGCGACGTTGCGAACAACGAACATTTCACCGGGACTGGTATCAAAAATCGTCGCAGGATCAACGCGGCTATCTGAACAGGCAACCACCATTACCTTGGGCGATTGTTGATCCGCGAGTTCGGCCCACCGCGAGCGCTGCCGCGTCCATTCGGTTGCGCGAAAGCGGTGATATCCATCAATGAGTTGAGCAAAATCGGTCATATGCTTTTGCTTAGGGTGAGCGGGCAGGGGGTGGCAAGTGTGAATTGATCGCGCTAATGCAAACCCATGAACATCCCTGCAAAGATTGACCGTATACGCAAACCTGATTGGATACGCGTAAAAGCGCCCAACAGCGTTGGTTATGCCGAAACGAAGGCATTGATGCGCAGCCTTAACCTTGCGACGGTTTGCGAGGAAGCCGCTTGCCCCAATATCGGCGAATGCTGGAGCAAGAAGCATGCGACGGTGATGATTCTTGGTGATACGTGCACGCGGGCTTGTGCATTTTGTAACGTCAAAACGGGAATGCCGCGCGCGGTTGATAAAGCCGAGCCACAACATGTTGCCGATGCAGCGGCCGCACTTGGCCTTCAACATATTGTGATCACCAGCGTAGACCGCGATGATTTGCCCGACGGCGGCGCATCACAGTTTGTGAAGGTCATCAACGCTTTGCGCGCAACAACGCCAGACACAACGATTGAAATCCTGACTCCCGATTTCCGCAATAAGGCGGAAAGTGCGGTTGAAGCAATCATCACGGCTCGACCCGACGTGTATAACCATAACCTTGAGACTGTGCCGCGGCTCTATCCAACGATAAGGCCGGGCGCCCGCTACTATGCGTCGCTGCGGTTGCTCGAAAGTGTGAAGCGACATGATCCGACGATCTTCACAAAGTCAGGCATGATGATGGGGCTTGGCGAAGATCGTTTGGAAGTTCATCAAGTCATGGACGATATGCGCAGTGCGGACGTCGACTTTCTAACGCTGGGGCAATATCTGCAACCAACGCCGCGCCACACCAAAGTTATTGATTTTGTGACGCCAACGACCTTTGATGCTTATGCTGCAATTGCGCGCGCGAAGGGGTTTTTGCTCGCAGCATCGAGTCCTCTGACGCGTTCAAGCTATCATGCCGATAGCGATTTTGCGAAACTGCGCGACGCGCGCGCGTTGCAGCTCTCTCGTGCCCAAGCATAAGGAAAACCGCGCTCTGCCTTTCAGCGCAGCGCAAATGTATGAGCTTGTGGCAGATGTTGGCCGGTACGGGGAATTTTTGCCTTGGGTGAGCGGGGTGCGCGTTCGTCAAAACAGCCAGACTGAAATGGTCGCTGATATGATCGTTGGGTTTAAGGGCTTGCGTGAGAATTTTACGTCGCGGGTTTTGAAGCAATACCCTTCGTCAATCCGCGTCGATTACCTCGATGGCCCGCTCAAATATCTGCGCAATGAATGGACATTCACCCCTAATAGCACAGGCGGCAGTTTGATTGGGTTTGAGGTTGATTTTGCTTTCAAAAACCGTGTGTTTGAAAAACTCGCCGGTCAAGTCTTTGAACGCGCACTCAGAAAAATGACTGATGCTTTCGAGGCCCGCGCAGAGGCGCTTTACGGGGCAACGGCGGGCATAAGCAGTTCAAGTGCGACAAGTGCTGCCTGAAGCCTGATTTGGCCGCGCCCGATGTCTCCAAATGCTCGCGTATCCGCGACCACATCATCGGGATTAAAGCCACGCCTCGCTCGTGCAAATACGACCGTGCCCACGGGCTTTAACTCAGTGCCGCCACCCGGGCCTGCCACTCCCGTGATCGCAACCGCAACATCCGCATTTGAAACCTTGAGCGCGCCTTGAGCCATGCCCCAAGCGCTTGCGATTGAAACCGCGCCAAACGTATCAATTATGTCGCGATTCACATGAAGGACATCAATTTTCGCTTCATTGGCATAGGTCACAAAACCCATTTCAAACACGTCAGACGCACCAGGTACTGATGTAATCGCCGCGCTGACAAGGCCGCCAGTGCAGCTTTCGGCAACAACGATCTTTTTGCCCGCGGCGCGATTGGCAATCACAACGCGCGTCGCGGCTTCAACGAGGATAGGATCAAGGCAATCTATCATCAAAACTCTCTTCCGCTGATTGAGACAATCGCCTGTGCTGCAATGCCTTCCCCGCGCCCGGTGAACCCAAGACCCTCGGTCGTCGTTGCTTTCACACTAATCCGCTCGACATCTACCTGCAATAAATCTGAAAGTTGTGCGCGCATAGCGGTGCGGTGTGGTCCAATTCGCGGTTCTTCACAAATGATTGTGAGATCAACGTTTGTAATTTGGTAGCCCTGTTCTGTCACTAGCTTAACAGCATGATGCAGAAAAATTGACGAAGCAGCGCCGCGCCATTGCGGATCACTTGGCGGGAAATGATCACCGATATCTCCTGCGGCAATTGCACCAAGGAGGGCGTCAGTAAGCGCATGGAGCGCCACGTCAGCATCTGAATGCCCCGAAAGTCCGCGATCATAAGGGATTAGCAGTCCACAGAGCCATAGTTCTTTGCCCACAACTAAGCGGTGCACATCATATCCCATGCCAGTGCGAATGACCCACGCGCCGCCAAGTCGTGTCTCAGCCGAAACAAAATCAGCCGGATGTGTGATCTTGTCGAGCACATTGTCTCCTTCGACCATCGCCACGCGAAATCCGGCGGCACGAGCCATTTGCGCATCATCGGTCGCGGCACCACCTGTCCACTCTTGGTGAGCCTTCATGATGGAATCAAACGCAAAGGCTTGCGGTGTTTGCACCCGAATGAGTTGGCTGCGATCAACAGTCTCGCCCAACCCCCCGTCAATGCGGGCAAGTGTATCGACCACTGGCAATGTCGGGACAGCGCCGTCTGCGCTCTCAAGAGCCGTGAGCAACCGGTCAATCACAAAGCTGGGCAGAAGCGGTCGAGCCGCATCATGTATCAGCACGTGTTTGGCAGACCCTATTGCCTCAAGCCCCAAACGCACCGAATTATGCCGCTCAGCGCCCCCAATGACAACACTAGAGATCGTGCGTCCCGCGAGCGCCTCTGCGAGGAGCTCAGTCTGTCCTTCGCCAACCACCACATAAACCGCATCAATCGACGGATGCGCCAAAAATGCATCAACAGAGTGCGCAACCAGCGATTTCGCGCCAAGTTGTGAAAATTGTTTCGGCTGATCACCGCCAACCCTCATGCCTTTACCAGCTGCCATGATCAGCGCCACGGTCATTTCACTTTTTTCCATGAACAGCCTTTAGCCAAGCATGGGGTTGCGCGCTAGCGACCTGCGCGTTAATGCGCCTGCACATTTTTTAGGCAAAACTGTGCAACTCATCCGCCCCATCGCCATTGGCCCTATAACAATCGAAGCTCCCGTTATCCTTGCGCCGATGACGGGCGTTACCGATATGCCCTTCCGCAAGATTGTGCGTCATTACGGGTCAGGCCTCAATGTTTCTGAAATGATTGCCAGCCAAGCGATGATCCGGGAAACGCGCCAATCGCTGCAAAAAGCTGCGTGGGACGCGGTTGAGGAGCCTATCTCAATGCAGCTTGCAGGATGTGCTCCCTATGAAATGGGCGAAGCCGCCAAATTGAATGAAGATCGCGGCGCGGCAATTATCGATATCAATATGGGTTGCCCCGTCAAAAAAGTTGTCAACGGTGATGCGGGTTCAGCGTTGATGCGCGACCTTCCTTTGGCGGCGTCAATCATCAAAGCGACCGTTGAAGCAGTGAAAGTGCCAGTGACGGTAAAAATGCGGATGGGTTGGGATGAATCGCGCCTAAATGCACCCGAGCTAGCACATATCGCCGAAGATTTGGGAGCGAAGCTGATCACAGTGCACGGCCGCACGCGCTGTCAAATGTATCGTGGCGTTGCCGATTGGGCGTTCATCGCGCGGGTGAAAGCGGCGGTTTCAATCCCCGTTATCGCTAACGGCGATATATGTTCGGTTGACGATGCCGTTTTAGCGCTCGAACAATCAGGGGCAGACGGCGTGATGATTGGGCGCGGGGCTTACGGTCGGCCGTGGCTATTAGGGCAAGTGATGGCCGCTTTGACCGGTAAAATGTACGCAAATGATCCATCAGTCGAAGAGCAATATCACTTGATCGTAAGCCATTACCACGCGATGCTCGAACATTACGGCGAAGTGACCGGTGTCAATATGGCGCGCAAACACATCGGCTGGTATACCAAAGGCCTTCACGGTTCGGCTGAATTTCGAAATGCAGTAAACCAAATTGCCGATGCCAAGACCGTTCTCGCGATGCTTGAACAATTTTACGCGCCGTGGCTGAGTCAGCAAGCCGCCTGATGGTGGCAGCAGCGGAGCCGCGTGCTTCCGACATAATCGGCACGTTGCAAACGGCGTTGCTTGTAGTCAGTCCAACTGGCTTGGTAACGGAAGTAAACGCAGCGACCGAAATGATGCTCAATATGAGCGCGTCTCAAATAGTGGGTCAGCCGGTTTCAGCTGCGATTACCCTACCCTCGGGGTATGATGCGGCGAACGAAACGATGTTTTTAGCTTATGACGAGGTGGTCAGTCAGTCTAATCGCCCCATCATTCGCGCTGATTTTGTCGCAGCATCATTCGTCGATTGGCCAGGTTGGCGTTTGATCACGCTTCACGAAGGAGCAACAGCGCACCGCATGGGGCATAGGGTAGGGGGGGCAGGTGTCCGTACCGCTGTCGGTATTGCGGCAATGCTTGCTCACGAAATCAAGAATCCGCTATCGGGGATAAGCGGCGCAGCGCAATTACTGAGCGCTCGGGCGAATGAAAATGATGCGCGGATGACAACGCTCATTCGCACCGAAGTTGATCGCATAGCGGCGCTCATTGACCGGATGGAAGGATTCACCGACACGCGTGATTTGGCGCTTTCTCCTCACAATATTCACTCAATCCTCGATCATGCCCGCAGCGTTGCGTTGAGTGGGTTTGGATGTGAACTTGTTCTGAGCGACAGTTTTGATCCTTCACTTCCCGCAGTCCTTATTCACCGCGATTCAATGATCCAAGTCATCCTCAATCTCCTCAAAAATGCGGCGGAAACTGCAGTGCCGGGTGTAAAACGAAAAGTTTTGCTCACGACTGCCTTTCGTCAAGGCGTCTCAGTCGCCGTTGTTGGTCGGTCTGAACGAAGACCCCTACCAATCGAAGTGTGTATCATTGACGATGGCCCTGGCGTGCCGCCAGAGATTGCCGACAATCTATTCGATCCCTTCGTCTCAACCAAAAAGTCAGGCCGCGGGCTTGGGCTCGCGCTTGTTGATAAATTGGTGCGCGATATGAGCGGCATCATTCAATATTCACGCGAAGGTCAGCCAGTGCAGACGGTTTTCCGTTTGTTGCTTCCTCGCGCCGAAAGGACAAAATCGTGAAATATGGGCGAATATTGATCGTTGACGATGATGAAGCGATTCGGACGGTTTTAACCGAAGCATTAGAACGGCAAGGCCATCACGTCGCAGCCGCTGCAAATTTGGCCGAACAATCCGCACAGCTTGAAAGCTTTGAACCTGATGTATTGATTACCGACGTAATTTTGCCTGATGGCAATGGGCTTGACGTTGTGCCACAGATTTTGGCCAAACACCCCAATCTTCCGATCATCGTGCTTTCAGCCCAAAACACCCTTTCCACCGCAGTGCGCGCGACTGAGCAAGGTGCGTTTGAATATTTGCCCAAGCCTTTCGATCTCGATGAATTATGTCGCGCGGTGAACGATGGTCTGCGCCGCCGGGCAATTGTTCACCCTGAAACGCTTGATCCTTCAGAAGAAGCCGGGCTTCCATTGATCGGCAGATCTCCAGCGATGCAAGACGTATTCCGAACGATTGCGCGGGTTGTCCCCAATGATTTGAGTGTTTTGATATTGGGTGAATCGGGAACAGGAAAAGAGCTTGTCGCGCGGGCTATTCATGATCTTGGGGCGCGAAAATTGAGGCCTTTTGTCGCGGTTAACATGGCGGCTATTCCGCGTGAACTGATTGAAGCTGAGCTTTTTGGCCATGAGCGCGGTGCGTTTACGGGAGCTGCTGCGCGCGTCGCGGGGCGGTTTGAACAGGCAGCGGGCGGGACTTTATTCCTTGATGAAATCGGCGATATGCCAATTGAGGCGCAAACGCGGCTTCTCCGGGTGTTGCAATCTAACGAATTTACCACAGTTGGTGGCCACCGTGCCATCAAAGCCGATGTAAGGATCGTGGCCGCAACGCATAAAAACCTGACCAACTTGATCAACGAGGGTACGTTTCGCGAAGACCTCTATTATCGACTCAATGTGATCCCCATCGCTTTGCCCGCTCTGCGTCAACGCGGTGATGACGTTGCTTTGCTGGCGCGGCATTTTCTCGATGAAGCTGCCACTCAAGGACTGCCGCACAAGCGCTTAGATACAAGCGGGAAAGCGAGATTGCTTGCTTATGACTGGCCCGGCAACGTTCGCGAACTCGAAAACTTTATGCGGCGCCTCGCGATTTTAGCGCGTGATGACGTTATTTCTGCGAGTCTCGTTGACGAACAACTTAGCCAATCAAAAACACCATCCGACGAGCTAGTGCCAACTCATTTTGCGGAAGATAATTTGCTCGCTGCTGTAACGCACTATCTCACTCAATATTTTGCCTTGCACGGTGATGGCCTCCCCCCTGACGGCCTTTATGACCGAGTGATTGAAATAGTAGAGCGACCTTTGCTCGAAGCTGCGATGCGAGCAACGCGGGGCAATCAAATACGCGCTGCACAGCTACTCGGCTTGAATCGAAACACAATACGTAAGAAATTGAGTGAGTTGCAGATCGATCCTTCGCATGGCAGGCCCCTAAGACGCCCAGACGAGCGATAAAGTGCGGTGAAATGAACACAGTGTGTGTTGTATTTGTCACGCTCCGTGTGTAAACTTTCGACAATGCAATTAGTCAAGGCGCGCACTTTTGAGACATGGTGGCGCCGAATTGGCGTCATAGCGCGCCGCCGTCGTTGGGTAGCGTGGATCGAAGTGATCTCTGTAGCGCTCGTTATCATCATGGCTGTTGCAAGCTATTGGGTTTTGACCGATGGCAAGCCCGGCGCGAAGTTGCTGACACCATCACTTTTTGCAGTTGTGCTGATCGCAAATCTCATCCCAGCAATTGCTTTGCTGGTGTTGCTTGGGCGGCAAGTAGCGCGCAAACGAGCGGCGCGCTCTCCTCTCGGCGGACGGGGCAGGCTGCATGTGCGCCTCGTTGCGCTTTTTTCGGTTGTCGCAAGCATTCCTGTTTTGCTGATGGTCATTTTTTCATCGTTTCTGTTCCAGTTTGGCGTTGAATTTTGGTATTCTGACCGTGCGCGGAGCATGTTTGAAAATGCGAATGATTTGGCACAAGTTTATTACGGCGAAAAACAACAATCAGTGATTCGAGAAGCTGAAGTGATGGCGGAAGATATTGGTTTCAACCTTACGCTCGCACCAATTGATAGCAAAGATTTTCAGGCCAGTTTTGCGTATCAAGTTCTCAACCGAGAGCTTTCAGAAGGCGCAATATTGACGATAACTCCCCAAAATGGGGTGCAATCGCTCGCGCTCGTCAATCCGTATAATCGCCCGCCAGATAATTGGGTTCCGCCCGATGTTGTCGCTTCGTTGCTCAAAAACAAAGCGACAGTGTTTCGCGATTCTGGGCGTCGGATGGAGGCGGTCACACCAATCCCTGGGCGACCAAAATATTATATTTATGCCTCAAAAGTCGCTGATGATAAGGCGCTTGTGCAAAGCAAACGCTTCGCGCGCGTGCTCACCGATTATAACAGCTTGATTGAGCAATCGAGGCGGATTCAATTGCAGTTTCACGCTGCGCTTTATCTGATCGCGCTTTTTATCATTGGTGTGGTGGTGATCATTGCGCTCAATGTGGCCGATCGCCTCGTTAAGCCCGTCGGTGAATTGGTAGAGGCGGCGCGGCGCGTGACCGCTGGCGAGCTTTCAGCTCGTGTCGCTACTCCGCTCGCTCGCGATGAAGTTGGCTCACTGGGCGCAGCGTTCAACCGCATGACATCAAGGCTTGAAACGCAACGGTCAGAGCTTATCGCTGCAAATGAGTTGATTGAGCGACGGCGCGCGCTGATCGAAGCCGTGCTAACCGGCGTATCTGCGGGCGTGATTGCAGTCAATTTTGATCGCACCATCCGCATATTGAACAGGTCAGCTGAAGCCTTTCTCGGCATTGATCGCGGCGTTGCTGTCGGGCAGCCGCTCGCGTCTGTCTCGGATGAGTTGGATGCCTTGCTTTTTGGCAGTGAGCGCGATGCGATTGTTCAAATTGCGTCGGCAAACGAGGCGAGGACAATTGCGGTGAAACTCGTTCGTGACGAATTTGGCGAAATCCTGACCTTTGACGATATTACTCAGCAATTGTCTGATCAACGCCGCGCCGCTTGGGCAGATGTTGCGAGGCGGATTGCGCACGAGATCAAAAATCCGCTTACCCCAATTCAATTAGCAGCCGAACGCTTAAAGCGACGGTTTATGAAAGAGATTGAAAGCGATCCGGCTACTTTTGGTAAGTTGACAGACACAATTGTGCGGCAAGTGGGCGATTTGAGGCGGATGGTAGACGAATTCTCCTCATTCGCGCGGATGCCAAAGCCCGTGTTCCGCGAGGAATCGCTAATTGATATATGTCGTCAGGCAGTCTTTCTACACGAAGTGGCGCACCCCGAGATTGAGTTCACAATCACGATGCCCGATCACTCACTTATGATGATATGTGACAGGCGACAATTGGGGCAAGCGCTCACAAATCTGATCAAAAACGCGGTCGAAGCCATCGCCTCCAAATCAATTAGCCCTCATGGAACTGTTGATGTCGAATGTGCTTGCAATAACGTCGGTATCATTTCGATCATTGTTTCAGACAACGGAATAGGCCTCCCCATCGAACGCGCACGCCTTGCTGAGCCTTACATGACAACGCGTGAAAGCGGGACTGGGCTCGGCTTGGCTATCGTAAAGAAAATTGTTGAAGAACATGGCGGTAGCATCGCTTTTGCAGACCGTGTTTATGGGGGAAGCGTGATTTCACTCAGTTTCGATCCTGCACAGATTAGCGCCATTGCGCAAAACGGGGGTGACCTGTCTCAACCCAATACGACCGAAGCAATTCCCGCTTCACTGACACGCACAGGGAGCCATTGATATGTCTTTGGACATTCTGATCGTCGATGATGAAAGCGACATCCGCGAACTTGTCGCGGGCGTTTTGGAGGATGATGGTTATTCACCGCGCACCGCCGCAAATAGCGATCAGGCGCTCGCCGCAATTGCTGATCGACGGCCTTCATTAGTGTTGCTTGACGTCTGGCTCAAAGGAAGTCGGCTTGACGGGCTCGATTTACTCGATGAGATCAAGCGCAGAGACCCATCCTTGCCCGTCCTGATGATCTCGGGACACGGCAACCTTGATACCGCAGTCACGGCAATTCGGAGTGGTGCAGCCGATTTTATCGAAAAACCATTTGAAGCACAGCATTTACTTCATCTCGTCAGCCGTGCCACCGAAACTGACCGGTTGCGCCGAGAGAATGAAACATTGCGCGCACAGATTGGATTTGAAGATGAGTTGACGGGTACGTCAGGCGCGATAAATGCTGTGCGCGCAACGTTAAAACGAGTCGCGCCAACGGGCAGTCGTGTGCTGATTTCAGGGCCGCCGGGCGTCGGAAAAGAAGTAGCCGCGCGGCTGCTGCATAGCTGGAGCCCGCGCGCTTCAGCTCCCTTCATCGTCGCTAGTGCCGCGCGCATGACGCCAGAGCGCGTTGAAGATGAATTATTTGGCCGCGAAACCGATGATGATATGGTTCACCCAGGGCTACTTGAGCGCGCGCATGGTGGCACGCTTTTCCTCGATGAAATTGCCGATATGCCGCTCAATACGCAGGCGCGAATCCTGCGCGTTTTAACTGATCAAAGCTTTACGCGGATGGGAGGGACGCGCATCGTAAAGGTCGACGTTCGTTTTGTTTCTGCAACCTCAATGAATTTAGCAGATGAAATACAAGCAGGGCGCTTTCGTGAGGATTTTTACTACCGGTTGAACGTGGTACCCGTTCACCTCCCTCCTTTAGCCGAGCGGCGCGAAGATATACCGATGCTCGTCGATCATTTTGTAGCGCGCTATGCCACAGACCGGCGGATCGGGACGCCCACAATCGCGCTCGACGCGGTGGCAGCCTTGCAAGCTTATGATTGGCCGGGCAATGTTCGCCAGTTACGAAACATCATCGAACGCACAATTATATTAGCGCCCGGTGATCGCATCCAGCAAATTGATGTCGATATGCTGCCCGCAGAGATTTCCAATAATCATTCAAATAGCCAAGCAAGTGCCACCGGTTCGATGATGGGGGCACCTTTGCGCGAGGCGCGTGAAAGCTTTGAGCGCGAATATCTCCGTGTCCAAATTCTGCGGTTTTCAGGCAACATATCGCGCACAGCGACGTTCATTGGCATGGAACGATCAGCACTTCACCGCAAACTTAAGTTGCTCGGAATGGTCGAAATCAGGGATGATGATATTGATATTTGCTAAAGCGGCAATGGACGGCGGGCGCAGCTTTTGCTAACCACGCTTCAGTGACATACGAAATGTCGCAAGTGCGGGCGATGATCCGCCAATTTACAAGAGGTGGAACATGCCCGAAAAAACAAACAACTTACAGGACATTTTCCTGAATTCGCTTCGGAAGAGCAAAACGCCAGTGACAATGTTTCTGGTCAAAGGCGTGAAGTTACAAGGAATTATCACGTGGTTTGATAATTTCTCAGTCCTATTGCGTCGTGATGGTCAATCGCAATTGATTTATAAGCATGCCATTTCAACGATCATGCCCGCTGGTCAGGTAGACCTTGCCGCGATCATCGAAGCCTTTAACGAAAGCATCCGTAAAGCGCGGTCTTTGCAGGATGTATTCCTCACGGCGGTGCAGCGAACGCACAATCCCGTGACGATGTTTCTCGTCAACGGTGTGATGTTACAGGGTGAAATTGCGGCTTACGATCTATTCTGTTTGCTCTTGCAGCGTGATGGCATGTCTCAATTGGTATATAAACATGCCGTATCGACGGTTCAGCCCGCCAATCCGATGAACCTCGCTGAAGAAGGCGATGAGGCTGATATCGATTGAGTGTATTCAACCGGCAAGAAGATGACGGCCTAGCGCGGGGTGCGCGGTGCTTGGTTGTTTTCCCTGACATTAAAAGAGGGAATGCGCGCAGCGTAGAAGCACGGCTTGCTGAGGCAAGCGGGCTTGCTGCCGCGATCAGTGTCGACGTGGTTCATAGCTGCGCCTACCGGATACGTGCCGTTCGCGCGGCCAGTTTGTTCGGACGCGGCCAAATTGAAGTCATGGCAGCTGATGTCACCATGTATGAAGCTGAATTAGTCATCATTGATGGCGCGCTTACCCCAATCCAACAGCGTAACCTTGAAACCGCGCTAAAAACTAAAGTGATTGACCGAACGGGGTTGATCCTCGAAATCTTCGGTGAGCGCGCGGCAAGCGCAGAGGGGCGGCTCCAAGTCGAACTCGCGCATCTTGATTATCAAGCAGGGCGGCTCGTTCGCAGCTGGACTCACCTTGAACGGCAGCGCGGTGGCTTCGGTTTCCTTGGCGGGCCCGGCGAAACGCAGATAGAAGCTGATCGTCGGATGATTCGTGATCGTATAGCGAAACTCCGTCGTGAACTGAGCGATGTCAGCCGGACGCGAAAGCTTCACCGTGATCGAAGGCACCGCGCGCCGTGGCCAGTTGTTGCTCTCGTTGGTTATACCAATGCTGGGAAATCAAGCTTGTTCAATAGGTTGACCGGCGCTTCTGTTATGGCAGAGAATCTGTTGTTCGCGACACTCGACCCGACGATGCGGCAGGTTTCGCTGCGCGGCGTCGAAAAGGCGATACTGTCTGATACGGTGGGGTTCGTCTCTGAACTACCTACCCAACTTGTGGCGGCGTTTCAGGCAACGCTTGAGGAAGTGATTGATGCTGATCTGATTTTGCACGTTCGTGATATTGCGCACGAAGATAGTGATGCTCAGCGTGACGATGTGATGAAGGTGTTGGCTGAAATTGGCGCCAGTGGGGAAGGGGGCGCTCCAATAATTGAGGTTTGGAACAAGATCGATTTGCTCGATGAAGAAACACGATTGGCGCTCATCGGAGACGCCTCGCGACGTGATGATATTGTTCTATTATCAGCGGTTACCGGCAAAGGGTGCGATACTCTCATAGGTCATCTTTCCACCACTCTCACAAAGGGGCAGGGTGTTTACGAATTTTCGCTAGACGCAAATGCAGGCGCGGCGTTAGCGTGGCTTCATACTCATGGCAATGTCATTGCCGAAGGTGTCGTCGACGAGCAGATTATCGTGAAGGTAAGGCTGTCAGATATTGCCCACGGCCGTTTTCAATCGCGTGTTTTTGCTTGAACCCATAATGCTTCTTTAGCGTCAAGGCTCAGTTGCGCGAAATCATTGCCACCTTCGATTTCAATCCTTCGGTATCGGCGTTCGAACTTTCGGTTTGCACCGCGCAAAGCCTTTTCGGGGTCAACGTTCAAATGCCGCGCCCAATTTACGACAGCAAAGAGCAAATCGCCGATTTCGTCCTGTTGCTCAATTGGTGAGGTGGCAGTCTTAACTTCCTCAATCTCTTCGGCAATTTTGCCTAGCGGGCCTTGTTGATCGGGCCAGTCAAAACCTGAACGCGCCGCGCGTTTTTGAAGCTTTTCAGCTCTGAGTAGGGCTGGCAGTGCAAGTGCAACGCCTGCAAGCACACTCTTATCGTCGCTTGAGCTGCGTTCCATGGCCTTAATGCCTTCCCAATCAGGGGTTGCCCCAGGAGCGCCAAAAACGTGGGGATGGCGGCGGATCATCTTGTCGCAAATTGACGTTATGACGTCACTCATATCGAAAAGGCCGCGTTCTTGTGCCATTTGCGAATGAAAGACAACTTGAAGAAGCAAATCACCTAGTTCGTCCTGAAGGTCGATCATATCATCTCGCTCGCAGGCATCGGCGACCTCGTAGGCTTCCTCAATCGTATATGGCGCGATCGTAGTGAACGTCTGCTCAATATCCCACGGGCACCCGCACTCAAGGTCGCGCAGTTTTTGCATGATTTCCACTAAGGGGCCAATATCAGCGATATCCACACTTGCCATCTATAAATCCGATAATACACATTATGTTAAATTAAACGTTACTGATTTGGGTTAGGGAATCAGCACCATTGTCTTGCCTTCCACCCGCCAACTGGAGAGCGACGTCATAAAATTCATGCCGAGCACATTTAGATCGTCATCTTCGCTGATCCACAGCGGTTGATTGTCGCGCTTGATCGGGCCGATGGTGATGGTGTCCGCGCGCGCGCGCCGCATTGTCGTCATCCCGTTGGCGGTCTGAACGATCACACCAAATCCTGCATCAGATATCTCAACAGCCGAAGCATTTGCGGTGCTGCGCGACATCGTCGAATTAGTGGCGCCAGTATCAATCAAGAAATTAACGGCGTGGCCATTAACCTGCGCCTCAATTCGAAAATGACCGTCATCACCGACGTCAACACGAACCTCTTGCCCTGAAATTCTGGGCCTTTCCGGCGCAAATGCGGTCGCAACCCGAGACCAAAGCGCTTGACCTTCGCTTTTGAACGAAAAAAGCAATATGCCCAGCGCAAAAATACCAAGCCAAGCCAGCACATATTTGAAGGTTTGTTTGATCGGCAATCGGTGCGAAATCAGGCTCGATACGACGATGACTAATAGCAGCACAGCGTAAACGATTCGCATCGAGTCATCACCGTCCATCAAAACGTCGCCTTTGCAAATAGCCGATAAAAATTCTCAGTGGTTTGACGAGCAAGCGTTTCCACACTTACCCCGCGAAGCTGCGCAACAAACCGTGCGGTATCTGCAACGAATGCAGGCTCACAAGGCCGCCCACGGTGTGGCACGGGAGCCAGAAAGGGTGAATCTGTCTCAATCAAAAGCCGGTCATCGGGCACGAGCGCGGCGCTTACCTGCAAATCCTTTGCGCTCTTAAATGTCACAATTCCTGAAATAGAAATATAAAGGCCAAGCGCGAGAGCTTTCTCCGCAAATTGCTGGCTCGCGGTAAAACAGTGAATCACGCCTTGAAACTGCCCTTTCCCCATTTCGTCAGTCAATATGGCAGACGTATCGTCCTCAGCATCGCGAGTGTGAACGATGAGCGGCAAGCCTGTTTCGCGCGCCGCCGTGATATGAGCGCGAAAGCTTGATCGTTGCTTATCTCGGTCGCTCTTATCATAATAATAATCAAGCCCAGTTTCACCGATTCCAATCACCTTGGGATGCTTAGATTTTTCCACTAGCATCGCGGTATCGATGTCAGGATGAGCATCAGCGTCATGGGGGTGAATGCCAATTGTCGCCCAAATCTGCGGGAATGCCTCAGCCGTTGCGACAACCGCATCCCATTCGCTCGCGCGCGTGGAGATATTGAGCATTGCCGATACGCCCGCAGCCGTTGCGCGCGCAATCACTGCGGCTTGATCGTCAACCAAGCCCTTATAATTCAAATGACAGTGCGAATCGACGAACATTAGCTCAGTGCTTCCAATCGCGGGAAAACACCCATTGGTGTCGGTAGCTCAATGCCAGGATGAATTTTCTTTCCTAAGCTATTGAAGTTACAAAATTCTTTTGATTGCGCTAAAAGATCAAGCACAGCTCCGGCTCCTGTTGGGATAGCCCAGCTTGCCATGATCGCCAGCCGACGAATTGCCTCGACGGTATGATAAAGAATCGTATCAGCCCGCGCGGGATCAGTTTTGCGCACAGCCCAAGGCGCTTGATCTGCAAAATAAAGGTTCGCACTACTCATTGCAGACCAGATCGCTTCAAGCGCATTTTGCAGTGCCAATTGGGAGAATGCCTCAAAAACTGCGACTTGCGCGGCGTCAACCGAAGCGAGCAAAGCCGTTTCTGCCTCGGTGACTTGCCCAGGCTCAGGCACCCTGCCCTCGCAGTTTTTGGCAATCATTGAGAGGCTACGTTGCACCAGATTCCCGAAATTATTGGCAAGATCTGCGTTGCACCGCGTGATGATGGCATCCTCACTATAGCTTCCATCGCTGC
This sequence comes from Sphingomonadales bacterium, assembly GCA_043741135.1. Lineage (GTDB taxonomy): Bacteria > Pseudomonadota > Alphaproteobacteria > Sphingomonadales > Sphingomonadaceae > Aquisediminimonas. Next base: position 13,042 of record JAYUAU010000116.1, on the reverse strand, counting down.
CAAAACTTACTTCGCGGAGCAGAAAATAGCGCAATTGATCAGCACCGAACGCATCAGTCAATTCAACTGGATCAACGACATTACCAAGTGATTTGGACATTTTCTCACCTTTATGGAGCAAAAAGCCATGGCCGAAAACCTGAGTAGGAAGCGGAAGTCCTGATGACATGAGAAATGCGGGCCAATAGACCGCGTGAAAACGAACGATATCCTTGCCAATCAAGTGAAGATCAGCAGGCCAGAAGCGCGCAAAATCACCATCTGCTGCGGGATAGCCAATTGCCGTTAGATAGGTTGTTAAGGCATCGACCCACACATACATAACATGACCTGGCGATCCGGGCACTTTGACACCCCAATCGAAACTCGTCCGCGATATACTCAGATCGCGCAGTCCGCCCTCAACAAAGCGAATGACCTCATTCCGGCGGCTTTCGGGGCGCAGAAAATCAGGCTGTTCTTTGAATAAAGCAAGCAGTTTATCCTGATATTTTGATAGGCGGAAAAACCACGTTTCCTCCTTCGTCCATTCAACGGGCGTTCCTTGTGGGGAAAGTTTAGCCCCGCCCTCGCCGTCAATGAGTTCCTTCTCATCATAGAAGGCCTCGTCTCGAACAGAATACCAGCCCTCGTAGCGGTCAAGATAAAGGTCGCCAGACGCCTCCATAGCGCTCCACAAGGCTTGGCTTGCGAGGTGATGGCGCGGCTCACTTGTCCGAACGAAAGCATCAATCGATATGTTCAACTTGATGCACATCTCACGGAAATAGCTCGACATTTCATTCGCGAGATCAATCGTTTGAATGCCTGCTGCACGCGCCGTCTGCACCATTTTGAGGCCGTGTTCGTCAGTGCCAGTGATGAACCTAACGTCGCGCCCTTGCAGCCGATGAAAACGCGCGATGGCATCTGCGGTGATAGCTTCATAGGCATGGCCGATATGTGGTTTGCCGTTCGGATAGGCAATGGCGGTCGTGATGTAGAAAGGCTTGGTCATGTGATCAGGCTTTAGACGAAGCATCTTTGGGAGCAAGAGCCGCAATATAGCCGCACATCGTGAAGACAGCCATATAAGGATCAAGCGATTGGCGGCTTGCGCTTTCACTAAGTTCCCGCGCGTCATTCCAAACATCGAGCGCGTGTACAAGTGCATCACCAGCTCGGCGACGAGCAGCGCGAGCGATAAAGGCAGGTGCGCGTGCTAAAAATGCTTCATATCGGCGCTGGGCAGGCTTCAACGCGAGCGAATGTGCGAGCGTTGAGCGCAACTTGTTAGACTCGTCACCGCTGGCGAAAATGGCCTCAATTGATTGATCTATTGCACCGACATTTAACCCCGCAAAGCTGAATGCTTTTCCAGGAGAGCCTTGGGCAGCACCAATAAGTGACGACAATTCATCTGGTTTGATATCGGGCAAATCTGTTCTGACGATTTGCCGCATATCTGCATCACAAAGCCTTTCAAACCGCAACATCCGGCAACGAGACCTGATCGTTGGAAGCAATTTTCCTGGCGCATGACTGATCAAAAGGAAAATGGTGCCTTGGGGTGGCTCTTCAAGGCTTTTGAGTAATGCGTTCGCCCCCGCCTTTTCCATATCATCAATCGAATCAACGAGCACGACGCGGCGATTTGAAAATGATGGCATCAACGCGAAAACGCTGTTGAGTGAGCGCACTTGATCGACGGTGATACTTCGCGCGCGTTCAAGGTCGCTCGGCCAATCGCGCCGTTCGATATCACGCACTTGCTTGGGGTCTTTGGGCAATCGGTCAAGCAATATGAAGTCAGGGTGTGAATGAGCGTCAAAAAACTTTCCGATGGGATGTTCAGCCGGCGTATCAATCCCCTCCCCTGCAATCGGCGGCCCCGCAGCCTCGCAAAGCAAGCGCTTCGCCAGCGCGGTTGCACAAGTCGCCTTACCAATCCCCGGCGCTCCGGTTAGCAACCACGCATGGTGTAATTTATCGCCTCGCATCGCCGATAGAAACGCGGCAGTTACCGCGTCATGGCCAATAATCTGCGTCATAATAAATCAGACAATTGAGCCAGCAACCGCTCGGTCACTTCCACAGCCAATCCAGCCGCTGATATGACGCGGATTCGCACGGGTTCACTTGCCGCCAGTCGTTCGAACGCTTCGGTAACAGACTGATGGTATTGGACATTCTTGCCCCCAAAACGATCAGGCTGATCACCATCACGAAGCATTGTCCGTGCGGTGGCTTCATCGGTTGAGAGCGTCAGCAACAGCGTCCGATCAGGCATAAGCCCGCCACTTCCGATCTTATGCAGCGTCATTATCTCCTCGTCGGGCAGTCCGCCTGCCCCACCCTGATACGCGCGCGTTGAATCGATAAAGCGATCACAGATCACCCACTGCCCGCGTTCGAGTGCGGGGCGGATGATCCGTTCAACATGATCAGCGCGTGCGGCGGCAAATAACAAGGCCTCAGCGCGCGCGCTCCACCGATCTCCTGATCCCGTCATGAGGAGATTGCGAATGGCCTCTGCGCCGTGGCTTCCGCCGGGTTCGCGTGTCGTTGTCACTGCGTGTCCGCGCGCGATTAACGCCGCAGCTAATGCAGAGAGTTGCGTTGATTTGCCAACGCCCTCACCGCCCTCAAGTGTTATGAATCGTCCGCTCACCCTTAAAAGAATGACAGAAGGCCAACCCAAACGCGACCAAAAAATCCTGCCTCACTGACATCATTCTCAGCAAGCAGTGGCATCAATTGCGGTGGCGTGCTCGCGGTTGAAACCGAAAGATCGGCAATATGCTGACCTTTTTTGATCGGAGCCTTCACGGGGCCGTTATAAACGATTGACACCTTCACTTGATCAACTGATCCGACGGGTAATGTCACCGCAATATCGCGCGCGGCAACAAGCCCAACCTCAGTGGCATAGCCAAGCTGGACGCCAGCCGCGCCAACGCGCTTACCCGCAGCGACGAGCGGACGTGTTGTCCAATCGCGAAAGCCCCAATCCATAAATTTTACCGACTCAGAGATACGGTTATTGAAACTGTCGATCCCTGCAACAACCATCACAATGCGGCGACCCTTTTGTTCAGCTGATCCCGTAAAGCCAAAGCCAGCTTCATCTGTATGGCCCGTCTTAATCCCGTCAGCGCCTTCAATCTTGCCTAGTAAAGGATTACGGTTCTGTTGAGTTATTGCGCTTCCCCCGATCGTCTTGCCCCAAGTGAAATCGCGTTTACCGTAAAAATCTTTGTATAGTTTGGGATGCTGATCAATTGTCGCGCGACCAAGCGAGGCCAAATCGCGCGCTGTGGTAAATGTCTTACCCGCATCAGGCCAACCGTTTGACGTCCCATATTGACTGTTTTTCAGTCCCAGTTTTTGCGCTGTGATATTCATTTGTTTTACAAATTCAGCTTCGCTGCCGAACATGCCTTCAGCCAGCACAATGCACGCATCATTGCCCGAAAGCGTCACAATACCGTGGATCAGATCCCCCACGCTGACTTGTTCGCCCGCTGATAAAAACATCGTTGATCCAGCCGCAGGGCCATGCCATTTTTCCCACGTTTCAGGACGCACAATGAATTTTTGATCGAGTTTGAATTTACCCTGCGCAATAAGATCAAAAGCAAGATGAACCGTCATCATTTTGGCCATCGATGCTGGTGGAATCCGGCGATCAGCATCCTTTGAATAGAGCACTGCACCTGATGACAGATCGACCATATAGGCGACGGGAGCTTTAGTTTCGAACGGCGGCGCTGCTGCCGTTACGGGCAACGACAATGCAATCAGCAAGGTAGTGGGCGCAAACAATGTCTTCATAAAATACTTTCGATTTCTACCCGCGACTCAGTGCGAAATACGAGCGTCGCGATAGCCTTTTGACACCATGACGCCAAGCGAAGCTTGAGCTTGTTCTTCGCTAAGATAAGGGCCTTTGCGCACACGCCAGATATTGCCCGCATTTACCACTGATCCGCCAAGCTGACGCGCGAGCGAACGCGCACGGTTTTCGTTCGAAAACGCTGCGACTTGAACAAACAACGCACCGTCGGTTGAAGATTGCTCACGGTCAGCAGGCGCTCGGCGCGCGTTGCCATCCTCAATAATGAACCTATCGCCGCGATCATTTCGCGTCTCTGTTTGCGGCGCATCAAAATCAGCTCCGGCCTGTTTTATCGGCTTCGCTCTTGAAGCGGCGCGCGCTGGCGCTTTTACCATTGCTTTGGGCCGAACAGTCGCAACATCTGCTGGCACAACGCCTAGTTTTTTGCGCAATGCCGCGAGTAATGCTGGCGGCGTTTCAATCCTTTCGCCCGCAGCTTGCCCCTGCCGCAATGTTGCGCGTTCATATTCAGGCGGATTTGTGCGGCGCACGCGCACGGGTATTCGTGAACTAGCTTCAACGCCCAATTGACGCGCTGCACCAAGAGAGAGTTCAATCAATCGACCAGAACGAACGCTTTGGTTGTTAATGCGCACCAAGATTGTGCGGCCGGTATCAAGGTTAGTGACCTCAGCATAGCTTGGTACTGGCAGTGTTATATGACCTGCGGTGATCGCTAGCGGGTTTTCGTCGCCGCCCTTTCCCGATGCCAATCCACTTTCATCACCGAAAGCGACACTTGCATAGCCTACATCGTCATAAGCCGCTTGATCCGACGACGCGAAGCCTTGTGGAACGTCAGACGCAACGGGATAGGGATTTGCTGGCGGCAACGCTTCAACATTGCCGCTGTCCTGAGCATGACCACATCCGCTGACCAAGATCATCAGCGGGAAAGCAACAAACCCTACTTTATTTTTCAACTGCATCACTCAACAACCCCACAGACAGCGCGTAAAAATTTGAACAATTATAGTCCAAGATAACGCGGTAATTGCCCGTGAGCAAATAAGCGGTCGCGCCCGGCCCATCAGGTTCAAGCAAACTGACCATATCACGATCCCGAAGTCGTTTAGCACCAAATTGCTCAACACCAAGCGCACGCCATTCAGCCACTGTTTTCCACTGACTGTGCCGAGCATGAACGCGCGGACAACGCAGCGAGTTCGTTCGATTCATCACCGAAGCGCGATCAAAATTTGCAGGGACAATAGCCTTCACCCCCCAGCCAGTGCCTGGTCGCCATCCTGAGCTTGCAAAGTAGTTGGCGATTGAAGCAAGCGCATCGGCCTGATTATTCCAAATGTCTGCGCGACCATCACCGTCACCGTCTTTTCCCAGCCGAATATAAACACTAGGCAGAAATTGAGGGTAGCCCGTGGCCCCTGCCCAGCTTCCTTTCAAAGTTTCACGCGGAAATCCGCGATCCATCATTTTAAGCGTCGCGATAAACTCCTCGGTAAACAGCGCGCGGCGGCGGCCTTCATAAGCCAAGGTGGCAAGCGAATTGGCGAGATCGAAATTGCCCGTGATCGTTCCGTAATTGGTTTCATGCCCCCAGATGGCGATCATGATCGATTCGGGAACACCCGTTTCACGTTCTACCCGCGCCAGCAGTGGGCGAAGCGCTTGGTATCGTGCGCGCCCCGTATCGATAATCTGGTTTCCCAAATGCTTTGCCGCATAAGGCGCAAATTTTGGAATTGCCGCATTAGGATCATTGGGATTTCCCCCCGGCTGCGTTCGATCAAGCGCCACGACGCGCGCGCTATACGTCAGCGTTGGCATTACCGCATTGACTGTCGCGCTGGTGACACCTTTCGCTAAAGCCTGAGCACGAAGCTGTCCTAGAAAGGATTGAAAGCCATCACTCTCTTGCGCGCCTGCACTCGCAGACAATATCAGCGAGATCGACATCATAGCGAGTGTTACGGTGGTTTGAGCCTTACAGATAATCATCAGATGTCTTTGGCACATTCAGACAAGTTCGTGAATTCCCATTCGTCCTAAATGGACAACAGTCTGCGGCTTGCACTTATTCGCATCTCGGTTTAAGCGCGCGTCTCCCAACGAGGGACAGGTGTCCGAGTGGTTTAAGGAACTGGTCTTGAAAACCAGCGAGGGTGCAAGCTCTCCGTGGGTTCGAATCCCACCCTGTCCGCCAACAATGACGTATTTACGTGGTTTTAATTCAGTTTTGTCGGATATTCCCATGATAGCCCCCTGATAGACGGCGCGCTTGCGACGATTGACGGGGGACGAATGCGGACATTTGGAAAACAACCCAAATCGGCAAACCGCCGATTGGTGCAGCATGTGCGCCGCGCTGCGAATGGTGCCGTCATAACTTACGAAAGACAGCCGGGAAGCGCGAAGCGGCGGCACTACCGGGCTTGCGAGTGGCACTGCGCAACATGCTGAGCGCCAAACACAATCGTGCATATAGGCACGGCTGGTTTTATCTCGCGCTCCGAATTGATTGTCCGCGATCCAAACCGAACAACTTTGACGAGTTCATTCAATTCAGGGTAAGCCTACTGGGAATTTTGGGGGCTAAGAACATGCGATTCGCGACCACATTTGCTGCTTTGGTTTTGATAGGCTCGCCAGCCCTCGCGGGAGAATACGCAATGCAATTGCAACCCAGCGAAAATCAACAGGAACGTGTAGTATCCGGGGTTGAAGCTCTCGACAGCATTGCAACGTCGTCCACAATCCGATTTGTCGAGCCGAATGGCCCTTTCAAAAAGCGCGGGATAGTCGAGATATTTTTCGTCAATTCCAGTCCGCACTCCTTCAACGTCGGGCCGGAAAATGTCACTGCGCAGCTTGATGATGGCACCATTGTTCCAATCATAGGTTACGAACAATTGGCGCGCGAAGAACGCCATAGGCAAGGATGGGCGGCATTTGGGGCAGCGCTTGCAGCGGCGGGCAACAGCTCAAGTGCGGCCTATGCGGGCAACACTTATGGCACCACCACATACTCAGGGAACACCTATGGGAATGTCGGAGGGTATGGTTATCAGAGCCGCACCTATGGGACGGCAAACTATCAAGCCTATGACGCAACAGCGGCTGCAATAGCGGGGCAGACCGCGCAACGTCAAAACGAAGCGATATTCGCTCGCCTTGCCGATAGCAGACAAGCGGGCAATATGGCACTCGCAGAGACCTTCCGAACAACGACTGTTGACCCGAACGGCGTATTTGGCGGGCAAGTGACATTTGAATTGCCGACGAAAGCGCGAACCGCAAAGACGCCAGTGGCGATAACTTTCACAGTCGGCGCTGGCGAAGATCGCCATATCATTAAAGCGGTTGTTCAAAAAACAAGATAGCAAGCCCAATTGCAATCGCTGGGCTATATCTAAACTGGCTTAGAATTGTTCCGGTGTTGCTAGCAATAGCCCGTAAATGCATCGCTTTCATGAAACCAAGCCCGCAATTCGGCTTGCAACGCTATCGTCTCCGTCGCCCTAGCCCCATGTTTCCACGCATTCCTTTTGCCCTTTGGCGCGCCGGGTGATGGTCCGCCGTGCATCCTGCAACGCCCGTTAGCCATCGCGGGCGAGAGGCACGGCGTCCCTTTCCGGGTTTTCGCTCCGCAACGGCTGGCCGAATGAAGCGCCAGCGCCTTCAATTGCATGGGGTTGTTCGTAAGCTTTTCCATTTTCCTGCCCCCCTGTGTGATTGTGAAATTGATCGGCAATGACAGCCTGCCCACCTTCGTTAACGTGGACATGGCGAACGGTTTGTTCGCGCGGCTGGTGCAACTTTGCCAACGCCTCCAGTGTCGCCCGGCTTTGGGCCTGAGCCTTCAATGCGATGCGTGCATAGGTTTCCGTCGCGCCAAGGTATTCGGCCATGTTGATCGCCATACGCCGCGCCATTTCCGTGAAAATGTTATCGAGCGTCACAGCCTGAGCCGAAAGCAAGCGGCTGGCAAAGGCGAGCTCACCTCTCTCAGCCCCGTCGCCCTTGGCGCGTATTGCGGCGGCGTAGTCGCCAAAGCCGGGCGATCCTTCCATTTGGCCTAAATGCGCCTTGTGAATTTGTGAGGCTGTCACGGCATGACGGAAATGGGGAGCTAGCATGGCCCGTGCAGTGGCAAAACCGGGTGATTCGTCCTCACCCCTGTTGACCAAAAAACTGTTGTTCGGTTCCAATTCAGCCGCAAGTTTGGTCTTGTCGGTTTTAGGCGTTTTCATGCTGCATTCCTCAATTCGGGTTGTCGAGCGAAACGTGCCGCCGCTTCTAGTGCGGCCATGCTGTTGATAAAGGGAGCGAGGCCATGCGGTTGCCACCAAGCCAGAGAGAGTGAAGCCTTGCACTCCCTCCCCCTCTGGTCAGCTGTATATGTGGTCAAATCGCGCACAATCGACTTTGGCGGAATATCGTCATTTTCGGCTCTTGCGGTATGCAATTCGCCCACCGTTAGCGTCGTCGATCCGGCCGGTTTTGGCGTCAGTGTATGCAATTCGCCCACCGGCATTTGATTGTGGGAGGCCGCGCGCTTGAAGGCTTTGAGCGCACGCAAGCCCGCTTCCATCCGCTTGTTCGCAAGTTTGTTTGACGGCTGGCGTTGCTGATAGTCATTGGTCGGCCCTTGCTTGTTGGGAATGGGAAGCCAGGTCAAACGCCAGCACCGCGCCCGCGACGTGTCAGCGGCCTTCACACGGAAATAGGCGTCCTTAGTCATGACGATGAATCCCATGTTCTGAAGCTCGCTCAGCGCGGCGCTTGCGGTCTTGGTATTGGCAACCCCCATATGCGCTGCTGCGTCCCTCACAGACAGCCATAGCGCCCCATTGTTGCCGCCATTGTCCATTCGGGTCAGTTCAACCAGCAAGGCCCGCGCATTGGTGCTGAGCGCACGATAGGCCGCACTTTCGAGTAAGCGATGATCCAACCGGGCGAAGCGGCTTGTCATGCTCCGCCCGGTTGCGTTGGTTTTGTTGCGGCCCTTAGTCATTTTCGGCCTCAGGGGTGGCGATCCACACGGTTGACGAATTGCCCCATTCATTCGGGCGACGCTGGCCGCTGTCCCGTATCAAGCCCATGCGCTGCAACTCACTTGTGCGGGGCTGGATTTGGTTGACGCGACAGCCAAGAGCTTTTGCCAGTTCCCATGAATTGAGACCCTCTGGCGCGGTGCTGATCGCAGCGAGGGCAAGGCGTTGTTTGGCGCGGAGCGTGGGCGCAACCATTGCGGCGGCGATCATACTGGTTTCGACGAAGCGATGGCCGGGTGCGAAGGGGTAGCACTCGTTTGAGGTTTGGAAATGCTCAGTCATGGCCTGCCTCCCCAAACACTTGCAACGAGATTTGCCGCGCCATCGACGGCGATAGAGAAAAGCGGGAAGCAAGCAGTTGCGCTCGCCAATCCGCAGCGGTATTGAGCGGTTGCGACCAGCCACCAAGCAAATCGCGCGAAGCCCCGCCCTGCACGGCGGGGTTTTGCACATGTGGGGACATGCTTCATGCCCCCGCGTGATATTTCGGGAGGTCGTTGAGATAGGCTTCGAGATCGACAACCATGATAAGGGTTCGCCGTCCGGCTTTTCGGGCAGGCAGGCCCCGTTTCAATGCCTCGTAAATTACGGTGCGACTCATACCCGACGCCTTCACGGCCTCAGGAATTGTTACTGCAATCGGTGTAGTCATGAGTATGTTCCAGCAAAGTCCCCGCGTGATTGTTGGGACGATGTGGGAGACCAACTAAGGCCGAAAAATCAGAAAAATAGGTTAAAAGATTTTGCCGGGATGCGTCCTAAACGCTAACCTTTTTACGACGCCCTCGCTTGCTCAAACCTTCAATGGACATCGAGCGCCGACGTGGCGCAAATATACCGACTATTTCAGTCGCTTGTCCCGATGCTCGGGCTCTCTTGATACCCACCATATAGGCCGCTCGGATTTTTGCCACCGAGTATGCAGTTGTATTAAAATATCCGCGAGGGTTTATGTCGCGGTCAGTGCCCCCAGAAACTGCTTCAAAAGCTTCATTTAGGCTCGCCCCAGACAGTCGCCTATATTTCACTACCCTAAACGTGATATTGTTTTGAAAGCGAACCTTGTTGTCTTCTTTGTTGGCATCTTTCAAACGGCGCTCGCGCTCTTTCATCCATGATGTTTCGGGCCTTTTTTTAGATTCAGTTGCCAAGGGAAAAAGGCCTCCTGATCCGTGCGACTAAGTTGCAATATGAGGAAAATTAACTCTCGCTTGGAAAAAGACAAAAGAGCGCGGCGGGCGGCAAAATCGTCTCCATGCAGCTGCAAACCCATCAGCAAGCGTTCGCAAATTTCTGACAATTGCCCTATCTTGAGAGTAACCGGACGGATTACCGGGTCTGATATTTCCCGCCAATTGCTATACAATTCAATGGTGGCAAGACCCGCTTCATGAAGTGTTGGCGTGTATTCGTTCCATTCATCGTCATCGCTCATGCCCGCCTCCCATGCGGCTCCCAAGTTGCAGCGGGGAAGCGCGTGGGATGCGCGCTTTTCGGCTGGCCAGCCTATCCCCTTATGAGCCGTTATTGACGCGCGTAACGCCTTCTGCAAGCCCCTAGGCCGCCTCAAATCGCACGGTCAATTTCGTTCCCGTGGCGCTCGCAAACTTTTGGAGGGTGCGCACCGATGGCAACATGCGCCCGCTTTCCAGCCGCGCAACATAGCTTTGCTTTGTCCCCATCGCCTGCGCAATCTGCTCTTGTGTCAGGCCAGACTTGGCGCGGGCCGAAATGAAGGTTTGGGCCAGCGCAAATTCATCCTCTAGCGCGTCATACTCGCGGACAAATTCCGGGTCTTTCATCCACCCCTCGCGGAGTGCTTTCAGGCTGTTAGCCTCTGCCATCGTGCCAATCCTTCATGCGTTGCGTAGCCAATATAATTTCAGAGCGGGGCGTCTTTTGCGTTTTCTTGATGAATGCCCTCGCGATAATAACCCGCTTGCCAATCGCGGAAAAATAGATCGCGCGCGCTATGCCGTCGCGTCCACTCATGCGCATTTCCCAGAGCTTGCCCTCTAGGTGCTTCACATAAGGCTCGCGCATCCGCTCTAATCCGTTCGCCTCTATCATCCGCAATATGCGCTCGAGCTTGGCCTGAATATCAATTGGCAGGGCCGCAATCTCTGTCAAAGCCGCGCCAACCGATTCGCTTGTCCAATTCGACATTCCGCTTCCTATAACTAATTAGATATGAAGGCAAGGGTCGATCATCCCGCCTCAGCCCTGATCGGCCTCACATTGTCGCCCGCACTTGCAGGAGTTGCACAGTAAGTCGCCCAAGATTCCATAAGCTTGCGCCGCTTGTCGAACAGGTCGCCCCGCCGATATGCCGCTTCCGATTTATTGGCGATCACGTGCGCCAGCGCCATTTCGCAAACTTCATGTGCAAAGCCGGTGCATTCGGCGGCCCAATCGCGGAAGCCTGAGCGGAAGCCGTGCACCGTGACGTCAACCTTCATCCGCCGCAGCATCATGGACATTGCCATGCCAGACAAATTGCGGCCTTTATTGCCCGCAAACAGATAATCGCCTCCCAGAGGCCGGACGGTTTCCAATATCTCGATTGCGCGGGGCGACAGGGGGACGCGATGCTCCTTGCCCGCTTTCATACGACCGGGCGGAATTGTCCAGATTGCCTTGGCCAAATCGACTTCGCCCCATGTCGCACCAAGCGCCTCGCCAGTGCGCGCGGCTGTCAGGATCACAAATTCCAACGCCAGCGCCGCCAAGGCTTCGCGCTTGTGCAGGTCCGCCGTAAAGGCCGGAATGGCATCATAGGGCATCGCCTTGTGATGACCGCGCGAGAGCTTGGCCCTCTTTGGCAGAATTTGCTCAATATGCCCGCGCCAACGCGCCGGGTTTTCGCCTTGGCGATGGCCGCGCGCCTTGGCAGCGTCAAGGATCGATTCAATCCGCCCGCGCACCCGGCTTGCGGTTTCGGGTTTGGTTTTCCAGATTGGCTCTATCACTGCCATGACGTGCGCGGTTTCTATACCGGCGACCGGCAAATCCCCCATGACAGGATAAACATAGGTCGCCAGCGTTGCCGCCCATTGCGCCCGGTGCTTGTCATTGCGCCAGCCATCCTCATGCGCGGCGATATAAGCCTCAGCGGACGCCTTGAACGATATTCCGGCGACAGCGACGCCTGCCCCGCCGCGCGGGCCTCAGCGGCCATTCTGTGGCGTTCTGCAAGGGGGTCTAGGCCGCCCGACACTGCAAGCCTTTGCGCCGCCGCGAGGTCGCGGGCATGGCGCAAGGAAACCGCTCCCGCCCCGTCCGCTGGCCCCAGCCCCATTTCGCGCGCCTTGCCGTCCACATAGTAGCGCAACACCCAAGAGCGCGCGCCAGTCGGCTTGACCAAAAGTTGCAGGCCATTGCCATCGGTATGCCGCCCCGGCTTCGCATTGGCGACCGAAAGCGGGGTAAGGGCATTGCTCAGCTTAGTTGGCATTCCAGAGTCTCCGCCTAACGTCGCGTTCCCACGATAGGCCCCCGATAATAGCCCGGTTTCGTGGGAACGCAAGCGAACAAGCCCGGACGTTCAATAGAAAATGATCCGCAATAAATGACAGAAATGTAAGGTTTATTGGCACGAATACGGATGGTGGCGAATGCTAGTATGTAGGACACCCTGTCCGCCAGATGTGGTGAGCGTGCTGTGGGTGGTTCACACTTTGTGAATGGGCCGGACGTTAATTTTTCCGTTTAGGTGGGGCACGAAGTTTAGGAGTTGGGCAAATGTCACCTATCTCCTATGGCCAATTAGGGTCCGGACTCATTTGAGCCACCAGATGACAGTAGCAGCGATAGCGATGGTTGCCATGAAGTTTTTGATGTTGCGGTCGAAGCGGGTTGCGACCCTTCTCCAGTCCTTGATGCGGCAGAACATTCGTTCGATGACGTTACGCTGCTTGTAGATTGCCAGATCATACGCGATTTGAACTTTATGATTTCGTTTGGACGGGATAACCGTCTGAGTGCCACGTTAATAGTTATGGAGACACAATACTAATTAGAGCGTGATGAGGATTAGTTGAATCGTTCTCCGGCGAAGGCAGGGGGGTGGAGTCACGTTTGAAGTGCAACAGTTTGTCCTTTTATGTTGGTGTCGAAGACCTGATTGGGAGTCAAGAAGCCGAGGCATTTT
>JAYUAU010000115.1:0-16772 GCA_043741135.1 Sphingomonadales bacterium | reverse complement strand
CTGCCAAGCGCGCTGGAGATGTGGGTGAGTGGCTTAAACCAACGGTTTGCTAAATCGTCGTACCTTTATCGGTACCGAGGGTTCGAATCCCTCCGTCTCCTCCAGCCTTTTTCCGCATTATCGCAGCGCGCTTCATCGCCCCGCGTTTTTACGTCGCAAATCGCCCTTGCAGCGTTCGGAGCAGGTTTTGACATTATCCCAATCGCGCGCCCATTTCTTGCGCCACGCAAAAGGCCGTGCGCAGGCTTCGCAGATTTTTTCGGGTAAAGTTGATTTGGTGTAGCGTTTATCGCTCATAGGCTATCCAGAAACGCCGCCACACTTTCTTTTATCCGCGCGCGCTCTGCATCTTCAAACTTATCATAAGTGCGGATCATCTGACCAATGCGCGGGTTGCTGCCAAGCTTGTCGCGGTGGCGTGAGAGGAAATCCCAGTAAAGCGCGTTGAACGGGCATGCCTTTGGCCCCGTGCGTTGCTTGACATCATAGGAGCACGACCCGCAATAATTTGACATCCGGTTGATGTAAGCGCCGCTCGCCGCATAGGGTTTTGACGCCAAAACACCGCCATCGGCAAACTGGCTCATCCCCACAGTATTGGGCAGTTCAACCCATTCATAGGCATCAGCGTAAACGCTTAGATACCACAGGTGGAGCTCATGCGGGTCAATCCCAGCGAGCATCGCGAAATTGCCCGTGATCATCAAGCGCTGAATATGGTGCGCATAGGCTTGCTCTTTGGTTTGCGTCACCGCCGCCTTTAAACACGCCATGTCGGTCCCTGCGCTCCAGTAGAAATCGGGAAGCGGGCGTTTGTGATTGAAGAAATTGCTATGTTCATAGCCTGGCATTTTGAGCCAATAAATACCGCGCACATATTCGCGCCAGCCAATCACTTGGCGGATATAGCCTTCCGCAGCATTCAACGGCACTGCGCCAGAGCGGTAAGCCGCTTCAACCTGTTGGCAAATTTTGAGCGGATCAAGCAAACCGCAATTCAAATATTGCGAAATTAGACTATGATAAAGGAACGGCTCACCAATTAACATCGCATCTTGATAATCGCCAAAGTGCGGAAGCGCATTTTTGACGAAGGCGGCAAAAGCAGCCTCTGCACCTTCGCGCGTGACCGCATACCAGAAGGGTTCCAGATCGCCGAAATGATTGCCAAAGCGCGCCGCGACGAGCGCCAAAACCTCTTGTGTTATCGCGTCGGGCTTTGTGACCTTGGGCGTTGGCATGAACAAATCAGCTCCCGCCGTTTTCCGGTTTTCAGCATCATAATTCCATTTGCCACCAACGGGCTTATCACCGTCCATCAACAGGTTCGTTTTACGCCGCATATCGCGGTAGAAATATTCCATCCGCAATTGCTTGCGGTCTGCCGTCCACGCAATGAATTCAGGGATCGAGCAAATGAAGCGGTCGTCGGGCAAGATATCCGTTGGCGTGGCAAAGCGTGCCTGCCAGCCTTTTAGCATTTCAGAGACACGCCATTCGCTTGCCTCAGTAACGATGATGCGTTCGGGTGAATGAGTCTTAGCCGCCGCTTCAACTTGAGCCGAAAAGCTGCCCCGACTGCGCGGATCATCGAGCTTGATATAATCGACGCGCCAACCGCCGGCGCGCAGTTCCTCAGCAAAATGACGCATTGCAGAGAATATAAACGCAATCTTTTTCTTATGATGCAGAACGTAAGTGGCTTCATCGGATAGCTCTGCCATCAGCACAAGGTCACGTGCTGGATCACCTGCGGCAAGGCTTGACAGCGAGAGCGACAATTGATCTCCGAGCACAACGATCAGGTTACGAATTTGGGTCATTATAGTCTTTCCGAGTTAAATTGGCCCATTTCGTCTTTGCGAGCAAAGCGAAGCAATCCATACTTTGGTGCGCGGGTGGATTGCCGCGTCGCTAATGCTCCTCGCAAAGACGATTCTGCGCGAAATAGAAACACGCTAAAAATCCATCGCTATCTGTGTATCGGATACAGGCTTGGGCTTTGCCCGGCGCGTTCGCCCGGTCATCGGCATTCCCGTTTTGCGACTGCCGTGCTTGTCGACAATCCCGCGTGATATCGCCTTGTGATTAGACCCTTTGCGGATGACATATAGCGCTTCACGCGCAGCCTTTGCAGCTGGCGCATTTTCAACAATCGGCGGTGGATAGGCAAGCGTGAACGCCCCCTCCCACTGCCAAGGTTCGTGGATCAATGCATCGGGCACACCCTCAAGTTCAGGCACAAAGGCACGCGTGAAAATGCCGCGCGGATCATGATCATAGCCTTGCTTGATGGGATTGTAGATTCGCATCGTATTGATGCCCGTCGTCCCCGATTGCATCTGGACTTGAGACCAGTGAATGCCCGCCTCATAATCAACAAATTTGCGCGCGAGGTGAAGCCCACTTTCGCGCCATGGCAGCCATAATTGATAGCTGGCGAACGACATTAGCATCGCGCGCATCCGGAAATTGATCCAGCCGTGTTGATTAAGCGCACGCATGCAGGCATCAACAAAGGGGTAACCTGTGTTGCCCTCACTCCACGCCGCGAGCCGCACGGCATCAGCGCTATCGGGTCGCAGACCATTATAGCCGCGGTGCATATTTTCAAATTCGATGCGTGGTTCGTCCTCAAGCTTTTGCATGAAGTGGCAGTGCCAATGCTGCCGCCCCGCAAATGACACCATAGAAGCGCGCCAGCTTTTCGCGCCTGCCACATCGGAAAACTTGAGTTCGCGCATTCGTGCCCAACCGGCTTGTGCCACCTCACGCATCGAAATCGTGCCCCACGTAAGATGCGGGGAAAGCCTAGAACTTGCATCAAACGCGGTGACGGGGCTCGACATTTGGAAGCGGTAATCGCGGCCCCGCGTTTGCAAAAAACTGTCGAGCGTTGAAAGCGCTTCCGCACGCCCGCCGAGCTGACGAAAAGGGCAAGGATCGGCGGGCAGATTGAGTTCAGTCGCCGAGGGGATGCGCGTTGGCCACTCCTCCGCTATCGATTCAAGCTTTGCAGGGGCAGGCGTGATCGCTTGGCCCATGTCATGATCCCATGCTCTCGCCCAGCCATTGCGCGATTTGAGCTTCCGAACCACGCCAAACTGCCGCTCCTCATGCCAAGGCACGCCAGCTTGTTTCGCCCAAGCCTTGACCGCGAGGTCACGCTTATATGTCCAGCCGTTGCCGGTTTCCTCATGGCTCCACAGTGCCGCGATGCCGTGACTCTTTCGCAACTGCTCAAAGATCGAAACGGCATCGCCGGTCATCACGCACAGTGGCTGGCCAAGTGCTGCAAGTGCTTCCGAAAGCTCATCAAGGCTCTCAGCAGCAAACGCCCATTGCCGTGCTGACGCG
Organism: Sphingomonadales bacterium; assembly: GCA_043741135.1. Taxonomy (GTDB): domain Bacteria; phylum Pseudomonadota; class Alphaproteobacteria; order Sphingomonadales; family Sphingomonadaceae; genus Aquisediminimonas. The sequence continues at coordinate 13,415 of JAYUAU010000115.1, read as the reverse complement.
TCGGGATGCGCCCACAATTCAGGCTCAGCGATGTAAAGCGGCAGAGCCTGCCCAGCGGCTGCCGCCATCGCTAGCGGCCGATGATCAACGATCCGCAAATCACGTTTGAACCAGATAATGTTAAACGGTTGATCCACCGTCACGCGCTCACGTGGTTAGGTTTGAGCAATCCTTGCGCCACCAGCCCATCTGGAATTTGTTTCTTGAAGCGAAAGAAGCCTTTGGTCGCGTGCGGCCAGAACTGAACATCCCAAGCGCGCGGGATAAGTGTTAGCTTTATCCCCGCGCTGGCTAATGGCGCGCGCAATGCGGCGAGGGCATCTGCCACGGGGCCGATTGAGGCAAAGGGGGAGAAAATATGGCTTACGCCCGCCGCCTGAGCCGCTGCAATGATCGTTGCTGGGTCAAAACCCTGAATGATAGTAGTTTCACAGCCATAATGCGCTTTTACGCGCGACGCGGTGTCGGCGACTGCTAGCTGCACAAAGCGCGATGCGGCATCACCCCATAGGTGATCGGGTGCGTTAATAATGACAGCGGCTTTGATCGATGAACTTGCGCGAATTACGGTTTCGGGGTTCATATCTTCATGCGTGATCAACAATAATGAGGGCTTTGCATCATGTTTGGTTTGGAAAGCGGGCAGTGTTTGCACGGGGTCAAGCGGCGCTTCGCTGAGCGCTATTGCCTGCGCTGCCAGCCCCTTCGGAGCGAACCGCCCCTCAGTAAAGTGAGCGATGTTTTCAGTCGTCGCGAGATAGGTTTTGCCAACCGTCTGCAATCCCGCAACCCAACGCCATGAGAGTGTGTTGCTCGCACCATCAGCGTCAATCAAATGCCGCAAAAAGAAATCAGCACCGAGCGCCCACGGCAAACGCAATGTGAAAATCCAGATTGAGGCAAACCACATCCGCGCATGATTGTGCAGATATCCTGTCGCGACAAGTTCGCGCGCCCAATCATCAAAGCCTTCAATACCCGTCATGCCACTTTCAGCGGCTTCAATCGAGCGTTGTGCCGGAAAATGCGCACGCTGATGATCGCGCTCGGTGATGAACCGGCTCCACACACTGGGGCGCATCTCAAGCCAGCCCTTCCAGTAGGTGCGCCAGAGAACCTCTTGAACATAGGGTTCCGCCGCTGAAAGACTGTGCTTTGCGAGTACCGCCTGCACCACTTCATGTTCAGTGATTAGCCGGTAGCGAAGATAGGGTGACAGCATTGAAACCGTCGCAGGCTGATCAGGGCCGCGATCAGTGTTACGGCCCGACGTATAATCATAGCCCGCATGCGGTGCAAAACCGGCAAGCCTGCGTAAACCTTCGGCGCGCGTCGGGGGGAAAGTGAGCGTTGTCATGTGGCGAACTTTGCCATAGCCGCACGTTGCAGGACTGGCCTTACCTTCAAAAATACGAGATAAAGCCGCTCAAGCCCTGAAAGAATGAAGGCGTTGCGCGCGAGCAATCCGAGGGGTCTCAATAGAGGGATTGCCCGCCACATTGCCGCAAAAGCGGCGGCGCCTGAGAGCAATTGGCCATCCTCGCGGGCGTGGAAACGCGCGAGCAAGCTCGAACGGTCAATCGGGCAAACGATTTGATCATCAGACACATCAATAAAGTGGATGACGCCGCGCCTGTCCAGCCGCCGCATCACCGCAATCTCTCGCTTACACAGCGGACATGCCCCGTCGAACCACACAATTACGTTCATTAAGCAACGCTTAGGTCAGTTTTCACAGCGGGTCATCATGGCATTTAGGCTAGTGGCAGCCACGCACGTTGCATTTGATCAAGCGTCACTCACCACCGATGCTGATGAACTGGTAGCGACGCGTGACGAAAAGCACTGGAACGGCGCGGACGCTTCGTCTATGCGCTGTCCAACAAGTGTAAAAGGGTGGTGAAATTTTGAAGACGCTAGCTGGGGCTTTACTGCTTCTGACACTCGCCGGATGCGCAAGTTCAGGTGGAAAATTGGTGCAAAGCAATTCTGCGATTCAGGTCGTCGATAGCGCGACATTGCCCGTGCCGGATCGCAGCGATTTGATTAGTGAAGATCGCCCCTATCTGATTGGTGCCTTTGATAAACTCACCATTGATGTTTTCGGGATTGAAGACCTAAGCAAAAAAGAAGTTCAGGCTGACGCGAGTGGCCGGATTTCATTCCCGCTCGCTGGCATCATCGAGGCCGCCGGCAAAACCCCCGGCGAGCTAGAAACTGTCATTGAGGAAAAGCTTCGCAACCGATTCGTCCGCGATCCACAAGTTACGGTCAATTTGAAAGAAACCGTCAGCCAAGTGATTACGGTTGACGGTAATGTGAAAGAACCTGGACTTTACCCCGTAATTGGTCGGATGACGCTGATGCGTGCGGTCGCCACCGCAAAAGGCGCTTCGGAATTTGCCAAGCTTGACGATGTTGTAATTTTCCGGACGGTTAAGAAGCAGCAAATGGCGGCGATTTACAATCTCAAAGCGATCAGGCGCGGCGCTTATGCTGATCCTGAAGTGTTTGCGAATGATGTTGTGGTTGTCGGCGATTCTGCGTCGCAGCGCTTGCTCAAGGGCGTGTTGACGGCATTCCCGGCATTCGCCAGCCCGCTCATTTTGCTGCTGCGCTAAGCGCGGCACCTCAACCAGTCTTATAGGACTTCATACATGCAGCAAACAAACGCCTTAATGATCGACAGGGCCGGAGACGCTAATAATGATGAACAAGCGCGCGGCTTTGCAGCGCCGATTCTGCTCCAATATTGGCATGTCGTGCTGCGCTGGAAATGGGTGATCCTTGGTATCATCGCCATGTCTCTGCTCGTTGGTTTAGTCACAACGTGGATGACGACGTCGCAATATACCGCCAAAGCGCGGATTGAGATCAGTCGTGAGCAAAAGAATGTTACAAATGTTGACGGGCTTGACGCCGCTGACGCGGGGCGCAACGTTGAATTTTATCAAACCCAATATTCACTGCTCGAAGCACGTTCACTTGCCGAACGCGTCGCGCGTGAGCTGAAACTTTCAACCAATAATGCCTTTTTCGAAGCACACGGCGTGAACACAGGCGCTTCGATGTTTGCGGATAAATCGGGTGGCCCGCTTTCAGCGATTGAGCGTGACAAGCGTGAGAAGCTGGCGATTGCGATATTGCTTACACATGTGGCGATTGTTCCGGTGCGCGGATCGTCGCTAATTGACATTGGCTATACCAGCGCATCGCCGACGCTTTCCGCGCAGATTGCCAATGCGTGGACGAACCAGTTTATCGCATCGAGCATGGACCGCCGCTTTGCCTCGACGTCTGATGCGCGCAAATTCCTTGAAGGTCGCCTTGCCGATTTGCGCGCGCGGCTTGAGCAATCCGAGCGTGACACGGTCAATTATGCTTCTGAAAAGGGCATTGTCTCGCTTGGCAGGTCAACGGGTCCCGACGGGAAAACCTCAACTGAGCGCACGCTTGTTGCTTCCGATCTCGAAGCTCTTAACCAAGCGCTCGCCACCGCGACGGCTGACCGGATCAATGCTGAGAGCAAGGCACGCAGCAGCGGAACGCGCGGCGCGACGAGCGATTCGCTCTCAAACGTCGCAATATCCTCACTTCGCCAAAAACGCGCTGAAGTCGCGGCTGATTATGCCAAACTGATGGTTCAGTTTGAACCCGGTTACCCCGCCGCGCGCGCGCTTGAAGAACAAATCCGCGCGCTTGATAATAGCATCGCGCGTGAAGAAGCTCGCGTGAGTGGCAGCCGCGCGACCGAATACCGTGAAGCCGCCGCGCGTGAAAGCGCGCTCACCGCCCAAGTCAGTGCGCTTCGGTCGCGGCTTGACCTTCAGCAGCGCGATAGCATCCAGTATAACATCTTTCAGCGTGAAGCCGATACTAACCGCCAGCTTTATGATGGTTTGCTCCAACGCTATAAGGAAATCGGCGTTGCGGGCGTCGGCACAAACAATGTCGCGATTGTTGACGCGGCCAAAGTGCCAACGGGGCCATCCTCACCCAATCTTCCTCTCAATTTAGCGTTGGCGCTGCTCGCAGGGCTTGGGCTGGCCGCGGTTGCCACCTTTGCGCTTGATCAGATTGATGAGGGTTTACGTGAACCCGGCCAAGTCAGCCGGATGCTTCAGATGCCACTGCTTGGCAGCGTGCCCGACGTTGATGCGGGGAATGCGCTCGCGATGCTTAGTGATGCTAAATCGATGGTGTCTGAAGCCTATCTCAGCGTGCGGTCTAACCTCGCCTTTACCACCGATCACGGCGTGCCGCGCTCATTCATGGTGACAAGCACACGCCCTGCTGAAGGCAAAAGCACAACAAGCCTAGCGCTTGCCTCAGTGCTGGGCCGCACGGGCAAAAAGGTATTGCTGATCGACGCTGATATGCGCTCGCCTTCGATCCACGTCTTCATGGGGCTAAGCAACAAGCTTGGCCTCAGCAATTTCCTAGCCGGAGAGAATGACTGGAAGCAATTGATCGCGGTCACGGCTACGAAGGGCGTCAGCCTGATGCCTGCTGGCCCAACGCCACCGAGTGCTGCTGAGCTGCTCAGCTCTGACCGGATGCTGATGCTGATCCGTCAATTGCTCGAAAGTTATGATCATGTCGTCATCGATTCGCCGCCTATTCTCGGCCTCGCTGATGCGCCGTTGCTCTCACGCGCTGTCGAAGGTTGCGTGTTTGTGGTGGAAGCCGAAGGCGTTGCGGTACGCGGGATCAAGGCGTCGCTCGGACGACTCCAGTCAGTTCACGCGCATGTTTTTGGCGTTGTTCTGACCAAGCTTAAGCAGCGTCAGGCTGGCTACGGTTATGGCTATGGTTACGGCTATGGCTATGGTTCGGGCGATAAGGCGAAGGAAGCTGCGTGAGTGCGGGCTAACCCGCTGCCGCTCTCACCGCATTCGCGAAAGCCGCGCCACCATCCGCGCTATGGCCTAAAAATAGTGCTGGCTCGATCAGTTCAAGCTCCATCAGCGCGAAATCACCGTCATCCCTGCGCACCATATCGACGCGCGCATAGAGCGGCATCAATCGCAGCGCACGCAGTGCCGCCACAGCAAGAGTTCGCGCATTTGCTGGCGCGGTGACAGTGACCTCTTGCCCGCCGTGCTGTTCTTGAACACGGAAATCTCCAGCGGAGGGCGTTTTCAAAATGGCGTGACTGAGCGTGCCGCCAAAATAAAAGAGCGAATATTCGCCTTCGCTCGCAATTGCCGGCATCATCGGTTGGATCAGCATTTCGCGTTCGATCACGTCGAACGGGATGGGGTCGCGCACACTCAGCCGGTAGGTGCCATCAGCGCCCCCCGATATGCTGGGTTTGATCACCAGATCATCGCCTAAGCGCGCGCGCGCCGCCGCCACATCGGTGGGGCCTAGCGACGTTGCCACTATCGTTGGCACAATCGCCACGCCCTCTTCCTCCAAATCAACCAGATAATCTTTGTTGGTGTTCCAGCGCAGCGTGCTGATTGGATTAGCAAAGCGCACGCCTTGGGCTTCCCACACATCAAGCGCTTGAAACCACACGGCCGGATCACGCTGATATCCCCAAGTGAGCAGCGGCAAGACGAGCGCAAAGTCCGTGAGGTCACCCGCATCAATCCAAGGCGTGAACTCGAGTTCATCGCCGAACAGCGCGCGGTAGGAATTGGCATTAGGCTGCCATCGCTCAAAATAGTCGGGATGCGGCGTCAGGATGCAAAGGCTCGTCATAGCCTTTACATTGCCTTGCCCCCGCGCGCATAGCAAGTTTCAGTTCACAACTTACCTAGGAGTTTTGAGATGATTGTATACGGTGCCCCAGTTTCCCCCTTCGTTCGTAAAGTTTTGGCATACGGCGTTGAAAAAGGGCTTGAGCTTCAGCTTGTTCCGGTTGGTCTGGGTGATCAAAATCCCGATTTTCTCGCGTGCAGCCCTTTCAAAAAGATGCCTGCATTTTCAGACGGTGATTTCAAGATTTCAGATTCGACCGCAATCATCGCTTATCTTGAGGCCAAACATCCTAAACCCCCGCTGATACCGTCAGACCCCGAAGGCCGCGCGCGCGTGACATGGTTTGAAGAATTTGCCGATACAATTTTGGTTGGCACGCTAGGAACGATCTTTTTCAATCGGATCGTGATGCCCAAATTCATGGGGCAGGAAGGCGATAGCGCAGCGGCAGATAAGGCAGAGACCGAGGCAATGCCGCCGATCCTCGATTATCTCGAAAGCGTCATTCCTGCTTCGGGCTTTTTGGTGGGCGATCAATTCAGCCTCGCCGATATTGCGGTGGCGAGTCCCTTTGTGAACGCAGCGCATGCGGGCGTTATTCCGGACGCAACCACCTATCCCAAAATTACGACCTTCGTCGCCGCTATCCACGCACGGCCGAGCATAGCCGATTGGATCCGCCGTGAGCGCAAGATGCTCGGGATCAGTTGACCTTAACGCTTCCTCGTAAAGGGGCGCGCACAGTCGCGAGCGTTGACCCCGCTGTTCTCGCGTCGCTTGAAGCAGGCATCATCGAAACCGCTAATCTGACCGAAGGATTGGCGATTTCGATGGCGCGGCTGATGGCGGCAGTCGCACCGCGCGTGCCCGAGGGGGCAATCGATCCGAATGCAGGTGTTGTCGCACGGATGGCGCAAGCCGGAGCAGCATTGCGGGGGCACGGATTGAGCGCCGAACTCGGGTGCCACGCTTCAGACACGGTGCGTGGCTGGGTTGCCTTTGCAATTGGTCAGGACGCGAACCGAGCACCGATGGAACGGCTTAATGCGATCAAAATGTTTGCGGCGGACGCGCATTTTGGCGTGCGTGAATGGGCGTGGATGGCGGTGCGCGGCATCATCGTTGCTGATCCGCTGAACAGTATCGAAAGGCTCGGCCCCTGGACGCAAAGCGCCGACGCCAATGTCCGCCGCTTCGCCAGTGAAGCAACACGGCCGCGCGGCGTGTGGGCGGCCTCAATTCCGCTGTTGCGCAAGGAGCCGCAGCACGCCTTGCCAATTCTGCTAGCGCTGCGACATGATCCGCACCGCTACGTTGAGGACTCAGTGGCGAACTGGCTCAACGATGCGGGCAAAGACAATCCCGATTGGGTGCGCGTCTTGCTGAGCGAATGGGAGGCAGACGGTGTAGCGCCACGCCTGATCAGCCGCGCGGCGCGGTCATTGGTCTAGACTAGGCTAAGCTGACGTGTGCAATCTCATCACCCACAAAAGACTGAATATTCAAGCCCCGATCCCAGTGGCAAAGTGGTCGATTGAAAACCGTTCGTCGGATCCTGAACGAAATCGACATAGGGGCGCAGGTCTTTTTTGAACATGGTGATATTGTCAGCCATCACGACCGAACCTTTGCGCAATTTTGGCATCAGAAGCCTGAGCATCGGCAGATAGAGATCTTTCCATCCATCGAGGAGCACGAGGTCAATCGGCGCGGGCAGATCAGCAAGGCTTTGCATTGCATCACCGCTACGCACCTCTGCAAAGGCGCTCAATCCAGCCCGATCCAGATTCTGGCGCGCAGTTGCAATTTTGTTCGCTTCCTTTTCAGACCCTACAAAATGCCCGCCGGTATCGCGCATCGCCGCCGCCAGATAGACCGCCGAAATGCCAAACGATGTGCCAAATTCCACTGCCTGTTTGGCATCAATCGCGCGCGCTGTCAGATAGAGCAATTGCCCCACTTCGGGCGGCACGCCGATATAGGCCTCGCTCAACCGTGGCTGAACTGTTTCGATGATTGAGCGGCCCGTTACAGCCGCCATAAGCGCCGTAGGCAAGGCGCGCGCAAACACCCATTTGTCGGCCTTTGAAGATGCGTGCATTTCGGCAATGACAGTCGCGACGCGTGGTTCAGAAAGCCCTAAAGATTGTAACATACGAGGTTCCTCTTGATTGGATGCGTATAATATGAGTATTTGCTCACAATGATACTCGCCTATCCCAAGAGGAATCACTACTCCTATGTCACCAGCCATTAGCGCCCGAAAAGCGCCAACTCAGCAGCGCGCGAAGGTGACGTGTGAGGCGATCCTTGAAGCTGCTGCTCACATAGTGGCAGTTCATGGACTTACAGGGTTCACTACAAATGCGGTCGCTGCTCGTGCGGGCGTCAGTATCGGCAGCCTCTACCAATATTATCCCAATAAGGATGCGGTGATGGTGGCGCTCATCCACCGGTCGCAGCGACGTCAGCTTGACAACGTTGCGGCAGCCGTTGCGACTATCGATGGTGCCAGTTTGCCCGCTAAAGTGCGTGCCATCGTCCGCGCGGCAATGCAGCACCACCGCGATGATGCGCTGCTAGCATCTGCTATTGATCATGAAGAGGCGCGCTTGCCGATTGGCGCTGAACTTGATGCCTATTTGGTGCAAGGCGGGCAGTTGGTTCGTGCACTGCTGATTCTGCACGCTGATGAGATCGCTGCGATTGACCCCGATCACGCGGTGCGCACATTGCCAACGTTGGTTCGCGCCGCCGGTGATGCATGGGCCAATATGTCACCGCCGCAACTCGACCGCGCTGAGGAAGAGGCGGTGCGCGCGGTGATGGGGTATCTTACGTGGGACGCGGCTTAAGCAATCTGATTGATTTCGAAATCGGCTAGCCTGTTTTGAAACGAGCAGCGTAGGGGCGGCGCGGGTGCGATAGGAAAAGCATATCGTATTCATAAGGTTTTACCCATATGCAAAAAGATCCCGACACACTGACGTTCATCATTGAGCGAGGGTGGTATGTCTTCGCGTTTGATTTCGGGCGCTATCTTATTGCGGCGTGCGCTGTGGCGGCGGTCGTATGGCTGATGTCGCGGACTGCGCTTGCCAGCCGCAAAATTCAAAAGCGCAGCGCAACCGCAGCTGATGTGCGCCGTGAAGTAACGCAATCAGTGCAAGCCTGCATCGTCTATGTCATCGTCACGATCGGCGTCGTCTGGGGGCGGCACAACGGGGTGTTTCAGGATATTACCTTTAGTCAGGGGATAGCTAAGGATCTGATGCTGCTAGCCGCGTTTATCATTGTCCACGATGCCTATTTTTATTGGATGCACCGCACATTGCACCATCCTAAGCTGTTCAAGTTCTTTCACCACGCGCATCACCGTTCGATCACACCAACGCCGTTTGCCGCGTATAGTTTCTCAATCCCTGAAGCCTTTGCCGAAGCGATGATCATCCCATTATGGCTGTTGTTCATCGAGACTCCAGGCTGGGTGCTGTTCGCTTTTCTTGCGTTTCAAATCCTCCGCAATGCGATGGGCCATGCCGGTTTTGAGCTCATGCCGCGCTGGTGGCTGTCAAGCCCGCTGACGAGTTGGATCAATTCAACAACGCATCATGACCTTCACCACAGTGGCGGGTTCACCAAGAATTACGGCCTCTATTTCACCTTTTGGGATAGACTGATGGGCACTGAGCATCCCAAATATCATGAAACATTCGCGCGCGTTGTTGCGCCCACAAACAATTCACGGGAATCGGTGGCCAGTCCATCTCCCACCCTGTGAGCCCTCGGGCGGGGCGTGACATGTTCATCGCTCCGCCCGCCTTTTGCGGCTTGTTCTTGGGCTTAAGGTCTGCCAGCACGACGCGATGATTTCGTTGCACGACCTAGACCTGCTTCTTCGCGGCGGCGCGCTGGCATTGCTTCTCTTATTGATGGCAATCTTGATCCGCGATCAGCCGCGTGCGCTGCCGGCTCGGTTAGGGATAGGCTTGATCATTGCGGTGATGTGCACAGTTTTCGCTGAGTATGAATTTGTTCAAAGCCTTGGCAAAGCCTTAGCGGCTCCGCTGCATATCGGAATTGCCTCAATCTCTCCGCTGTTTTGGCTCCTTGTCCGCGCGTGGTTTAATGACGAGACGCGGTTTGGGTGGCGAAGCTGGGGCGGAATTGCGTTTACCATCCTCTTATCGCTCGCCAATCTTTGGCTTTATAGCCCGACTACCGGGAATTACTGGCTCACCGACATTCCGATGCGCGCGCTGTGGCTTGGCTTTGCGGTGGCGGCTTTGTGGACGGCATGGCGAGGCCGTGAAAATGACTTAGTCGAAGCACGGCGCCGCATCCGCACTGGCTTTATATGGATGGTCGGCAGCGCGGTGATTGCGGTAAACTTGCTCTATTTTGTCGCGAATACCGTGATGACGCAGCGTTCAAACGTCTTGGCCACTTTCATTAGTTTTAGCATCCTTCTCACCGTTGGCGTTGCGCTCTTCGCGTTGCTCAGCGTGCGCAGGCCCGATATGTTTCTGGCGGCGTCACCCGTGAGCGAGCCAGTAGCGGTTGATCCAGCGCTTGATCGCCTCGCTTCGCGGATTGTCGATCATATCGAAACGACGCTCGCATGGCGCGATGAAACGCTCACCATTGCTGGGCTTGCAGTGCAACTGGGCGAACAGGAATACCGCGTTCGCCGCGCGATTAACGGGAAACTGGGGCACCGCAATTTCTCGTCATTTCTCAATGGCTACCGGCTGTCCGAAGTTAAAGCTGCGCTTGCCGATCAATCGCAAGCTGATGTTTCGATCCTCACAATCGCGCTCGATGCTGGCTTTGGATCGCTCGGCCCGTTCAACCGCGCCTTCCGCGAAACAGAGGCGATGACGCCGAGCGACTACCGCCAATTGGCGCTCAGCACGCGCTAAGCCATAAATGTAAACGCCGTTAGCCCGCGTTCGCGTTCGTTGAAAGTGAGCGCATGGCCAAGCGGCGGCGCGCTGCGTTGGGGGCAATCGGGGCGTGTGCAGTGGCCACAGCCAAGCCCTATTGGCATCGCCACATCGCCGCCAAGATCAACCCCGCGCGCTGAGGCGAGCGAGCTTGCATGTTTGGCTTCTAGCCCGAGTGCGACAACGAACTCAGGCCGGATGCTCCCCGCGCTCCCGCTACTTGGGTGAACCGTGCGTGCAAGCGTGAACCACAGGCTACCATCTTCAAGCGCCACCGTTTGGCGAACGAGTTGCCCTGGCGACCCAAAAGCATGGTGAACTTGCCAGAGCGGGCAGCGCGCATCGGATAGTGCCAGCGGCGCTTCGCTCGCACCGCTATAGCGTTTTGAGCTTTGCCCCGCGCGGTCAATCCGGATCATGAAAAACGGCAGCCCGCGCGCGCCGACGCGCTGGAGCGTGGTCAATCTATGCGCAATCTGTTCAAACCCCGCGCCAAAGCGACGCTGGAGCAATTCAACATCATAGCCCGTGCTCTCACACGCGCGCAAGAACCGCGCATAAGGCATCATCACAGCGGCGGCGAAATAGCTTGTCAGATGCCGCCTGAACAAGCGCTCGGCCGCGCGCTCAGTAAAGCCAGCACCGCTCACCAACGCCTCAATTTGTCCCTTCGATTCGATCTGACCAAGTTGAAACGCGGCGGCAAAGCTCCGGCTGGCGGGGTCAAGCAATTCGGAAAGTTGGAGCTGTCGCGCGTGCAGATCAAGCCGCCGCAGCGCATCGGGCATCGTATCAACCGGCAGAATGCGTACTGAAAGCTGGTGCTTGACGCGCAACCGGTCTGCCATCGCGCCGTAAAGATCGCCCGCACTTAATCGCAATTCATCTGAGAGAATTTCAGCCGCTGTATCAAGATCAGAATAGTGATTGCGCCACCGCTCAATCTCACGGCGGACGCTGGCGATCACATCTGATCCCGCTGAAGTTTCGCCGCCTCCGATGCGATCAAACGCACGCGCAAAGGCTTCGGCGGCATCAGGCGCGGCAGACATCCAATCGGCTAGCTGCGTGCGGTCAATCTCAAGGTCAGCGAAAAGCGGATCGGATAATCGCCGCCGCAGCGCCTCCGCCCCGCCGCCCGGGGCCGCGCCGCCAAGCATGCGCGCATCAAAATCAAACCGCTCGGCAAGCGCGAGCATCAACGCAGCGGTGAGCGGGCGTTGGTTGCGCTCAATCAACGTCAGGTAGGACGGTGATATCGAAAGTGCTTGCGCCATCGCCGCTTGCGTCAAATCGTTGGCACGGCGCAGGCGGCGTATCGCATGTCCGGCAAAGAGCTTTTGATCAGCCATCCTCATCATTTGTCACATTTGTTACGAAATGACAAGATATCCCATAAATAATCACACGTTGCGACACTAAAAATGACAAATATGACTGGCGGAGTGGCGTCACTGACGATTAAATGGTGTCATATTTAATAAAGGTTCTCCCCATGTCATACCAAGATCAAATCTCACACATCAATAGCCTCACACAAAGCAAGAACGGCTCGTGGACGGGAATTGATGCCGAATCAGTCGCGCGGATGCGGATGCAAAACCGCTTTCAAACGGGGCTTGATATCGCGCGCTACACCGCCAAAATCATGCGCGAAGATATGGCGGCTTATGACGGTGATGCCAGCCACTATACGCAGTCGCTCGGTTGCTGGCACGGCTTCATCGCGCAGCAGAAAATGATTTCGATCAAGAAGCATTTTGGCACAACGAAGCGCAAATATCTTTACCTTTCGGGCTGGATGGTCGCAGCACTCCGCTCAGATTTCGGCCCTTTGCCTGACCAATCGATGCACGAAAAAACGAGCGTGCCCGCTCTGATTGAAGAGCTTTACACTTTTCTGCGCCAAGCTGATGCGCGTGAGTTAAGCCTGATGTTCCGCGATCTTGACGCTGCGCGCGGCGCTGGCGACAAGGCGAAGGAAACCGAGATACTCGGTGCAGTTGAAAATTTCCAAACGCATGTCGTTCCGATCATCGCTGATATTGATGCGGGCTTTGGCAATGCTGAGGCAACTTATTTGCTCGCAAAGAAGATGATTGAGGCGGGGGCCTGCGCGCTTCAAATCGAAAATCAAGTGTCAGACGAAAAACAGTGCGGGCATCAGGATGGCAAGGTCACCGTCCCGCATGAGGATTTCATAGCGAAGATCCGCGCTTGCCGCTATGCCTTCCTTGAGCTCGGCGTTGAAGACGGGATCATTGTCACGCGCACTGACTCGCTCGGCGCTGGCCTGACGAAGCAAATTGCTGTGAGCAATGCTCCGGGTGATCTCGGCGATCAGTATAACGCTTTCCTTGATTGCGAAGAAATTGATGCAAGCACCGCGCGCAACGGCGACGTCATCATCAACCGCGACGGCAAGATGCTGCGGCCCAAACGACTGCCGTCAAACCTGTTCCAGTTCCGCGCCGGGACGGGCGAAGATCGTTGTGTTCTTGACAGCATCACTTCGCTGCAAAACGGCGCTGATCTGCTTTGGATCGAAACCGAAAAGCCCCATGTTGAACAGATTGCGGGCATGATGGACCGCATTCGTGCGGTCGTGCCTAATGCAAAACTGGTTTATAATAACTCACCGTCATTCAATTGGACGCTCAATTTCCGTCAGCAAGTTTACGACGCGATGAAGGCCGAAGGGCTTGATGTTTCGGCCTATGACCGTGCCAAACTGATGAGCGCTGAATATGACGACAGCGA
>JAYUAU010000114.1:0-3136 GCA_043741135.1 Sphingomonadales bacterium | reverse complement strand
AATTTGAAAGCTGAAACATCGCGGTCGATAACGATTGGCGGTGTGTTCCAACCTTCCTTTGTCCCCGGCTTCTCACTCTCGGTCGATTATTATGACATTACGGCTCAGAAAACGATCAATGCGCCAACAGCGCAGCAGATTGCTAATAATTGCTATGATCTTGCGACGTTGAGCAATGCGTTCTGTGGCCTGTTTAGACGAAATGGTGCAACAACAGCGGCAACTGGCGAAGATCCTTACCGGATTATCGAAGGTAGCTTGCAACAGGTTCTCGTTAACTTCTCGCAATCGAAGGTGCGCGGGATTGACGTGGAAGCCGCTTATGATCATCAGATTGGCAATCTTGGACGGTTGAAGACCAAGCTTGTTTATACATATGTACTGCAAAATGATGACTTCGTTGATGCATCTGATCCAACAAGGGCAGACCGGACTTTGCTGGAACTTGGTGATCCACAGCATGCCTTCAACTGGGATGTTGATGTCGAGTCTGGGCCAATTTCGGTTGGATATCGGATGCGCTATATCAGCAAACAGGTGCTCAACACCTATGAAGATTTGTTCACGCTGCAAGGGCGCCCTCCAGAAAATGCCGATTTTGCCGAACTGCAATTCTATCCATCGACATTCTATCATGATGTTCGCTTTGCGATCGAGGTGAATGATAAATTCGAATTTAGCGGTGGCGTTAACAACCTGCTCAATACGCTTCCGCCATTTGGCTTAAGCGGCGCGGGCGCTGGCAGTGGCATATTTGATAACCGTGGCCGTTACTTTTATGCTGGATTCAAAGCAAAGTTCTGATCGCAAAGCGATTAGAGGAGTGAGGGGGCGGTCAACATCGTTGGCCGCCCTTTTGTTTGGGAGCTGTGCATCATGACTTCATTCATTCAGCAGGCTGATTCCTTAGCCAAACGCGGGCTGCTGAGCGAAGCGTTGCAGTTGATTGATCAAGGGGTGGCAGATAATGATGCCGAAGCCCTCTTTTGTTTAGCCATCTGGTGCTTGATCGGATCAAATGTTCCTCGCGATTTGGTAAAGGCGCGCAGCTTGCTCCACCGCGCCGTAAACCTTGGACATCAAGACGCCGCCATATTTGAAGTTGCGCTCACGGCTAATGGTTCAGGCGGTGCGCCCAATTGGCCGCTGGCACGACAACGTCTTGATGCGGCATCGCTGACTAATCCAGTCGCGCAACACCATGCCAAAATGTTGGCGACAATGGATATTGATGGTGACGGCAATCCAGTGTACCCGCTGCCACGCGTGCTACTGTGCGATAGGCCTGCGGTTTACAAATATCCTGCGCTCTTAACGCCTGCCGAATGCGCACATATTGCGACGGCGGCGCGTGATTTGCTTGAGCCCACAATTGTCTTTGATCCCGTGACTGGCCGTCAGTTGCGACATCCCGTGCGTACGTCATCGGGCGCGGTCATTGGCCCAACACGCGAGGACTTGGTGATAAGGGCTATCAACAAACGCTTTGCGATGATCAGTGGTTCGCGCATTGAGCAAGGCGAATCAAATTCGATTCTGCATTATGCGCCTCGCGAGGAATATCGGCCTCATTTCGATTTCATCTCCGCTGCTAAGAACCAGCGTATTAAGACGATTATCGTCTATCTCAATCACGGCTATGGCGGCGGCGCGACGGAATTTATCGCTAACGGTGTCACAGTGTTCGGCACCACTGGCGATGCAATCATGTTTGACAATGTCACCGTGACGGGGGAGCTTGATATGCTATCAAAACACGCCGGGTTGCCGGTTACCAGCGGATCAAAATGGATTGCGACACGGTGGATACGTAGTGACGACTTCAATCCTTGGACTGATGCTTAACCCCAAACCCGCATCACCCTCTGGCCCAACCCCGTCAGCAGTTCATATTGCGATAGTCCTGAAACCGCTGATGCACTGGGGAGATCATAATCGAGGGTGATCCAATCTCCCTCGCGCACGGCGGCCATATCATCGCAAGCGACTGCGATTAGGTCCATTGAGACGCGGCCAATGACATCGCCCTTTATGTCGCCGATAGAAACGCCGCCACCGCGCATTACATCGCTCGATGAAAAGCCGCGCCAATAGCCGTCGGCATAGCCGATGTTGAGGATCGCCACCGTCATGTCACGCTTCGCGGTATAGGTTTGACCATAGCCGATACGGCTTCCCGCTGTGAGCTGTCTGATCTGAAGCACTTGCGCTTGCGGGAAAGCAACTTGCGCGATGTGCGGCTGCGCTTCGGCGCGCTCAATCCCGCCGTAAAGCGATATTCCCGGACGAGTGAGATCGAAAGCATAGTCAGCCCCGAGGCAAATCCCCGCTGAGTTGGCAAGGCTCATCCGCTTGGCAGTGGTTGCGCCCGCCAGCGCGGCAAAGCGGTTTCGTTGTGCCCTGTTAAGCGGTACATCTTCATCTGCGCAGGCAAGGTGGCTCATCAACGTATCGATCTTTAGGCCGTCAAGCAGCCCGTCAGCCACATCTTGTTCGGATATGCCAAGTCGGTTCATGCCCGTATCGACCATAACATCGCAAAGCCCGCCGCCGCCTGCTTTCCAGCGCATGATTTGGGCAATGCTGTTTAACGTCGGGCGTGCCGCAGAGCCAAGCGCATAGGCCATATCGTCTTCGCGAACGCCGTGGAGCACGCTCAGCGATGCGCCTTCGGGGAATGTTCCTAGCGTTTCCACTTCACCCCATGTCGCGACGAAAAAATCGCGGCAACCCACACTCCCAAGCGTGTCAACAACGCCGCGCGCGCCCAGCCCATAGCCATCAGCCTTCACCGCCGCACCGCACGCAGCGGCCCCACTCATTTTGGCTAACCATCGCCAATTATTGACAAGCGCCGCGCGGTCAATCCGGATGCGCGAGGGGGCAGGAACGATCAATCGAGTTCCTTACCCGCGGTTTCGGGCAACCAGATTGCGCTGATCATAAACGCCATCACGACAATCACAATTGTATACCAAAGCCCGGCATAAGCATCGCCGGTTCGTACGACGATATATTGCGAGATGAAGGGCAGAAATCCGCCGAAATACCCCGTGCCAATATGATAAGGCACTGACATTGACGTATAGCGAATTTTGGCAGGAAACATTTCAACAAGGATCGCGGCAACTTGGCC
>JAYUAU010000113.1:0-17122 GCA_043741135.1 Sphingomonadales bacterium | reverse complement strand
ATCATCGGCGATGGCTCGGCCCCCATTGAGAATGGCACGGTCATCATCCGCGATGGCCGGATTGTGGGCGTCAATACTCCGATCCCTGCCGACGCGCGCCGGATTGACGCGAGCGGAAAATGGGTGACGCCGGGCATCGTCGCTGGCTTTTCTAGAATTGGGCTTGCGGGGGTTGATGCGGTTGACCAGAGCAATGATAGCGCCGCGCGCACATCGCCCTTCAACGCCTCGCTTGATATTGCGCCCGCGATCAACCCAGACGTTGCCGCAATTGCGATCAACCGCGCAGCGGGCGTCACGCGCGCCATCGTCTCGCCCGATGCAGGCAATGCTATCTTTGGCGGACAAGGCGCGGTGATTGATACCGGCGCTGATGTGCAACCGATCACCAAGGCCAAAGCGTTCCAGTTCGTCGAATTTGGCGAAACTGGCGCGCGGCTTTCGGGCGGCAGCAAAGCGGCGCTCTACGCCAATTTCCGCAGCGCCCTGTCCGAAGCCCGTGATTATCAAGCGGGGCGCTTGCGCGAGGATTCTCTGCTCAAAAGGCCCGATGCAGCTGCGCTTGTCGGCGTTGTTACGGGCGCGACGAAGCTTGTCGTCCACGTTGAAAGTGCTACTGATATCCTTGCTGTGCTCGGGCTCAAACGTGATTATCCAGCGCTTGATCTCATCCTTGTCGGCGTTACTGAAGGCTGGCGCGTGGCTCCTCAGATTGCCGCAGCGAAGGTTCCGGTGATTGCCTCAGCGGTCAATGACTTGCCCGATGCGTTTGAAACGATTGCGGCCACACAGTCAAACGTTGGACGGATGAAGGCGGCGGGCGTCACGCTCGCGATTGGGATGATCAACGATAATGACACGCGCCAAGCGATGCATGCCGCGCAATATGCGGGCAATCTTGTTGCGCTCATGCGTGTGCCCGGCGCAACTGGCCTCAATTGGAACGATGCCTTTGCCGCGATCACATCAAAGCCCGCTGAGGTGATCGGCATGGGGGCGGAGATTGGTTCGTTAAAGGCAGGTCGACGCGCCGATGTCGTCATTTGGGACGGCGATCCGCTTGAGGTTACCGCAGGCGTTAGCGCTGTGTGGATTGATGGGGTAAGCCAGCCGCTTGAAACGAGGCAAACGCGGCTGCGCGCTCGGTATGCAACGCCCGCAGAGGGTGCGCTGCCGAAGGCTTATGAAAGGTAAACCTTATGCTCACTCTCATCGCAGCGCTCGTCGCGTTCATCGGCACGCATTTCCTGATGTCTCACCCGTTGCGCGCGCCGATGGTGAGGACCCTTGGAACATCCGCGTTTCAGATTGTCTATTCGCTGGTGTCGTTCGCGACATTTGCATGGGTGTATTTCGCCTTTGTAGCGGCACCGCGCGACGCTGAGTTGTGGACGGTTAGCGAGGTAATGTGGACGATTTCGTCGATCATCATGCTCGCAGCATCGATCCTGTTTGTTGGGTCATTTGCAAATAATCCGGCCTTGCCGCGCCCTGATGCCGCGACGCTTGCCACAGCACCCGCGAGCGGGATGCTCGCTATTACGCGGCATCCTATGATGTGGTCATTTGCTTTGTGGGCGGTCGCTCACGGGCTTGTGGCGCCTAACCCCGCAACGCTCCACCTTGTCGGTGGGATGGCACTCCTCGCGCTGGGCGGATCATGGGGGCAGGATTATAAGAAGGCCGCGCTCATGGGCGATGGCTGGCGCGATTGGGCGTCGCGGACAAGCTTCATGCCCTTTGGCAATCAGTTGAGTGGCAAGACAAGTTGGACGAGCATCTGGCCAGGGATGACGGTTGTTCTCGCAGGCGTTGCGCTCTGGCTGGTGGCGAGCTGGCTTCACCCGCTGCAAGGCGCACCGCTAGTGGGCATCTGGCGCTGGCTCTAACGCGGATGCGCTTCTCTCCAGAGCGCGGGAACTTCAAATACACCCTGCCATATCCCGCGCTTGGCACTTTTTGCTGAGGCTTCGGCGTTGCCATAGGCCGCACTGCCGCGTTCGGCGAGGCTGATCGCAAGCCCCGCTTGCACCATCGCTTCACCGAGATCAGGCACCACCCCGCTACTGCATTTGGCGACGTTCCGCCCATATTTATCAGTGGCGCGCGGTTCGCACGCGATGCTGCCTGCCTCAACAAAACTTGCGAGCTGAAGCCGCGCGGCTTTCCCACAGGGCCAGTCTTTGCCGCCGCTGTCCTTACACATCTGATGATATTCAGGCGCATCGATCCCGACAAGCCGGAAGGTTTGCTTTTCAATGATGATCGTATCACCGTCGATTGTCTTAGCGGTTTCAGCACGAACGATTTCAGCTGGAAACAAATCGTCGCCAAAAGCCCAAACCCCGATCATCGCGAACAGCAGCGCCCAGAAAAACAGCTTTCGGATCATGCGTCCTCATGCTGTCGGGCAACGGTTCCGGTCACCGCCATATCCATAGTGACATTGCCAAGCGTGCGGAAGATATCAGGGAAGGTCTCAATCGCGATGAGCAGTCCAAGCGGCTCAACCGGCGCTCCGATGGCAATGCAAATCGGCGTCACAGATGCCATGAAGCTCACCGTGCCGGGCAAGCTCAACGATCCCATTGTCGTTGTCGCGGCGACAACGACCGCGAGTGCAATCGTTGTCGGGGTTAGCACAATGCCAAACCAATGCGCGACATAGAAGGCGACGCCTATGTTCATCACAGGGCTAGTGCCTCTAAAAATCGCGACCGCAATTGGCAAGATAACGTCCGATGAGGATTCACGCACACCTAGCACTTTCATGCCAGACAGCATGGCAGGCAGCGAGGCGAGCGAGGATTGCGTTGATACCGCAACGGCTTGTGCTGGCAATGAGGCCCGGAAGAATTCGAGGAATCCTTTACGCGCGCCGACAACCGCCAAACCAAATGATGCCATCCAGACGATGATGCCAAGGCTTGAAACGATCAGCACATAATGCGCAAACGCACCAAAGGCTTCAACACCCACTTTTGCGCCGACCACAAATGCAAGCGCGAAGACGCCGAGGGGGGCGAGTGCCAATACCCAGCCAATCACTATGATCATTGCATCAGCAAGCGCTGCAAAAAATCCCGTCAATTGACCGCGCTTATCGTCAGGTAACTTTGTGATCGCAAACGCAAAAACCATCGTGAAAATGATCAGCGGCAGGATCGCGTCATTGGCAGCTGCGTTAATCGGGTTCGTTGGGACAATGGCGCGGATGAACTCACTAAACGGCGGCACAGCTTGCGGCGCGGCGATACCCGTCAGTGCGGCTTTCAGCGCGGTTGCAGCATCGACGGGCATGGGGAAAATGCTCAACAGCAGCTGAATTACGCCTGCTGCAATGATTGTTGAAATCCAGAGTATCACGATCATCGTCAGCACCGCGCGCGTCGCGAGTTTGCCCGCTTTTGCAGCCGCCGCAGTTTGCGCAATTCCGGTGATCAGCAACGCGACGACCAGCGGAACCACAGTCATCCTCAGGCCGTTGAGCCATAGCGCGCCGATCACGTCGGCAGCCTCTGACACGACACCTTGACCGACAAAAATACCGAGCGCAATGCCGCCAATCAAAGCGATGAGAATGATAGTCGTTTTTGACATGAGCGACTTTCTCCTTCCGTCCACGGAAAGGGGTTGGTGAGGCGGTTGCGAGAGACTATGACCAGACATATTGCTTCCCGCAAGCGCACGCGGGCAAAATGAAGAGGGCCAAAATGAAGAGGGTCAGCGAATGACGTCTAAACTATGCGCTCAGCTTGGCATCGAATTTCCGCTATTTGCGTTTAGCCACTGCCGCGATGTTGTGGCGGCGGTGAGCAAGGCGGGCGGCTTTGGCGTGCTCGGCGCCACCGCGTTTAATCCTGAGCAATTGGCTGTCGAACTTGATTGGATTGACGCGCATGTTGATGGGAAACCTTACGGCATTGATGTGTTGATCCCCGAAAATCTTAGCGTCGGGCATGAGCTTGATCTGACATCGAAAACGCTCGCGGCGCGCATTCCGCCTGAGCATATCGATTTCGTTGACGAGCTACTTGCGCGGCACGGCGTATCGCCTGCGGGAACGCATGCCCGAGCTCGTGATGATGCGCCGCCCCCGTTTTGGCCTGCCGAAGCAATGGAATTGCTTCGCGTTGCGTTTGATCACCCAATAAAAATGATCGTCAATGCGCTTGGCGTGCCTCCGCCCGCGATGATGGCAATGGGCCGCGCACACGGTGTTCCGGTTGGTGCACTGGCTGGCGCAAAGGAACATGCGCTCCGTTTGGCAGCAGCGGGGGTTGATGTGATCGTTGCCCAAGGCGGCGAAGCGGGCGGGCATTGCGGCGAAGTCTCAACGCTTGTTCTCATCCCCGAGACGGTTCGGGCACTCAAACTTGGCGGCTATGATATCCCCGTGCTGGCTGCTGGTGGGATCATGACCGGCGCGCAAATGGCGGCGTGCATGGCGATGGGCGCGGCGGGCGCGTGGACGGGCTCGGTGTGGCTGGCTACACACGAAAGCGAAACGAGCGAGATTTTTCGTGAGAAGATGGTGGCGGCGCGGTCTCGCGATACAGTTCGTTCGAAAGGGCGCACTGGCAAATATTCGCGCCAGCTCAAATCAGCCTGGACTGACGCGTGGGAAGGCGCTGACAGCCCGGGCGCATTGCCCATGCCGATGCAATCACTGATCAGCGAACCAGCCCTACGAATGGCTGATAAGGCGGCGGCGGGAGGCAATGCCGAGGCCCGCCATCTGGTCACTTATTTTGTCGGCCAAGGCGTGGGCTTAGTTGAAAACGTAACGTCAGCACGGTCAGTGGTGCAAAGCTTTACCCAGGACTATGCCGACGCGGTAGATGTGCTGAACGGCGCGGTTTAGCGAGGGGGATTACATTTCGCTCTTTCGTCTTTGCGAGGAGTGCAGCGACGCGGCAATCCACTCGCCGGACCATATTGTGGATTGCCGCGCTTCGCTCGCAAAGACGGGGTAGGTCAACTAGACACCGCCAAACCCTAAACCTGCGTCATCACCCATTCGCCATCAGCATTTTTGCACGCTTGGAGAGTTTCGGATTGATCATCACTGCCCGGTGTTGAGACGGTTTGTTTCACCGTCTTGCAGCCTGATGCCGATGCGACATTTACTGCCGCTCGTTTGAGGAGCGGCGCTGATACATAGCCTCTCGCAATGCCCTTTTCTGAAACAAGCATCCACGGTTGGCCCTTTACTGAAGCTGGCACCCACACTGATTGCCCGACCGCCAATTTACCAAGCGACGATGCTTTGGTGGCAGGTGCGCTCCGGATATTCGCAGTAGCGGTTGCGGTGTAAGCCGCGCCAATTTTTGTGAAGCCACTCGCTGGCTCAACGCCCTTGGCAAATTTGGTATTGCTGAGCGCCGCGCCAGTTGCTGCGCCCGATGATACCTCGACCGTACCGCTGGCACCCGTTTCATCATTTTTCCACGTTTGATTTTGGTTCTTCGCCAGCGCTTCTTCGGTTGCGCGTTCGGCTTTGGCTTGTTCGTTCTTTTGAAGCTTGCACCCCAGCGCCGATCCAGCCGCTGCGCCGAGAGCACCCCCTAAGATCGTACCGATTGTGCGGCTACCGCTGCCCGCAATCCGGTTTCCCGCAAGTCCGCCGATAGCAGCACCCGCTGCTGCGCCAATTGTCTGCTTGTTACCGCTCGCCGCACAGCCAAAGATGCTGCCGAGCAAGCCGCCTTTACGCGGCGCAGAATTTGCGGCATCATTCGCAGATGCGTTTACGGCATCAATCGCTTTTGGGGCCACAGTTGCATCAATTGCAAGCGCAGGTGTGCTGGCTAAAACGAGCGCTACGCTGGCGAGCAAATTTGCGGTTGATTTCCCGTAGAACAAATTCATGATGATATCCTCCCTGTTGCGATACTAGGCCGCGCTCCATTAACCAAGAGGCCGTGAACAGCCCGTGAACGGTGAATGGACTTGCCGAGAGTGTCTGATCTGGCGCAAGGAGCAAGCGTTAAGCAGTGGGGATGAGTAATGGCGCGTAAATTCTTTGGTACGGACGGCATTCGCGGGCGCACCAATCTAGGCGTGATGACCGCCGAAATGGCAATGCGCATTGGGATGGCAGCGGGCGCGCATTTCGTGCGCGGCGGGCACAAGCACCGCGTGGTGATTGGCAAGGATACGCGTATTTCGGGCTACATGATTGAAAATGCGCTTGTCGCGGGGTTTACGGCGGTGGGAATGGACGTCGTGCAAGTGGGCCCGATGCCAACGCCTGCGGTTGCGATGCTTGTCCGCTCGATGCGGGCAGACCTCGGCGTAATGATCTCAGCGAGCCATAATCCCTATCATGATAATGGCCTCAAATTGTTTGGCCCGGACGGCTATAAACTTTCCGACGCCGATGAAGACGCAATCGAAACATTGCTGACTGAAAAACCAGTGTTTGCAGTTGATGATAAAATCGGCCGCGCGCGCCGTGTGGAAGATGCGCGCGGGCGGTATATCCACTTTGCCAAATCATGCTTTCCAGAGGAACTTCGCCTTGATGGCCTTAAGATCGTCGTCGATTGTGCGAACGGCGCGGCCTATCAAGTTGCCCCTTCGGCGCTGTGGGAATTGGGTGCTGAGATTGTCGCGATTGGCGTCAATCCGAACGGCACCAATATCAATGATAAATGCGGATCAACGCACCCTGAACTGATGCAGGAAACCGTCGTGGCGAGCGGCGCGCATATCGGCATTGCGCTTGACGGCGATGCTGACCGGCTGATCATTGCTGATGAACACGGCAAAATCGTTGACGGTGATCAGATCATGGGCTTGATTGGCGCAAGCTGGGCGCGCGCAGGCAAGTTGCGCGGGCGCGGCGTGGTGGCGACGGTGATGTCAAACCTTGGACTAGAGCGTTATTTTCAAACACAGGGTTTAAGCCTTGAGCGCACTCAAGTGGGAGATCGCTACGTGCTCGAAGCAATGCGCAAAGGCGGTTTCAACGTCGGGGGTGAGCAATCGGGGCATATGATCCTCTCAGACTATGCGACAACGGGTGACGGGCTTGTCGCGGGGCTGCAAGTGCTCGCTGAACTTGTGATGCAAGACAAGCCAGCAAGCGAATTGCTCCATCTGTTTGATCCGGTGCCGCAATTGCTGAAAAACGTGCGCTTCTCGGGCGGAAAGCCACTTGAACATGAAGCGGTGAAGGCCGTGATAGCTGACGCTGAGGCTGAACTAAACGGATCGGGACGGCTTGTTATCCGTCCCTCAGGCACTGAACCCGTGATCCGCGTGATGGCCGAAGGCGATGACGCCGCGCAGGTGACGCGCGTTGTTGATGCGATATGCGATGCGGTGAAGGACGCCGTGGCTTGACAATCTATAACACTGGGTGTTAGTTCATGCGTGTATTCAAGATCAAGAAATTTGCAAAATTCTGTCTGAGTGAAGGGATATCTGATACACAGTTGCTTGAAGCGGTGACTGAAATAGAGGACGGAAAGTTTGATGCTGACCTCGGCAGTGGCCTTTTCAAGCAACGGATTGCCCGGCGTGGCGGAGGAAAATCTGGCGGGTATCGGGTCATCCTATTCTTTAGAATGAAGCATCGCGTCGTTTTTGTCCACGGTTTTGCTAAGAATGATATGGCTAATATCAGCCCAGATTTGCGATCATGGTATCGCTCGCTGGCGAATGAAACTTTGGACTCGTCCGACGCAATCGCGGATGCGCTTGTCGAAAAAGGATATTGGAAGGAGGTGCGATAACATGGCAAAACAATATAAAGATGACATATTGGCTTCGCTGCATGAGCTCGCGGAAGGGCTACATTCGGTTGGTGTTCTTGATAAGAAAACCATGCGCAGCTTTGATGAAAAATGCCTTACCCCTATCCCTCAAGTGGCTCCCGATGCCATCCGTGCGCTGCGCGATCATGAAATGATCAGCCAGACCGTGCTCGCACGTCACCTGAACGTCACTCCAGGCCTTGTCAGCCAGTGGGAACGCGGTGAGAAACGCCCAAGCGGGCCTTCGCTTAAATTACTGAGTTTGATCAAGCATAAGGGATTGGATGCGATCATCTAATGCTTGAGATGCGGCCAGACTGTGAACGTTGCGGAGCGGAGCTGCCTGCCGATGCTCCCGGCACGTTCATCTGCTCATTTGAATGCACATTTTGCGCGCCGTGCGCTGACATTCTTGATGAACGCTGCCCTAATTGCGGCGGTGAGTTGGTTGACCGGCCGGTGCGGGCGAAAGCGAAACTCGCGGCGTTCCCAGCGTCAACACAGCGTAAGTTTAAGCGATAGGTTCAGCGCGGTCGCCCAGCAGATACCGTGGCCCTGCGCCGCACCGTCCGGCGCGATCTTCTGGATTATAGAGCGCGCATTTGCGCAGCGATAGGCAGCCACAGCCAATACAGCCATCAAGCAAATCGCGCGTTCGGCTGAGCGCGGCGATGCGTTCATCTAAAAGCTTGCGCATTTCCTGACTGATCCGTTTCCAGTCGCTTGCATTGGGTGTGCGGCCAAGAGGAAGCTTAGCAAGTTCAGCAGCGATGCCGTCAATCGAAAGCCCAAGCTGCTGCGCGATGCGGATGAATGACAGCCGACGGATATCCGAACGCACGAAGCGCCGCTGTTTCCCCGGACTGCGAAACGGTTCAACAAGGCCGCGTTCTTCATAAAAGCGGATCGCTGACACTGATAATCCAGTCCGCGCAGCAAGGTCTCCAATCGAGATTACGTCGGTTGAACGCATCATTACCCCAGTGCAAAAAAAGCTTGATCTCACCTTAACTTGAGGTTGTAGTGAGTGAGCGTCAACCCATTTTTGGAGCAAAGGACTTTCAAAATGACGCAAGCGATTATCGAACATGTAAATCTTACGGTCAGCAATATTGAACAGAGCGCCGCGATGCTCGTCGATCTGTTTGGCTGGCATATCCGCTGGCGCGGGCCATCGGCACTGGGCGGCTATACAATTCATGTTGGCAGCGACATTCATTATCTGGCGGTCTATTCAGCGTCTGCGAACGGTGGTGAGCGATTGGCGTTTGAAAAGGGCAAGCCGCTTAATCATGTGGGCATTTTGGTTGCCGATTTAGATGATGTGGAGCGCAAAGTTATCGCGCGCGGGCTCACGCCCTACTCCCACGGCGATTATGAACCCGGTCGGCGCTTCTATTTCTTCGATCCTGATGGCATTGAATTTGAAGTGACCAGTTATGCGTGAGCTGGCTTTTGACGCGTGGGCGGGTGCTTGCTAGGAATAGCAAGGCAACCAAAGGACAATCACATAGTGACCGCGCGTATCCTGATCATTGCGGGCTCCGATTCAGGCGGTGGCGCTGGCATTCAGGCTGATATCAAAACCGTCACTATGCTCGGCGGCTTTGCGATGACCGCGATTACGGCGGTGACCGCGCAGAATACGGTGGGAGTTCAAGGCGTGTTGCCAATGCCACCCGAAGTCATTGGCGCGCAGATTGCCTCGGTGCTTGAGGATATTGGCGCCGACGCGATCAAGATCGGTATGCTGCCAACCGCTGAGGCGGTGCGGATTGTTGGTGCCATGCTAGTGATGTCGCGCGCCAAGCTGCGGAGTGCTGGCGGGAAACCTGGGGTATTTCCTATTCCCGTTGTCGTTGATCCGGTTATGATCGCCACAAGTGGTGATCGGCTGGTAGATGATGAGGCGGTCAAAACAATGTTTAGTCATCTGTTTCCAATTGCGACTGTTGTGACGCCTAATCTTGACGAATTTGAGTGGCTAGGCGGCGATGGCGCCGTCACGAAGATAAACGCACCGATTTTGATCAAAGGCGGGCACGGCGGCGGCAATATAATCATCGACCGGTTAGTTGACCGTGACGGCGAAATTGCGCGGTGGGAGGATCGACGGATTATCTCAACAAGCACGCACGGCACGGGCTGCACACTTTCCACCGCCATTGCGTGCGGATTGGCACAAGGCCTGTCGCTGACCATTGCCATCGAACGCGCACGCCGGTTCGTGCGCGCGGCGATTGTGGCCGCCCCCGGTTTTGGCCAGGGATACGGGCCGATGGGGCATCAGGCGGTTCGTGATCTGTGATTATCGCGGGCGTTGATGAAGCGGGCCGGGGGCCGCTTGCGGGGCCGGTGGTCGCCGCCGCGGTGATCTTGTGCGCGGGCGGTATTGCAGGGCTTGATGATAGCAAAAAGCTCTCGCCCAAACGGCGCAGCGTGCTTGAGGCCCAAATTCTCGCGCGCTGTCGGGTCGGCATCGGAATCGCGAGCGTGCAAGAGATTGACGAGATCAACATTTTGCAAGCAACAATGCTCGCGATGACGCGCGCTGTTGAAGCGTTAGAGGCCGCGCCGTCGCATATATTGGTTGACGGCAACCGCCTGCCGCTATGGCGCTGGCCCGCAACCGCTGTCATCGGCGGCGATGCGATCCACCCCTGCATTTCGGCTGCCAGCATCATCGCAAAGGAGTATCGCGACCGGATCATGATTGCGGCTGATCAAGACTATCCGGGATATGGCTGGGCATCGAATAAGGGCTACGGCACGGCCGCTCATCTGGCCGCGCTCAATCTGCTAGGCCCTACTCCACTTCACCGCCAAAGTTTCGCGCCCGTGCGTATTCTCATGAGCAATATCGACAAATCAGACTGAAACTGAAAATATATCTGAGGTGAGTCAGATTGAACACACCACTAGAGATTGAGTCTGCGCCGCGCGGTTAGATCAACATATCGTGGCGGGCTTTTTTTGTTCTCAAAAGTTAATCAATTTGTTAACTATTTTGATTAACCCTTTGTCTTGACTAGCTTCGCGTGATGACTCAGTCAGAATGCTAATTAAGATACTAAGGGCAAATATGGGCGTATTGGAACGGATCAAGGTAGCGGATGCCAAGCCATTGGCAGCCCTTCCGCTTGATCAAATCCTGATGGATGATTGCATTTCAGCGATGCGCGGTCTGCCTGATGGCTGCGTTGATATGGTATTTGCTGATCCCCCCTATAATCTTCAGCTTGGCGGCGATTTGTTCCGCCCTGAGGGCGGGCGCGTTGATGCGGTTGATAATGATTGGGATAAATTTGATAGTAATGCGGCGTACGATCGCTTCAGCAGCGCTTGGATGGAGCAAGCACACCGCATCCTGAAGCCCAATGGCACACTCTGGGTGATCGGCAGTTATCACAACATTTTCCGCTGCGGCAGTGTGCTGCAGGATACGGGCTTTTGGATTTTGAACGACATCATTTGGCGCAAAGCCAATCCAATGCCCAATTTCAAAGGCACGCGCTTCACCAACGCGCATGAGACTTTGATATGGGCATCGAAGGGTGAGGATGCGCGTTACACTTTCAATTACCGCGCGATGAAAACATTGAACGATGAACTCCAAATGCGGTCAGACTGGAGCTTCCCGATTTGCGGCGGTCAGGAACGCATTAAACGCGGTGGCACCAAAGCGCACCCCACGCAAAAGCCTGAGGCTTTGCTATACCGCATCCTGCTCGCCTGCACAAAGCCGGGTGATATTGTGCTCGATCCGTTCTTTGGCACCGGAACAACGGGAGCAGTTGCAAAACGGCTGGGGCGGCACTGGATCGGGATTGAACGCGAAACCACCTATGTTGACGTGGCGCATGAACGGATTGCCGCCGCACTCCCGCTCGACGAATCGACGGTCACTACAATGCAATCGCCAACCGCTGCGCCAAGGGTGGCGTTCGGCACTTTGGTTGAGACCGATTATATCAAAGCGGGCACCATGATCAGCGACCTAAAGCGCCGCTGGAGTGCGACTGTGCGCGCCGATGGCTCAATCTTGGTCAACGGCGATGCGGGATCAATCCACAAAGTGGGCGCGCTGTTACAAGGCGCGCCAAGCTGCAATGGCTGGACATTCTGGCATTATGAAGCGGGCGGCAAGCTTGAGCCAATCGACAAATTGCGGCAGACCTATTTGCTCGCGACGCAGCCTTAGGGGCGAGACGGGCATTAGCGCAACTCGCTATAAATCTTCATCACTCGTCTTTGCGAGCGAAGCGCGGCAACCCATAATATGGTGTCGCAAGTGGATTGCCGCGTCGTTTCACTCCTCGCAAAGACGATCCACATTTTACGCAACGCGCTCTAGATTGCCACTCGACTCTCGTTGCGATTGGTAATAATTAGCCTGCCAGGCAGCCGAAAGAACGGAGAATGACTCACGCTGACGCGCTCAAGATCGATGTTGAGATTGCAAATTTGATTGCGCAAACGTCCAAGATAAATGCTGAAACGGATAAAATTCGTCTTGAGAAGGCTCTGTATCCGATGGTGGCAGCTTCAGGCTTCACATTGGCGATTATCGGCGTAGTGAAACTTTTCCTCTAATCGGCGCATCGAGCTTTCAAATGACAGCCGCAATGTTCTCAGTCTTCGATCCCCGCCAACTTGCACATTCGCCTGCGCGCGAGCTCCACAACGGGGGTTGGGTTGCTTATCAAGAGGCACCTGACCGCGCAGAAAGTATCTGTCGGTCAATTGGTACAGTCATTGCCGCGCAGAACTGGGGCCTCGACCCCCTCAAAGCCGTTCACGACGCAGACTATCTCGCTTTTTTGCAAACCGCTTATGGCGATTGGAAAGCCGCAGGGCGTGAAGGCGATGCGATCGGCTATGTCTGGCCCGTAGTCGGCAGGCGTCCGCTTAATCTCACACGCATCGATGCGCGGCTCGGGCGGTTCAGTTATGATGCGGGCACGCCGATTGCTGAAAATAGCTGGCATTCAGCCTATTGGTCAGCGCAAACGGCATTGACCGCGCTAGACGGCTTGCTGTCGGGAGAGCGAAAAGCCGCATTCGCGCTGTGTCGCCCGCCGGGTCACCATGCGGGCGCTGATTATCTCGGTGGCTATTGCTACCTCAACAACACGGCGATTGCGGCGCGCGAGGCACAGCGGCGCGGCGCTGGTCGCGTTGCCATCCTCGATATTGATTATCATCACGGCAACGGCACGCAGGATATCTTCTATGATGATCCCAGCATATTCTTTGTCTCAATCCACGCTGATCCAGCAACTGATTATCCCTTTTACTGGGGCCACGCCGATGAACGCGGTGCGGGCGCGGGCGGTGGCACCACCCTCAATTTGCCACTGGCCCGGGGCACGGAGATTGCGCGCTATACAAATGCGCTTCAAACCGCGCTGTTGGCACTATCGGATTGGAACGCCGAATTCCTCATCCTATCGTTCGGCGCGGACACTTACAGCGGCGATCCGATTTCACATTTCAAGCTCACACAGAATGATTTCCGCACCATCGGAGCGCAAATCGCTATGCTCAATGTGCCGATGCTGATCGTGATGGAAGGCGGTTATGCAACCGATGACCTGGGCAAAAATGTCGCGACATTCCTCGCTGCACTATAAGCCCTTACGTGCCGCTTCGCACTTGTTTGTGCCTGAGTAAGATAGCCCCAAAGCCCACCGCAACCCCGGGTAACATGCCGAGCACGATAACACCCACCCGTGCCGCACACCGTGCACCCAGCAATAGTCTTCGGGGTTATAATCGATGTCAGAGTGAGCCACCGCGAAAGCATTGTCGGGGCAAGCGGGGGAGCTATGTTCGTGTGCCATCCTGACGCAATCAAAACGAATCGCTTGTCGATACCACGTCATTGATTACTCCTCATCTCGATGAACAGACGGCTAAGGACTTTTCTCGATTCTCCCACGCTGCTCCTGCCAGCTGTGCTGGTGCTCGCCTTGCTCGATGCTACGGGAATTTATCTGCTGGTGACTGGTAATAAACCCCCAGCGCCCCGTGTCGCACTAGCGCCGCCAAAGCCCAAAGCGCCGCCGCCGCCCGCCATGATCAATCCGCCGCTGGTGGCGACTGTTCTCCGGTCGGGCACGTTGATTGTGATCAGCAAGGCATCGCAACATATGTTCGTGTTCAGCGATGGCACGCTCTGGGCGAGCACGCCGATATCCACCGGCAAACGCCGCCATGAAACCCCTTCGGGCGTGTTTCCCATCCTGCAAAAGCACAAGCTCCACCGCTCGAACATCTATAGCGGCGCGCCGATGCCCTATATGCAGCGCCTCACGTGGGAGGGGATTGCCATCCATGCTGGACGGTTGCCGGGATATCCCGCATCGCACGGCTGCGTGCGGCTGCCGCCTGCCTTTGCGCAGTCGCTATTCAAGCTCACCAATACCAGCAAGACGACCGTGGTGATCGGCGACGATCCGCTGGAAAGTGAAGTGCACGCGCAGCAATTTGCCCTCACCGCGAAACTGCCCGTTTTTGCCGCACTTGCTCCGCCTGCGGTTCTACCCAAAATCGAATTGGCTGGAGCCACAGCGGCGCAACCACGCATGACGCTCGCCAGTGCAGTATTGCCGCTACCTCAGCGAGGCCTACCGCCGCTAAGCCCCGCCGTGCAGCCGCCCGTGGTTGCCGCCTCAAGCAATGGGTCTTATCCCACCCATCACCAGACCATCCAACTAACAGCGGCCGCATCGCCGGCAGAGGCAGAGGCACATTGGGCGCAGCTGCTGAGCACCCGCCCAGACCTGAGCCGCTTTCAAAAGACCGTGGCGGTTGCCGCAGTCAAGTCTCGCTTGGTTTACCGCCTGCGAATTTCCGGCGCAGGTGCGCACAGTGCATGCGTGAAGCTGAAGAGTGAAGGGGTTGGGTGTTTTGAGGTGAGTTAGGGGGTGGGGAGCGTTACTCGCGCAATTCCAGCGTATTTCGAGCAGTGGGTAATTAGTATTGTGTCCCCGGAACTCCCGTGTCCCCGGAACTCCCGAGTATTGTGTCCCCGGAACTCTGCCGGAACTCTGTCTTGTGTCCCCGGAACTCTGTCCCCGTAACTCAGAAATATTGAAATATTCACCTTATAGGAACACTAGTTCCTCCCATTTGAGCTACAGGTGATATATCTCCAAGTCTCAGATTTTCCACTTTCCAGCCACTACCGTAAAGCAGCATCATCGCTCTTACATTTTCACCTCCACCATATTTACGATATTCATATGGCAAATCAAAACGAAAGGCATCGAATCCCGCTTGTGAATCTAGCATGGCGTTCGGCACAAACTTGTAGAGAAGCTTCACCTCAGACACCGTCCTGCCAAACATCTCAGTTGGTACTGTATAGTCCGTTACACTTACCATCTCAGTATGGCCCAATTTTATAGTAAAATCGTTAGCTTTTTCAATTGAAATAGTGGAAACCGCCTTGGCAGTGAAGATGTATTGACCGGAACATGCAAGATATTCCCATTGTTTTTTGCATACTTCTATATATTCACCTGATATAGGTACATATTTTAAATATCCATTTTCAACTAATAATGCGATCTTTGCATCGATTGTTGTTGAATCTCTATTACCGTCATTGACCATATTCATAACAACATAATGTGATATATCACGATCACCAGTGTTATATAGTGCGCTATTAACTGCGATCAGTGAGGGAATTTTACCCAAAAATATATCGTCTCGACCTTGCAACTGATATTCCAAAAGCTTTGTGAAGAGTTCTTTGCTTGCTACGCTAGAAGTCTCTGGTGCTATCCCAGTGTTAACAGGATTTTCAAGCGCAATTACAGCTGAAAAGGCACTGCCATCCTTGAAGTAAGCGACGCCACCGGCTTTTGGCGTGACCTCTGACCAGCCGTCCCTAGTGCGTCCGACGACACTAACACTCTCACCCATCAACATATGTGCCACTATGCTTGAGTTGTCATTTGGCATAGAATGCAAGTCAGTATCCTGCGACAAGGAAACTGAGCCGCCACTTGCCATATCAACGTCAACAGGTCTAGATTCACTGAGGTTCACCACACTGACATAGCCACCAGCATTTGGCCCGCCTTCAATTCTGATCCATTTTGAGGAAACAGATAGGCCGTCGACCAAAGAGCCATCAATTATATCCCCGCGAGCAAGTTGCCCCAATTCCTTGCTGTCCTTAGACGGCTTAGCTCTGATCTTGGCTATTCGAGAGGCGTAATACCGGGATTTTAAATCTTTGGCAGAATATGACCATGAGCTAGTCTTGTATAACGCGACACCGCTAACAAACAGCGTCAAGAGAGCAATGCCAACAAAAAAAACGGTTTTCCAACGCGACTTTTCCACTGGAGCAGATTGATCTGCTATTAAAACATCTGAGGAATCTGTTGTGATTTTTGATATGACGTAGATTTGACTTGCCTGACCGCCGTTTGCTTCAAAATTAACCGGCATATCAACCAAAAACTCGCTCGGAGATTTCCAATCCTCAATAGTAAAAGAGTAGCTGCCACCATCATTGTCACGGATAACACCGAACGTTTCGATGGCTGGAACAGTGATGATTTTGCCTTGCATTCGAGCCTCGAGGGGGGGGTAAACAGTGACAATGTGGCGCTAGAGGGGGGGCAGGCGGTGTCAAGCTGAGATCCGGGAGATACGGGGACACTATACTAGAGGTTACGGTGACAGTGCGCTTAATTCATCTTCTCATAGATGATATTGCTAAACTGCCACCGTAACCCCCAAATCAAACCCTCAACAGAGCGCCGTCTACAACATCACCGTAGTCTTCGTAGTTCCCAAACTCAATCAGCGATTGATTCTATCGTTAATTAACCCTGGAGCAACACAGGCTGCCTTGAATGTACGCCCTTGCCCAACAAATCTAGCAATCTGACCTATGCGTTTGCACGCAGTATCATAGTCTCGCCGAATTCGAGCTTCTTCATCTCTCCACATTTGGGCATCCTGAGCATATCGACGGGAATCAGATTCTGCCTGCAAACAAACCCGTTGTCGGCTGATATCCCTGATCTGGGAGCATTGACTCGACTGCGCCATGGTCGGCGAAGTCAGCAAGAAAATTAGACCCAACCCGGACCCGAAAAACATGGCCCATAAAATTGTCGCCGAAACAGTTTTACGCATTTCCTGCCCCCAAAATTATTTCGCTAGATTGTTAATCTAGCTTTGCATCATTTGGGTGTCAATGAGAATGATGACAGCATTTCGGAGTTACGGGCGTTACGGTGATGTTGTGGACGGCGCTTTGTTTGGCAGTTGATTCGCAGTGAACCGATGCCATGCTGTGTTGTTGTCGAAGCAATCCAGCAAGGAGCACC